>NZ_JBQCDN010000130.1:0-8088 GCF_051961175.1 Trinickia sp. | reverse complement strand
GCCTCGCGCAAATCGCCGGCCGTCGCGGTCGTCAAGCCGTCGGCGGCAATGATCGATACGAGCGCTTCGCGGGTTTCGGGGTCGTCGTCGACTATCAGCACATGTGGCATCGTGTTCGCTGGTCAGTAGATGAATAAGTTGAAAGAGGGGCATACCCCGGCGCGCGGCGCGAGCCCGGGCCGCCTGCGCGGCTCGTGGCGATATTGTGCCTAGACGAGACGAGTCGCGCGAGCCATTCGGTACACCCCATGTAAAACGGGCGCCGCCCAGCCGGCGGCGCCCTCGGTACCACCGCGCGCGGAAAGCGGCGTCAGCTATGCCCGTGAGGGAAGATCCACGCGTCGCGCGTACCGCCGATGCGTCCGAAAGCGCCGTGGCCCGCACCGTTGGGCATGACATCGCGCCCGGGACCGCTGTCGGACATCGCCGGCGTGGCGGGCGCGCCGGCGACCACCGCGCCGCCTTCGCCCTCCCACCGGCTCAGCTCGCCAGCGAGCCGCGCCTGCGAAGCGCGATGCTTTTGCGCCCAGCGCCAAGCGATAACGCCGCCAACCGCGACGAGCGCGCCAAAAATGCCGATTTTAGGACGAGCCATAAGATCCCCCTGGCATTGCTCGGTTTATTGACGAATGCAAGGTGAAGCGGCGCTCGCGTGCCGCCCGGATTCTCTTGGGATCGATCCGGACCCGCCAAGTTCCGCACACCGCCCGAATTCGGCCAGCCGCAGTTTTCGTGCCCGGCATGCCGCACGACGCGGGTGCGTGCAGCCCACGTTGCATGGTTAAATACTCTTTTGGAACTCGCTACGCGCATCGCCGCCGAAGGAAGGTCGCGCCACTTCTTCCAAGCGGCGGCGCTCCATGGACTGCAATCACATGCCCGAGTCTACCGATGTTGAAACGCCAGCCGCGGCGCCGGACCGAGACGCAGCGGCACGATTCGCAGCAAGCCTCGCACGCGACGCGGCGGGGCTCGAATCGTACGGCATGCTCTACGGCTCCTCGCCGTCGATGCTGGAGCTGTACGAACAAATCGAGCGCGTCGCGTCCACCGACGCGACGGTGCTGGTGGTCGGCGAATCCGGCACCGGCAAGGAACTCATCGCGCGCACGATCCACGATCGCAGCTCGCGCAAGAGCGGCCCGTTCGTCGCGGTCAACTGCGGCGCCATTCCGGACAGCCTGCTCGAAGCGGAATTGTTCGGTCATGAACGTGGCAGCTTTACCGGTGCCGTGCAGGGCCGCGCCGGTTACTTCGAGCATGCGAACGGCGGCACGCTGTTCCTCGACGAAATCACCGAGATGATGCCGGTTCGCCAAGTCAAGCTACTGCGCGCGCTCGAAACAGGAACGTTCTATCGCGTTGGCGGGAACGAGCTGCTGCACAGCGACGTGCGCGTCATCGCCGCGACGAATCGCGATCCGCTCGTGGCCGTGAAGGAAAACGGCTTGCGCGAGGACTTGATGTATCGGCTCGCCGTGTTTCCGTTGCGCGCGCCGCCGCTGCGCGAACGAGAAGGCGATCGCGAATTGCTCGCCCAGCACTTTCTCGCCGAACTGAACGCGCAAGAAGGGACCCACAAAGCGTTCAGCAAACGGGCGAGGGAAACGCTGCGCACCTACTCGTGGCCCGGCAACGTGCGCGAATTGAAGAACAGCGTGTATCGGGCCTTCATTCTCGCGGAGAAAGCGGTCGAGATCGAGCATCCTCGGCTTGCCGCGCGCTCGAAGAAGGCCGTCACGCAGGGCGATGCGATGAGCATTTGGGTTGGCACGCCGCTGGCCGAAGCGCAACGGCAGATTATCCTCGGCACGCTCAAGCATTGCGGCGGAGACAAGCGCCGGGCGGCAAAGGCGTTGGGGGTGAGCTTGAAGACGCTCTATAACCGCCTAGGCGCCTACGAGGACGAAAGCGACGCCGACGCATCGGAGGCGTAAAAACAAACGCGCCGCATACGCCCCGGGGGAGGAGACGTGTGCGGCGCATTCAGCAGCCCGATGCGGCCGATGCAATCGATAGGCTCGCTCGCCTAGCCGCTTGCGAGCTTACGACTCGACGTCTTCGAGGCTGAAGATTTCGGTCTGGTCGTTGTACGAGAAGATCTCGCCGTAACGGCCCCAGTTGATGACGGCGTCGAGCGTTTCTTCGGCGGCGCTGTCCGATAGAAAATCCTCGAGTTCCTGCTCGAAGCGCACGCGCGGCGCGCGGTGGCCGGGCCGCTCGTTGAGCACCTTCTTGATTCGCGCCGCAAGCGGTACGTGCCGCAGCAGATGCTCGGCGAACATCATCTTGCGCTCTTGCGTGCCGAATTCGGCGAATACGCGCGCCGGCGGCGTGAGGAAGATGTCGCCTTCGCGCACGTCGGCAAAACCGAGGTGCTGGAGCACTTCCGCGATCGGGAACAGATCGTCGACTTCGAGATGCAGCGAGCGCGCGATTTCCGGCATGTCCGCTCGCCCATGGTACGGCGGGGCGGCCAGCGTTTCGATCAAGCCCGCCATCAAGTTCGTCGACACGCTGGGCAGCCAGCTGCCGAGTTCGAGACCCTTCTTCGTCGCTTCGTCGGTGCGGCGGGCCGTCATCTTCGCGTAGATCTCGTCAACCAGCCGCCGGAAGGCCGGATCGAGCCGGTTGCGCGGATGTGCGAACGGCACCTTGATCTCCGCCAGCACGCGGCCCGGGTTCGACGCGAGCACGAGGATCCGATCGCACATGAACACCGCTTCTTCGATATTGTGCGTGACGATCAGCACCGATTTGATCGGCATGCGCCGCTGCGTCCACAGATCGAGCAGATCGGTGCGCAGCGTTTCGGCCGTCAGCACGTCGAGCGCCGAAAAGGGCTCGTCCATGAGGAGCAGCGTCGGGTCTACAACCAGCGCGCGCGCAAAACCCACGCGCTGGCGCATCCCGCCCGACAGCTCGCGCGGATAGGCGTTTTCGAAGCCGTCGAGACCGATGAGGTCGATCGCCGCGAGCGCACGCTCGCGCCGCTCGCGCGCCCCGACGCCCAGCGCTTCGAGCCCTGCTTCCACGTTTTGCAGGACCGTCAGCCAGGGGAACAGCGCGAACGTTTGAAACACCATTGCCACGCCCTCGGCGGGACCCGATAGCGGCTCGCCCAGGTAGCTCACTTCGCCGGCGGTCGGCTCGATGAGGCCCGCGATGATACGCAGCAATGTCGATTTACCTGAACCCGAACGCCCGAGCAGCCCGACAATCTCGCCTTCGCGCAGCGAAAGATTGACATCGTCGAGCACGAGCAGCTCGCCCTGCGCCTTGGAAAAGCCGCGGCGCACGCCCTTGACGTTGAGGACTTCCTCACCCGTACGCGGGGCGGCCGCGGCCGTCGCGGCGAACGGCGCGGCGCTTAAGTCAGCTTTGGGATTTTGCATTGCGCTTCACTCTTGAATTGAGCATTCGGTCGGCGCACCGCCGCCAGCGGCGCGCCTGGACGGCGTGAATCAGTCGAGCCGCAGCTTCGCTTCCGCATAGGCGAACAGCGGACGCCACAGCAGACGGTTGAACAACGTCACGAACAGCGACATGACGGCAACGCCGAGAATGATCGTCGGGAAATCGCCGGCTGCCGTGTATTGCGCGATATAGGCGCCGAGCCCGTGCGCCGCCACCTTCGTATCGCCCCACTGCACGAATTCCGACACGATGCTCGCGTTCCACGCACCGCCCGATGCCGTGATCGCCCCCGTCACGTAGTACGGGAAGATGCCGGGCAACATGGCCTGACGCCACCACTGCCAGCCGCGGATGCGAAAGTTCGTCGCCGCTTCGCGGTAGTCGTTCGGATAGGCCGTCGTGCCCGCGATGACGTTGAACAGGATATACCACTGCGTTCCGAGCACGATGAGCGGCGACAGCCAGATATCGGCATTCAGATGGAACCGCACGATGGCGATCACAAAGACGGGAAACAGCAGATTCGCCGGAAAAGCGGCGAGGAACTGGGCAATCGGCTGCGCCTTCTCGGCCAGGGCGGGCTTGAGGCCGATTTTCACGCCGATCGGCACCCAGATCAGCGACGAAAGCGCGATCAGCACGACGACGCGCGCCAACGTGATGAAGCCGAGGACAAGGACGTGGCCCACGTCGGCGCCGGTGACGCCCGTCCGCACATAAGCCACGACGCGCCAAACAACGTAGACAGTACCCACCAGCACGAGCACGCCCCAGACGATATCGCCGGCCAGCGAGCGCTTATCGCCCTTCGCCAGGCGCGCGAAGGTGGCGGTATCCACGCGCGGCAGACGCAACGGCAGACGCGCGAGCTTGGCGAAGACCCAGCCTGCGGGCACGAGCAGCAGATGGATGAGCCGCGTGCGGCGCACGAGGTCGAGCAGCCACGATTCCGGCGCGTCGCCCGAGCTCGTCGTTTCCATCCGGAACTTGTCGGCCCATGCCACAAGCGGACGGAACATCAATTGATCGTAGGCCAAAATGACGACCGACATCGTCAGAATCACCCAGCCGATGGCGGTCAGGTTTTTGTCCGCGATCGCTTGCGCGAGATACGCGCCGATCCCCGGCAGTGTGATCGTGTTGTTGCCGACGGTGATCGCTTCGGATGCCACGACGAAGAACCAGCCGCCCGACATCGACATCATCATGTTCCAGATCAGGCCCGGCATCGAGAACGGCACTTCGAGCTTCCAGAAGCGCTGCCAGGCCGTGAGGTGAAAGCCCCGCGACACTTCGTCCAGGTCGCGCGGCACCGTGCGCAGCGACTGGTAGAAGCTGAAGGTCATGTTCCACGCCTGGCTTGTGAAGATCGCGAAGATCGCCGCGAGCTCGGCGCCGAGCACGCGCGCCGGAAACAGCGCGAGGAAGAAGGTGACGGTGAATGAGATATAGCCGAGCACCGGCACCGATTGCAGAATGTCCAGGATCGGCACGAGGACCATGCCCGCACGCCGGCTCTTGGCGGCCAATGTGCCGTACACGAGCGTGAAGACGAGCGATGCGACCATGGCGGCGAGCATGCGCAGCGTCGTGCGCAGGGCGTACTCGGGCAGCATCGCCGGATTCAGCGAGATGACTTGCGTCTTCAGCGTCGAGATCGGCGCCATCGTCTGGTGGAAGCCGATCGCGGCCATCGCGATCGCGCAGATGATCAGCGGGAACGCGACGAAATCCCAGCGGTTGGGCGCCAGCCGCCACGCCGAAGCGTTCGCTGTGCGGTTCAGGTTGAAGCCGAAATCCATCAGGCCCCCTTCACGCACGGCGGCGAGCGATGAGCGGAGAGGAGCAGGCCCGCTGCACAGCCGGGCAGCGCCGGCAAACTGGCGCGGCGGTACACGCACGGGACGGCGGAACGATCCGAGACACGGAATACAAGCATGACGAGCGTATGGTTGCGGTGATGCGTTTTTTGGCGCGAATCGTTGACTGCTGGGCCGTCCGTCCTGGCTGCCGGCCCTTGCCGCCCTTTCGACGGCACGACACTACTACAACCTATGTTTCAGGCACAACCGCGCGGGCCACAAAATTCGCACCGGGCGCGCCGATCGATGCGCATGCGCCGCATAGTCCGGCTTCGATATCGGCCTGAGCGTCCGCGCAGGCGCCAGGCGCCTCCAATCGAATTGCAACGTTCGTTGCGCGTACGTCGACGAAAATCGCTCATCGCAGCCTTTCGTCACGGAAAAGACGACGCAGGCACCCGACCGCGCGAAAAATGCCCCGGGCGGCGAACAAACGTGAAATTATGCCGCGAAGCGGCGTCGCGGGGAACCCACGGGGCGAGCCGGACGGCCCTGGGCACGAGGGAAAATAGGCGAACGATCGATACTTCGGCGAGAGCGGGTATGATCAATTCTCGTGGCGAGTGAACCTACCGATCGACAAGGGAGATGCGCATGAAAGGAAATCTGGTCATCGTCTGTCGCGACCAGGATGCGAAGGCCTTCGATGAACTCATGGCCGAATACGGCGCGTTCCAGACCAGGCTGTCGTCCACCTCATGGTATTTGAAGCTCGACACCGAACCGGAGGAGATCCAGGAGGAAATCCTCGCGCGGCTCGGCAAGTACACGACGCATTACATCTTCGAGGCGAACAGCGTCACGTACAACACGGTAGACAGCGAGGCGGCCGCCGCGCTCGATTCCCTGTTCGCGGAATGACATTCGGGACAGGGCACTAGCCCGTTGCGCCGGGCGGCTTGCCGCGGCCGGGCGCTACCAGGCGCCGGCTGACTGCTGCGCCGGACGTGTCATGGCGGCGGCCGGAAACGTCATCGCCACGCGCAGGCCGCCTTCCGGCGCATTCCCGATTTCGCATACCCCGCCCAGTCGCCGTACGAGCCGTTCGACGATCGCGAGCCCCAGGCCGCTATGGCCGTTGCCGCCGCGCGCCGGGTCAAGCCGCACGAAGGGCCGGCTTGCGTTGACAAGATCCTGCGGTGCGATGCCGCGGCCGTGGTCGCTTACGGAGAGCGTGCACCCCGCTTGCGTGCGTTCAGTGGCAATCACCACGGGCGGCGCACCGTAGGCATGCGCATTGTCGAGCAGGTTCGAGAGGATTCGCTCCAGTGTCGCCGTCGGCAACAGAAAGCCCGCTCCGGCCGACAGCTCGGTGCGGATGGCGGGGCTGCCCGGCGCGACGGCACGATAGGTGCGGGCGATGCGCGCGCATTGCTCGTCGACTTCGACGGGTTCGCTGCGGTCGGAACCGTCGTGGGCGAAGACGAGGAATTGATCGACGATGTGGGCGAGCGCGTCGACGTCGCGCACGACGCCGTCCCGCAGCTTGGCCTCCTCCATCATCTCGGCCCGCAAGCGCAGCCGCGCGAGCGGCGTCTTCAGATCATGAGCCACGCCCGCGAGCATGACGGCGCGGTCTTGCTCCGTGCGCGATACCTCGCGCACCATCTGGTTGAACCCGTGCGTCAGCTCGCGTAGCTCGCGCGGGCCGCGCTCCGCGAGCGGCGGCACGCTCTGCCCCCGCCCGAAACGCACGACAGCTTGCGCGAGCGCCGTCAGCGGCTGCTGCAAACGCCACGCGACGAACAGGGCGCACATCACCGCCAGCGAGAAGATGGTGGCGAGCCATTCGAACATCTGGTCTCGCGGCCGCGGCGGATGCAGCGACGTCATCGGCACCACGATCCAGTTTTGATCGGCCGCCTCGTGCACCCACAGCGTGGGCGGCCGGCGCGGCGGCCCGATGCGCACGAGCGAGCCGGGCGGCAGGCGATCGCGGACATCGTCGGCGAAGCGCGTCAGCGGCGGCGGCAAATCCTGCTCGGGCTGCGGCACCTCCGCGCTGGACGGATCGACGAGCCGCACACGCGACGGCAGCGGAACGGTGGGGGTGCGGGCGACGTGCTGCCGCACCGCGTCCACCAGGAAGGCGGCTTCTTCGACGGCGTAGCGCGTCTGCGACTGGCTGCGCTCGACCCGGATCAGCACGAACCAGGCGAAGTGCGAAATCAGCAGAACCGCGACGACGAGCAGCGCGAGCCTGCCGAACAGCGAATCAATTGGGCGCCGCATTCGGTTCGCCGTTGGGGACGAAGACATAGCCGCGGCCCCGTACGGTTTGGATGAAGCGCGGCGTGGACGGGTCCGATTCGAGGATGCGCCGTAGCCGCCAGACCTGCACGTCGATACCGCGATCGGTGCCGTCGTACTCCGGCCCGTGCAGCAACTCGAGCAGCCGCTCGCGCGTGAGCGTACGCATCGGGTGATTCACGAAAATCTTCAGAAGCGCGAACTCGCTGCCCGAGAGCGTCAGCGGGCGCCCCTCGAGATTGAGCGTGCGCGCTTGGAAATCGAGTTGGAAGCGTCCGAACGGGAATGGCTCACGCTGCTCCGGGGCGGCCGACGGAATCGTACGGCGCCGGCGCAGCACCGCCTGCACGCGCGCGAGCAGTTCGCGCGGGTTGAACGGTTTGCCGAGGTAATCGTCGGCGCCGAGCTCCAGCCCGACGATACGATCGACGTCGTCGGCGCGCGCCGTGAGCATTATCACGGGGATGTCGTCGCCCGTCGCGCGCAGCGTGCGCAGCGCCGTAAGCCCCTCCACGCCCGGCATCCTCCGATCGAGCCCGCGGAGATCCGGCCGCGCGCG
>NZ_JBQCDN010000129.1:0-7675 GCF_051961175.1 Trinickia sp. | reverse complement strand
TTGTCGCCAGTTTTCTGGTGTTTCTCGTACTGGGCGTGCCGGTTTCGTTCGGACTCGGCCTCGCTTGCGTGCTGACCTATCTCTATGAAGGGCTGCCGCTTGCCACCGCGATGCAGTCGATGGTGTCAGGCATCAATGCCTTCTCGTTTCTCGCCGTGCCGTTCTTCATCCTGTCGGGCGAACTGATGTTGCACGGCGGCATCGCGGATCGCATTCTGCGCTTCGCGCAAGCCACCGTCGGGCATTTCCGCGGCGGCCTCGGGATGGCAAATGTCGTTGCCTGTACGCTGTTCGGCGGCGTATCGGGTTCGCCGACGGCGGATACCTCGGCGATGGGCGGCGTCGTCATTCCGCTGATGAAGCGCGAAGGCTACAGCGCCGCCTATGCGGTCAACGTCACGACGCACGCCTCGCTCGCCGGTGCGTTGATGCCGACTTCGACCAACATGATCATCTATGCGCTCGCGGCGCAGGGGATTACGGGCATCGTCGCGGGCCATTCGGTGACGGGCGTATCGATCGGCGATCTGCTGTTCTCGGGCTTGTTGCCGGTGCTGTGGGTAATGGGCTTCGTGCTGCTCGCGGCCTACTGGCAAGCCGTCCGCTATCGGTTTCCGGTACGTTCGGACGGCAGCTCGGAGTTGCCGGTGTTTCCGGGATGGGGCGCGGTCGCCAAGTCGTTCGTCGGTGCCATTCCAGGGTTGTACGTGATCCTGATCATTCTGACGTGTGTGGCCAAGGGTATCGCGACGGCCACCGAGGCGGCGGCGATCGCGGTGGCGTACTCGCTCGTGCTGACGCTAGCCGTGTATCGCACGCTGACGCTGCGTAAGCTATGCGTGTGCCTTGCGCGCGCGACGCGCACGACGGGCGTCGTGCTGCTGCTCATCGGCGTGTCGAACATGCTGCGCTTCCAGATGGCGTATCTCGAGATTCCCGACGCGATCGAACATCTGCTCGAGCATGCGACGACGGTGCCTTGGTTGATGCTGCTGTATATCAACATCATTCAAGTGTTCCTCGGCACGTTCGTCGATATGGCCGCGCACATCCTGATCACGACGCCGCTGTTCCTGCCGATGGCGATGCATTACGGCGTGGGCCCCGTGCAATTCGGGATCATGATCTTGTTGAACTGCTCGCTGGGGCTCGTGCATCCGCCGATCGGATCGGTGCAGTTCATCGGCTGCGCGATCGGCGATGTGTCGATCGGCGAGACGACGAAAATCGCTTGGCCGTACTACCTGGCGATCTTCAGCGCGATCAATATCGTCACGTATTTCCCGTATTTCTCGACCTGGTTGCCGAGCCTGATCAATTCCCATCCGGTCTTTTGACGGCGGGAAATAAGTACTTCGAGGTGCGGGGACTGATCTCGATCCGCGAAACCGTGGATCGCCTTCAGCGTATCAATTGAACCGCCGTATGCGGAACCGCGCGAACGGTGGTGTGGGCGGGCTGAGGGGGTAACTCCTCACCCGACCTGATGGGGCCGGGCGCTCAGCTGGCAAGTACGGATCAGGAAGCGTGCCCGGGAGTGCGATGAATGCCGACTGAATCGCCCGTCGGCCGTCGGCCGTGCATCGACGCATCAACGCATCAACGGCCGTCTTTGAAGCGCGCGGCGAGTTGTTCGGCGCCGCGTCCGAGAATGCCGATGTCCGATCCCACCGCCGTGAACAGGCAACCCAATTCGATGTAGCGGCGCGCCAATGCCTCGTTCGGCGTGAGGATGCCGGCAGGCTTGCCCGTCGCGACGATGCGGCGGATGGTCTCTTCGATTGTCGCTTGCACCTCGGGATGCCCGATCTCACCGGTATGGCCGAGTGCGGCCGCAAGATCGCCCGGCCCGATGAACACGCCGTCGATGCCGTCCACCGCGGCGATGCGTTCGAGATTGTCGAGCCCCAGGCGGCTCTCCACTTGCACGAGTACGCAGAGCTCGCGCGCGCAGTGCTTCGCATAATCGGCGATCCGGCCGTAACCGGACGCACGGGGCGACGATGCATAGCCGCGCACACCCTCGGGCGGATAGCGCGTGAACGCGACGGCATCGCGCGCCTGCGCTTCGGTTTCGACGTAAGGAATCAATAACGTCTGCGCGCCGATATCCAGCACGCGCTTGATCGTCACCATGTCGTTCCAGGGCGGGCGCACGATGGGATGCGTGCCGGATGCCGCCATCGCTTGCAACTGCCCGCATACCATCGGCACTTCGTTCGGTGCGTGTTCCATGTCGAGGAGGAGCCAATCGAAGCCGGCGGCGGCGAGCAATTCCACCGACATCGCACTCGCAAGGCTGGACCACAGGCCGATCTGTTGTTCGCGCGCCGCGAGTGCGCGCTTGAAGCGATTGTCAGGGACGTTCATCGGTGGCTCCGGGTCGGATCGGACGAGGCTTGATCAGCGCGTTTCCGGGCTGATATCTTGCCGCGAAAAATCGAAGCTCGCGAAGCTGCCGCCTTGAAAGCGCTGGCCGATCGCGCTGATCGGGTTCGACTTGGCAAGAATCGCGGCTGCGTAGTCTTCCGCGTTTTGTCGCGGTTGATAGCCGAGGCGTGCCGCACCCGAGTTGTCCCAGTAGCTGCGCGTGTTCGCCGATACGCCCCATACGACCTCAAAGCCGAGATCGGGCGCGTGGATCGAACGATCGATCAGCTGGAGCAGATCGTCGAAGCCGAGCCAGGTGCTCAGGTGGCGGAACTCGGTCGGCTTTTCGACGCAGCTGCCGATCCGGATGCAGACGCTCTCGATACCGTGCTTGTCCCAGTAGAGGCGAGCGAGCCCTTCGCCCCACATTTTGCTGAGGCCGTAGAAGCCGTCAGGACGAAACTCGCAGTCAACGCCAAGTTTCGATTCGACCGGATGCATACCGATCGCATGATTCGAGCTGGCGAAGACAACGCGCTTTACGCCGTGGCGGCGCGCGCCGTCATACACTTCGACGAGCGCGCGCAAATTGTTTTCGATGATCTCGGGCAGCGGCCGTTCCACGCTCGTTCCGGCCATGTGGATCAGGACGTCGACGCCCGCAAGCAGCCGATCGACGACGGCGGCGTCCCGCAGGTCGCCATGCATGACATCTTCGCCTGCCACGATCGGCTCGAGCGGTTGGGAGCCGGCTGCGGATCTCAGGTCGACGCCGCGCTCGAGCAGCGCCTTACGCAATACGCGGCCGAGTTGGCCAGCCGCACCGGTCAATGCAACTTTCTTCACGATACGAATCCTTGTCGAAGGTTCAGAGAGGGGAATGCCCATCAAGCGGTCAGTGCGCCATGCGCTTCGAGCCATTCCGGGCACAGGCCCGGCGACGTGTTGGGTGCGATCAGCTTCCATGCAATGATCGCGCCGACGATGATGGAAAGGTGCAGCTTCTCGGTGAGCGTCGGAGCCGCGACGGCCAGCGAACTGCTGCCTTTCGCTTCCTTCGCGAGCTCGCTCAGAGATAGTCGGCAGTCCAGCCGAGCCCGGCAGCCGTCGTCGTGGCGGGCTTGTATTCGCAACCGATCCAACCGTCGTAGCCGATCTTCTCGAGATGGGCGAAGAGGAACGGATAGTGGATTTCGCCGGTACCGGGCTCATGGCGGCCGGGGTTGTCGGCGAGCTGCATATGGGCGATCCGCGGCAGATGCCGTTCGATCGTTGCGGCCAGTTCGCCCTCCATCCGCTGCATGTGATAGATGTCGTACTGCAAGAACACGTTATCGCTGCCGCTGCGCTCAATCAGATCGAGCGCTTGATGCGTGCGGTTGACGTAAAAGCCGGGGATATCGAACGTGTTGATCGGCTCGATCAACAGGCGGATGCCTGCAGCAGCCAGCGCTTGCGCGGCGAACTTCACGTTGGAGACGAACGTCTCGTACACCGTATCGGCGGCTACGCCCGCCGGGGCGATGCCGGCCAGCACGTTCAATTGTTTGCAGCCCAGTGCCTGCGCATAGTCGATGGCCGTGCCGACACCGTCCTGGAATTCGCCGACCCGATCGGGCAGACAGGCGATGCCGCGTTCTCCGCCCGCCCAGTCGCCAGCCGGCAGGTTATGCAGCACTTGCGTGAGGCCGTGCCGGTGCAACTGCTCGGCGAGCTCGTGCTTGTCGTAGGCATAAGGGAACAGGAACTCGACGCCTTTGAAGCCGGCATGGGCCGCTTGGGCGAAGCGGTCCAGAAAATCGACCTCGCCGAACAGCATCGTGAGGTTCGCGCAGAGTTTCGTCATTGCATGTCTCGTGGGGGAGCGAGCGTCCTGCCGGACCGGACGACGATGCCGATCGCTTGGAACGCGAAAGGCCGACGAGCAGTGCGTTTGGCGCGCGCCGCTAGGCAGGGACACGCACCCCACCGCCGACCATGTAAGACATCGTCGGCGATATTTTACAAGTTGTCAAGCAAGTGCGGTGGGCGTGGGCGTCAGGAACCGAACATGCGGCTCAGTGCACGTTCCAGGTGATCGCGCATGGCGCGGGTCGCGCGCGCCGGATCGCGCTGTTGGATCGCCTCGAGCACTTCCAGGTGCTCCTGCTGAACGAGCCGCTGGCGCTCGATCGACTTCACGAGCGACAGGTTACGCGACAAGTTCATGCTGAAGACCATCTGCTCTTGAATCGACGAGAGCCCTGCCACAAAAAATTGATTCTTCGATGCCCGCGCGACGGCGAGATGGAACGCGAAGTCGTCCTTTGCGCCGATGCCCGACGTCTCGACGATCGTTTGCAGGTTGTCCCATTCGTGGCGAATCGCGGCGATGTCTTCGTCGTCGGCCTTTTCAGCGGCGAGGGCGGCCGCCCCGGATTCGATCACGGCGCGGTACTCGTAGCAGCGTCGAATATCCGACAACGTCTCGAGCGGCGCGAAGCGGCGCACGTCCGGATCGGGGCGCCGCACGACGGTTGTGCCCGAGCCGTGACGCGTGGCGATGATGCCGTCCGCGCGCAATTGCGCGAGCGCTTCGCGCACGGTCGGCCTTGAAGTCGCGAACCGTTCCGCCAGCGCGTGTTCGGTGGGCAGCCGTTCCCCCTCCTTGTATTCGCCGTCGATGATGCGATTGAGGATGTCGCTGTATATGCGCGCCGGCATGCGCGGCGCCTTCTGCTCGGCCATTTGAGGGGATCTGCGATGAGTTGTCAGGAGTGTGGCCAATTGTAAGTCACGGCAGGTTGTAAATCATAGTGTGGTGGCCGATCATGCTTCATTCGTGCTGCCGGTGGCGCTCGACGGTCGCACATCGGATGCCGCTGATCGGCTGTGGTTGCGCGGCGCGTGGCTCGCCATCGCGGTAAGCAAAGCGCGCGGGCGGGGCAGCTACAGTGCTCCGGCGAACTCCGGCTCAGGCAGGCCCCGTACGCCGGGCGTCAACGCGAAGACGAAGCCGTCGTGCTCGCCCACCGTAGCGGGGCAGATCGTTGTCACGAACAGTGTGTCGAAGCCGGGGCCGCCAAACGCGCACATCGATGGCTTGGATGCGGGCAATGCGAGTTGGCGGTCGAGCCGGCCTTCCGGTGTAAAGCGCAGCAAGAGGCCCGCATCGTTGGCGCAGGTCCAGTAGCAACCGTCGGCGTCGATCGCGGCGCCATCGGGGCGGCCCGCGTGGTTGTTCAGATCGGCGAAGACGCGCCGGTTCGTGGGGACGCCGTCGTCGATGTCGTAATCGAAGGCCCAAACGAGCCGGCTCGACGGGTGCGAATCGGAGAGATACATCGTGCGTCCGTCGGGGGACCAGGCCAAGCCGTTTTGCGTGCATAGGCCGTCGACGATCGGTGCGGACAGACCCGAATGTGCGTCGTACCGATAAAGCTTGCCCGCGGGTTGAGGGGTGGTGGCGTCCTGCACCATTGTGCCGGCCCAGAAGCGGCCCTGACGATCGCACCGGCCGTCGTTGAAGCGCATGCGCTCGGCATCGTGCTCGACTTGTGCCAGGCGGCGTATCGTCGTCGTGCCATGGTGTGCGTGTGATGGTTCGGCGCGAGCCGCATCGGCCGACGGCTCATGCAGTTCGACCGCGAACAGCCCCGTCTCCAGTGCTCCCAGTACTGTACCGCTGCGGTCGAATGCGATACAGCCGACGCGCTCGGGCAGTCGCCATTCGGTGCGGCGTGCCCGCGTCAGCTCGTAGCGCACGAGCGTTTGCGCCGGAATATCCACCCAGTACAGCGCTTGCTGCGACGCCCGCCAGACAGGGCTTTCGCCGACGGCGCAGCGCCGTGCGCGGTGAGGCTCCAGGCGATGCGGCTGCGTCGTTCCTCGATCGTCGGTCATTGCGATTCCGTTGCCGTTCGCCGAGTGCTGCACCCGGCGAGTCTTGAAGATTGGGCGCCGAGGCTGACGTGGCGGGACGGGTGCCTCGACCTAAGTGCGGGTATTGTTGTTATACAACATGGTAATTGTCAATCATGTATCGAATGGATGGACGAGCGGCGATCGGCCGTTATTCGTGCCGCCCGTCGATCGGGAATTTCGCGATCGCCGACGCATCCCGGTTGGCCAATCCATTTTTCTGACCGCCTCGGCGATGCTGCGGTGTGCCGCGGCGAGCACCGGCAAAGCGCGGCCCGTTTCGGCGGCGGCTTCATCAAAACGGCGTCAGAATACAAGCCATCTAAAACTCGGATCGAGTACCCGTGTGCGCACGGTCGCCCGATCAGGACCTATCGAGACGCGCCATGCCCGACAGCCGCACCTACCCCATTGAAGCCAGAGCCTCGATTCGAGAACTGGCCGGATCGCTGATTCGAGAAGTCTCTAACAGCGGCATGGGCCGAACGGATGTCTTGCCGTTTTGGTTCGGGGAGTCGGACACGGCAACGCCCAGCTTCATTCGCGAGGAAGCCGCGCGTTCGTTGGAACAAGGAGAGACGTTTTACTCTCAGAATCTCGGGCGGCCGTACTTGCGGGAAAGTATCGCCACCTATCTTTCGGAGCTGCACGGCCGGGAGATCGAGGCGGATCGCATCGCCGCGATCAGTTCGGGCGTAACGGGCTTGATGATCGCGTCCGAACTGCTTTTATCCGCGCAGGATCGTGTTGTCGCGATCACGCCGCTCTGGCCCAACGTGTGTGAGATCCCGAAGATTCTTGGCGCTCAGGTCGAGCGGGTGCCACTGAGCGTGCGCGAGGGCCGATGGACGCTCGACCTGGATCGGCTATTGGACGCATTGACGCCCGGAACCCGCGCATTGATCGTCAATTCGCCCAATAATCCCACCGGCTGGACGATCGACGAGCAAAGCATCGACGTCGTGTTGCAACACTGCCGCAAGCATGGCATCTGGATCCTGTGCGACGACGTGTACGAGCGGTTGGTCTACGATCCGACGCGACGTTCGGCGCCATCGTTTCTCAAGCGCTACGAAGAGGGCGACCGGATTATCTCGGTCAACAGCTTCTCGAAGGCTTGGTCGATGACGGGCTGGCGCGCCGGCTGGATGGTCGTGCCGCGCGAACTCACGGCGGACTTGGCCAAGGTCATCGAATACAACTTCTCGTGCATATTCGAGCCGGTGCAGCGCGCGGCAGCGGTGGCATTGCAGCGGGGCGAGCCGGAAGTCGCGCGGCTCAGGGCGCGGCTGTCGGAGACGCGGGCGTTGCTGTCGAATGCGCTTCGAAAGCTTCCCGGCGTAGAGGTCCCTGAGGCGGGCGGTGCGATGTATGTGTTTTTTCGTATCGCGGGCTATGACGATTC
>NZ_JBQCDN010000128.1:0-5444 GCF_051961175.1 Trinickia sp. | reverse complement strand
CGTTCGCGTCCCTGTTGATGTACGAGGAGAAGGCGCTCGCCGCGGTATCGCCGCTCGAGACGCTGCCCGGCATCGTCGAACAGAAGACCGAACTCACGGAAAAACTGGCTTCGCTCGAAAAAGTGCGTGATGCTCAGTTGCGCCAGATGGGCTTGCCTGCCGGCTGGAAGGGCATGGAACTCGCGATCTCGGACGATGCACGGCTCGCCAAGCAATGGCAGCTGCTGCAGGCCGTCGTGCAACGTGCTCGCCGCGCGAATGCCACGAATGGGCTCATGATCCGCATCCGGATGAATTACAACCAGAACGCGCTGGCAATCTTGCGCGGCGCGACGTCGCGCCACTCGGCCAGCGTGTATGGGCCGGATGGGCGGATGGCGACGGTTTAAGTCGCCTCGCCGACGCCCGCGGTAACTAAGGTCGAAGGCGCAAAATCGTTGGCCGCGTTTCTTGAAGTCTGCAAGGAAAACGGCATCGAACCGATTCGCCATTTTTCCGGGCGCTTCAATGCGCGCATTGCTCCAGATCTGCATGCGCGCGCCGTAGAGGCGGCCGCAGCCGAAGGTATCAGCCTGAACCAATTCATCGAGCGCGCGATTCAGCACGAAGTGATGGCGTGACGGATTGCCCGCACCGGGACCGGATCGTTGGTGCTCCGTCTAGATGAGGGAACGCCGCTCGATAGGTTCGACCGCGCCTACAATCTCCTTCGTCGTCCGCACGGCCGCATAATCCATCGCGATATTCGCCAGCGACAGGGCGTGCACGTCCTCGGCCGGCCATAACCGTCCGTTTAAATCGCGCAGATCGAACGTGAACGCGGCGTCCGACGCGACGATCGCATCGAATCCCAAATTCCCCGCACTTCGCGCCGTCGCCTCGACGGAATTGTTCGTGATGACACCGACTATCACGACTTGCCCGATCCCCCGCACATGCAGCCAGCGCTCCAGCCCCGTCTGCGCGAAGGCATCCGGAACGTTCTTTTCGATCACATGCTCACCCGCCAAGGGCGTAAAGCGTGGCTGAAATTCGGCGCCGCTTTGCCCCGGCCAAAAGATCGACTCCGGCGAGCGGGAAATATGGCGGACATGGACGATCGGCCTGCCCGCACTTCGCCAGGCATCGAGCAAGAACCCGATATTGCGTTCGGCATCGGGATTGTTGCGCCTGCCGAGCGCCGGCCGGTTGATGCCGTTTTGCATGTCGATGATCAGGAGCGCGGCATTCGCCGAAAGCGCGGTGAGCGGGGAACTCGACCTCATCGCTTATCGTCCCTCGCCACCGGCAAAATTGAGCTCGACGCCATTGCCGGCGGGATCCGAAAAAAACAACTGCCAGACATCCACCTGCGGCACATGCCCACGCCGAAACTCGATACCGCACGCCTTCAGATGCGCCTCGAACCCCGGCAGGTCGAACGACTCGAATGCCACGTGATCGAATGTGCCATCCACATGCGGCAAATGCCGCTCGTGCGGACCGGCTTCGGATAAATGCAATACGGCTTGCTCGCCGGCATAGAGCCAATAGCCGAAGCTATCGAACGGCGGACGAAAACCCGGGCGCAGCCCGACGACGTCGACGTAAAAATCGCGTAGGACATCGAGCGTCGCCCGATCGGCACGCAAGTTGTAGTGGCTGAAGCCCGTGACAGGCATGACATGCTCCCGAGGCAAGCACCGCCCAATGTGAAGGCGGCAATGCGGGAGATCTTAACGCGAGGCTCGATCGGACGTGCGCGATGCATGCATCGCCGCGGGTCGATCGCTTTCACGCCTCACGCGTGGGGCCGGCAGGCGAACGCCGCGGCCGATGGGTTCATGATGCTTTCAACGACATGAGCCGGCACCGACCGACTTCAATCGACACTGGCCCAAGCCATTTCGCGCAGCTTCGCACGCAGGCGCGCCACCGCCTGGCTATGCAGCTGGCAGACGCGCGATTCGCTCACTTCCATCACCGCGCCGATCTCGCGCAGGTTCATCCCGCGCTCGTAGTACAGCGACATCAACAGCTTTTCGCGCTCGGGCAGCTTCTCGATCGCTTCGACGAGCGCCGCGCGCAGGCTATCGTCGAGCAGTGCCGACAACGGATCCGTATGGTCGACGCAGTAGCGATCGAGGAACGGTTCGTCGTCCGCCGAGCGGTCGAAATCTTCGTAGTAGATCAGCTGGCTGCCGTGCAGATCCTGCAGCATCGACTGATAGTTGTCGAGCGGCATCTGCAGATGGTCGGCCACTTCCGTCTCGCTGGCGGACCGGCCGAGCCGCTGCTCGACCTGATGCACAGCCGATTCGACTTCGCGAGATGTCTTACGCAAGCTGCGCGGCAACCAGTCGTTGTTGCGCAGCTCGTCGAGCATCGCGCCGCGAATGCGCTGGCTCGCATACGTTTCGAACTGCGCGCCCTGGTCTTCCTTGTAGCGGCTCGCCGCATCGAGCAAGCCGATCATGCCGGCCTGAATCAGGTCGTCCAGATCGACGCTCGCCGGCATCTTCGCCACGAGTTGCAAACCCAGCCTGCGTACAAGCGGCGCGTATTGCGTCAATACATCCGTCTGGGACATTTTCCCTTGAGCGTTGTACATCGAGGGTCCCCTTCTCCTTGTCCCTAACGTTTCAAGCATGTTGGCGATCGGCGACCGCCGCGTCGGCAAGCGCCGACGCCGGCATGGCCGAGCGCACCGTGACTTCCGGCCGCGGCGAGGACATCGCCGGGCGCATCGGCCAATACAGCATTTCCGCGGCAACGTGCCGATAGTCCCGCGCCGACTGAGCCGACGGGAACGCGTCGACGACGCACCGGCCCAGTTCGAGCGACCGCTCCATCAGCGGATCGGCCGCCACACAGCCGGCATCCTCGATCGAGACCGTCAGATACCGCGCCGCCACTTCGGCCAGGTTCTCGAAGGTCGTTTGCGCATCGGCGAGGCTGGACACGTGATTGACGAGCACGCGGAACTGCGCGATCGCGTGTTCGAAGTGCAAGCGCTTCATGCAGGCATACGCTTCCGTAATCGCGCTGGCCGCCACGCGTGTGACGATCATCACGTCGTGCGCCTGGGCCGCGAGCGGCGAAAGCGCCCCCTGACGATCGAGCCGCGCATCGACCAGCACGACGTCCGCCGGTCCGGACAGCAGCATGGCGAGCTGCGCGGCGCTGAAGCCGGCGCAGTTCTCGCGCGAGGCCGCCAGCACCGAAAACCCGAGCTCATGCCGCGCGCAGGCTTGCTCCAGCGGAATTTCGCCGCTCATCAGCGCGCGCAGCGAACCCGCACCGCGCAAGCCGCCCAGCATCGCGGAGACGGAATGCGTCCCCAGGCGCTCGTCGATCACAAGGACATCCTTACCGAGCGCGGCCAGCGCCGCCGCGAGATTCACGATCGTCGACGTACAGCCGACGCCCATGGGGCCACCCGTCACGGCCACCACACGAGAACCGCTCTTGGAAAGCAGCCGGCGCAGTCCTTCTGCCTGATCGGTAACCTGTTTAGCCAAAGCGAACCTCGTGAAGTTCGGCACTCGAGCGGCTCGACAGCGCCGAGAGCAACGCGGGTATTTCGTCGTCATGCGGCACGAACGGCGAACCGTCGCGCGGAATGCAGAACGCGCTCTTGATCAAAAACTTCTTCGTGGCGACGTACAGGTTCTCGGGCACCTTCTGTCCCGTCGACACGTAATGCACGGGCAGCTTGTAGCGGATCACCGTATCGAGCACGCCGCCGAGGTTGGTCGCCTCGTCGAGCTTCGTCAAAATGCAGCCGGCCAGCTCCGGTTGCCCCGGCGCGCTGCGGTATGCCTGCACGACTTCGTTGAGCGTATCGCCGTGGCTCGTCGCGTTCAGCAGCAACAGCCGCTGAACCGGCAGCCCCGCGCCGCACAGCATCGCGATTTGATCGGAGAGCGTGCGGTCGCGCTGGCTCATGCCAATGGTGTCGATCAGCACGATGTGTTTGTTGCGCAGCTCGGCGAGCGCCAGCTGCAGATCGGCCGCATCCTTCACCGCGTGCACCGACACGCCGAGGATCTTGCCGAAGATACGCAGTTGCTCGTGGCCGCCGATCCGGTAGCTGTCGGTCGACAGCAGCGCCACCTTGCTCGCACCGAACCGCATCACGCAGCGCGCGGCGAGCTTGGCCGTCGTCGTCGTCTTGCCGACACCCGTCGGGCCCATCAAGGCGAACACGCCGCCGCGCTCCATCAACGCGTCTTCGTTTTCGAGCACAGGCAAATTCGAGCCGAGCACCTGGTTCGCCCACTCCATCCCCGCGTCGAAGTTCTCGACTTCTGGCATGTTGTCGACCACCATGCGCACGAGCTGTGCGGAGAAGCCGGCCGAAAACAGCGCCTTCGTCACTTCGCCGTTCACGGGACTGCGACGCTGACGATCGCCCCACATGAGACCCGCGAACTGCTCTTCCATCATGCCGCGCATGGCGGACAGTTCGCTCATCACCTTTTGATTGACGAGCTCTTCCACACGTGCGCGCACCGCTTCGGCCATCGCTTCGGCGTCTTGCCCGCCGACACCTTCGAAGGCGGGCGTCACGCGCGGCGGCGCGGCGCGGCGCGCGGCGACGCGTGCGGCTTCATGCGCCCAATCGGGCAGCTGCGATGTGGCGAGTTCGTCATCCGACAACACGCGGCCCGGTGCGCCGAGGCCCTTGGCCGCTGCCGCGGCAGGCGTCATCGTGTGAGCACGCGAGCTGTGGGCCGCTTGTGCCGACCGTTCGTTTTGTGCGGCGATACGGCGGGCATGGTCGATCAGCCAGGGATTCGATTCCGCCATCGTCAGCGCGGCATCGGCGTCGCCTGCGCCTGCAGCGGCGCCGCTGGCCGCAGCCGCGGACGCCGACGGGGCAGTGTTAGCCGGTGCGTTCGCGGCGGCCGTGCGTGCGGCGAAGCTCGCCCGTTCGCTCGAGCGGGGCGCGGCAACCGAGGCTGCGTCCGGCAGCGACGGCCGCCCTTCGTCGGGTGCGTGCGCCCCCACTTCCGGGCTCGCGCCGAAGACGGCCGAGAACACATCCGGCATCCCGTTCGCATACGGATTGACAGGGGTCACGCCAGGCGTGGGGCTCGTGTATGCACCACCCGATTGCAGGCCGGCGCTTGCCGCATAGGGATTGGTCATCGGTGCGGGCAGGCCCGCCGGCATGCCGTGCGAAGCCGCCTCGCCGGCATCGGGGGCGATCTGCGCGAAGTCCGTGTCGGCCAGTGCGACGATTTCCACGCTGCCGTCGTCGTTGGTCCGATTCGACAGCACCACAGCGTCCGCACCCAGGGCCTCGCGTACGAGACGAAGCGCGTCGCGACTCGTCGCGCCGATGAATTTACGAATGTTCAAGCTTGACCCCCGATGAGGTTAACGACTTTGATCGTGCGGGTCTCGGGCACTTCGGCATACGAGAGCACTTTCAATTGAGGCAGGCTGCGGCGCAGGAA
>NZ_JBQCDN010000127.1:0-9492 GCF_051961175.1 Trinickia sp. | reverse complement strand
GCTCGATTGGACTCGAACCAACGACCCCCACCATGTCAAGGTGGTGCTCTAACCAGCTGAGCTACGAGCCTGAAGAAGAAGCGATTATATGGGGCCTATCGAACCTTGGCAACCCCTTTTATGCTTTTACATGAAAAAAGTTACGCCTTGCGCGTGGCACGCACCACGCCGCCCACTTCGCCAAGCAACGTGCAGGCGCGTTGAATCTGCAATGCACTCGATACTTCGACGGTGAACTGCATGTACGCCGCCGTGCGGCGGCTCATCGTCTTCACACCGACGACATTCATCTTCTCGCGCGCGAACACTTCGGAGATATCGCGCAGCAAGCCCTGCCGATCGTGCGCCTCGATCGCGATATCGACGGGATAGACGGACGAGCCGCGTCCGCCCATCACATCGGCCGACCACGCCGCTTGCAGCACACGCTCGGGCGCGCGCGTGGCCATCCGTTGGAACATGGCGCAATCGCTGCGGTGAATCGACATCCCCTTGCCGCGCGTGACGAACCCGCTGATCTCGTCGGGCGGCGCGGGCCGGCAGCAGCGCGCGAGTTGCGTGAGCAGCGCGTCGACGCCCACGACGAGAACGCCTGTTGAAGCGCCGCGCGCGACGCTCGCACCGCTGCCGCGCTTTTCGAACTGCTCAGGCGTCTCCTCCTGCGGCTCGGCCGGCACGGTATCGGAAAGCGCTTGCTCGATACTGCGCAGGCTGAACTCTTCCTTGCCGACGACGTTGAACAGATCGTCGGGCGATTTGAAGCCTAGCTTGGCCGCGAGTTGATCGAGATTGACGGAGGTCTTGCCTTCGCGCTGCAACGTCTTTTCGACCATCGCGCGGCCGTTCGCGATGTTCTCCTGCAGTTCGATCGCGTTGAACCACGCGCGCACCTTCTGCTTCGCGCGATGGCTTTGCAGGTAGCCGAGCTGCGCATTGAGCCAGTCGCGCGACGGCCCGCCCTCCTTCACCGCCACCACTTCCACCGTCTGGCCGTTGTGCAGCGGCGTGTTCAGCGGCACCATCGCCCCGTCCACGCGTGCGCCGCGGCAGCGGTGGCCGAGTTCGCTATGCAAGTGATAAGCGAAATCGAGCGGCGTCGCGCCCTGCGGCAACGCAATCACGCGCGCCTGGGGCGTCAGCACATAGATGTGATCGTCGTCGAGCGTGGCATAGCGCAATTGCTCCCAAGGCTTGGCCCCGGGACTCTCGCCTTCGGCGACGTCTTCCTTCCAGGCCAGCAGTTGCCGCAGCCAGGCAATCTTCTCGTCGTACTTCTCGCTCGCGCTGAACTGGCCGCCATAGCCGCGCACACCGGCTTCCTTGTAGCGCCAGTGCGCCGCCACGCCATACTCGGCGAAGCGATGCATCTCGTGCGTGCGGATCTGCACTTCGAAGGCGCGGCCATCGTCGCCCATGACCACCGTGTGCAACGACTTGTAGCCGTTCGGCTTCGGCCGCGAAATGTAATCGTCGAATTCCTTCGGCACCGGCTGCCAAAGGTTGTGCACGATGCCGAGCACCGCGTAGCAATCCTTGATATCCGGGACGATGACGCGAAACGCGCGGACGTCGTACAGTTCGGCGAAATCGAGCGCCTTGCCGCGCATCTTGCGCCAGATGCTGTAGATGTGCTTCGGCCGCCCGCTCACCTCGGCCTGGATGTGCGCGGCGGCCAATTCCTCTTGCAGCCGCCCGATCGCCTCGGCCACATAGGTCTCCCGCTCCACGCGCTTTTCGTCGAGCAGCTTGGCGATGCGCTTATAGGTATCCGGATCCTGGAAGCGGAACGCCAGATCCTCGAGCTCCCACTTCAGTTGCCAGATGCCGAGGCGATTCGCGAGCGGCGCGTAGATCTCGAGCGTTTCGTGCGCGACATCGGCCCCGGGCGATATTTTCGCGGCCGCGTAGTAGCGCAATGTTTGCAAACGCGATGCGAGCCGGATCAGCACGACGCGGATATCCTGCGCGAACGCGAGCAGCATCTTGCGCAGCGCTTCGATTTGCGCGCGCCGCGCCGCCTGCGCATCGCGCCCCGCCTCGGGTACCGCATGGCTGGCGGCCTTCAGGCTGACGGTGCCGAGACGAAGCAGCTTGCGCACGTCGCCGACAAGCTGGGCCACTTCCTCGCCGAAGTGCTCGGCGATCAGATGTTCGGGATCGGTGAGATGAGGGGTGAGGGCGAACAGCGCCGCCGCCAGCACGGCGGGCGGATCGACATTGAGCTTCGCGACGATCGAAGCCGTGCCCGCCGCGTGATCGGCCAGCAATTCGCCCGACGACAGGCGCGCGTCGCCCGCGTGTTCGCGCACGAAAGCAAGCGCATCCTCGTACGACGGCAACGAGGGTGCGCCGGCGGCAACCGTATCGGCGTTCAACGTTCGACTCTCTGATTCAACTGCGACTGCAATGTATCGATGCGCTCAGCTGCGCTGGGCCGCGACGACCACGATCTCGACGAGGCAATCGGGGTTGGCCAGCTTCGATTCCACCGTCGCACGCGGCGGCGTGGCGCCTTGCGCAACCCATTCGTCCCAGACGGCGTTCATGCCGGGGAAATGGATCATATCCGACAGATAGATCTGCACCGACAACAGCTGAGACTTGTCGCTGTTCACCTCGCCGAGCAGGCGGTCGATATGACCGAGCACTTCGCGCGTCTGCCCCTCGATGCCCTGCGCCGTATCTTCGGCGATCTGCCCGGCCAAATAAACGGTACCGTTGTGGATCGCGATTTCCGAGAGGCGCTTGCCGACGTGATGACGAATGACTGCCATTTCAAAGTCCCTGTTCGGTGAAGAGTGGAGCATCGGGCGCCGCATTGCCGGCGCCACAGACCGCTATTATGACTCGGACGCGTCTTCAACGAAGAATCGCCGCGCAACGGCGATCTGCTCAGGGTCCAGAAACGCCGGTGCATGGCCCACGCCTGGGATCTCGACGGACTGCACCGAGCGGCCGCATTCGATCATCCGTGCGACTGTCTCGCGCGAGAGCAGATCCGATTGTTCGCCGCGCACGACGAGCACCGGCCCTTCGATCGCAGCGAACAATCGCCAAAGCGCCGCCTCTCCCGCCGCACCGGCCTCCGGCGTGGTCGCATTGAACGGAACGGCGATCGCGGGATCGTAGCGAAACGCCCACGTCCCATCCTCACGCTGCTCAATCAGCGGCGTATTGATTTCGCGCCATTCGTCGGCCGTCAACGGCCCGAACGTGGACGCGAGGGAAGCTGCATACGCAATCCCTTCGTCGAGCGTCGCGAATGGCACGCTCTGGCCGACGTATGACCCGATGCGGCGAAGCGCTTCGGGCTCGATGTGCGGACCGATATCGTTGACGAGCAGTTTGCGCACCGGCGAACCGGGCAAGCCGGCCAGCGTCATGCCGATCAGCCCGCCCATCGACGTGCCGAACCAATCCACCTGCTCGACGTCCAGGCGCGCGATCAACGTCACCATGTCCGCGACATATTGCGGCACCAGGTAGCGATTCGGATCGGGTAGCCAATCCGAGCGGCCGCGGCCGGCAATATCGGGACACACGACGCGATAGACGTCGCCAAGCGCCGCCGCCACGCGATCGAAATCGCGCCCCGACCTCGTCAGCCCATGCACACAGACGAGCACGCGCGGATTGTCCGGGTCGCCCCATTCCGTATAGGCCACGCGATGCAGGCCCGTCGGATTGGCGCACACCACTTCGCGTTCGCGCGCAGGGCCCAGACGGGCGGTCAGGCCGGCTTTCACACCGGCAGCGGTCGGCTCGCTCATCGAATCGCCCAGCCTCAGTGCACCGCGCTCGTATCGAGCGGCGCGCCCGTCTTCGCCTGGATTTCGTCGACGGTCACGCCCGGTGCCAGCTCGACGAGCTTCAGGCCTGCATCGGTCACGTCGATCACGCCCAAATCCGTGATGATGCGGTTGACGACGCCCACACCCGTCAGCGGCAGCGTGCAGCTTTCGAGGATCTTGTGCTGATCGCCCTTGGCCACATGCTCCATGAGTACGACGACGCGCTTGACGCCCGCCACCAAATCCATCGCGCCGCCCATGCCCTTGATCATCTTGCCCGGGATCATCCAGTTCGCGAGATCGCCGTTCTTGCTGATCTGCATCGCCCCGAGGATCGCCAGATTGATATGGCCGCCGCGAATCATGGCGAACGAATCGGCCGACGAAAAGATCGAGGAACCGGGCAGCGTCGTGATCGTCTGCTTGCCGGCGTTGATCAGATCGGCATCCAGTTCGTCTTCGGTCGGCGACGGGCCGATGCCGAGCAGGCCATTCTCCGATTGCAGCCAGACGTCCATGCCGGCCGGCACGTAGTTCGCCACGAGCGTCGGCAGCCCGATGCCCAGATTCACGTAGAAGCCGTCCTGCAGTTCCTGCGCCGCGCGCGCGGCCATCTCGTCACGAGTCCAAGCCATGTCAGTCTCCTTTTGCGCGCACGACGCGTTGTTCGATGCGTTTTTCCGGATGCGCATTGAGCACGATGCGCTGCACGAAGATGCCCGGCGTATGGATGGCATCGGGATCGAGCTCGCCCACTTCGACGATCTCCTCCACCTCGGCCACCGTGACCCGCCCCGCCATGGCACACATCGGGTTGAAGTTGCGCGCGGTGCGGCGGTACAGGAGGTTGCCGGCCTTGTCGGCCTTCCACGCCTTCACCAGTGCGACGTCGGCCGTCAGCGAATGCTCGAGCACGTACTGGCTATCGCCGAACTGGCGCGTTTCCTTGCCTTCCGCGATGATCGTGCCAAAGCCCGTGCGCGTGAAAAACGCCGGAATACCGGCGCCGCCGGCGCGCAGCTTCTCGGCCAGCGTGCCTTGCGGCGTGAATTCGAGCTCGAGTTCGCCTGACAGATATTGGCGTTCGAACTCCTTGTTCTCGCCCACGTACGACGAGATCATCTTCTTGATCTGGCGCGTTTGCAGCAACACGCCGAGGCCGAAACCGTCGACGCCGGCGTTGTTGCTGATGCAGGTGATGCCCTTCACGCCCGAATCACGCAACGCCGCGATCAACGCTTCGGGAATGCCGCACAGCCCGAAGCCGCCGACGGCGAACGTCTGGCCGTCGTTCACGATGCCTTCGAGCGCGGCGGACGCGCTTGGATAGACTTTGTTCATCTGTGTGTCCCTTCCATGATGGAAATCCGTCAAATCGGATCGGCACGAGTGCAATGGTCGACATCGGAATAAGCGATGATCATTCTAATCGTCGAAGCGCGCATCCGTTCGTCGGGATGCGCGCCTCGGCACTCGATTTAATGCCCCAAAGGGTACGATGGCCAGCGCCTGCGGCACAATACGCAAAAATACATAAGCGAAAGCCCCGTGCGCGCACCCGGCTTGCCGCCCACTATGTCCAAGATCGATTATCAAACCGCTTTCCATCTGGCGCCGATCGGCCTCGTGCTGTCGCGCGACCGGATCATCGAAGACTGTAACGACGCGGTGGCCGCGATCTTCCGCTGCGAGCGCTCGGCGCTCATCGGCCATTCTTTCGAAGTGCTTTACCCGTCGTCGGACGAGTTCGTGCGGATCGGCGAGCGGATCGGGCCGATCATGACGGCGCAGGGAAGCTACGCCGACGAGCGGATCATGAAACGCGCGGATGGCGAACTTTTCTGGTGCCACGTGACCGGCCGGGCACTCGAGCGCCGCGCCCCGCTCGCGGCCGGTGTATGGACGTTCGAGGATTTGAGCGCGACGCGCCGTGTGGCGATCGAGCTGACGCCGCGTGAGCGCGAAGTGGCCGCGCAGCTCGCGACGGGCAAGACGAGCAAGCAGATCGGCCGCGCGCTCGACATCAGCTCACGCACGGTCGACATCTACCGCGCGCGGCTCATGCGCAAATTCGGCAGCGGCAACGCGACGGAACTCATGCAGCGCCTGCTCGGCCATTGAGGCGCCATGCGTCACGCGCGATGCGCGACGGCGGCACGGCGCGTTCGCCGAACGATGCCCCCGCGCCATCCCGGTCATCAGCCGGCTTGCGCGAGCGCGGGATGTTCGAGCAAGCCGCGCAGGCGCTCGGGCAGCGGCACCGAGCGGCCCGCGGCGTAGTCGATCCAGACGCAGCGCGCCGTGCCGCGCGCATAGACCGTGCCTGGATCGTCCGACCGACGCAATTCGAACCCCGTATCGAAGCTGCTGCGCCCCGGCTTGCTCACCGACATGACACCGATGACATCGCCCGGGTAATGCAGCTGCCGCAAGAATTCCATCGAGGCATTCACGAGGACGGGCCCTTGGCCTTGCTCCGCGCCGCCGATGATGCCGATCGATTCGAACCAGCTGATTCGCACCTGTTCCATGTAGCGGAAGTACACGGTATTGTTGACGTGCCCGAACGCGTCCATGTCGCCCCACCGGATCGGGATCGACATTTCGAACACACGCTGATAATCGTTGATCGTCACGGCTTGTTCCACTGCTTGTTCCACGACTTGTTCCACTTCTCGATACACCTGCGACAAAAAACGGGGCAACGGCGAGCGCCCTGTCAAAGGCGGCCCGCGCGGCCTGCCCCGTCACGCTAAGCCGAAGCCGTCGTCGGCAGCGATGACGGCGCCATTGATGAATTGCGATTCGTCGGCCGCGAGCAGCAGCAACAGCCCGTCGAGATCTTCGGGACGACCGACGCGGTGCCTTGGCAGCATCGACAGCAGCTTCTGGCCCTGCTCCGTCGTCCAATGTTGGTGATTGAGCTCGGTGTCGATGTAGCCGGGGGCGATCGCGTTGACGTTAATCCCGTGCCGGCCCCACTCGAGCGCCATCGCGCGCGTCATATGGACGACGGCCGCCTTGCTGATCGAATACAGGCCGATCTGCGGCAGCACACGCAACCCGGCCACCGACGCGACGTTGATAATCCGATACCCCGGCTTCTGCGCGGCGCCGCCCGAGCGCATGATCATGCGCTTCGCGACCTCCTGGGCGACGAAGAATGCGCCGCGCGTGTTCGTATCGAAGATGTATTCGTAATCGGCCGGCGTCACTTCCGTCAGCTTTTGAGTGGTGGACACACCCGAGTTGTTCACGAGGATATCGATCGTGCCCGCCTCCGTCTCCGCGTGCGCGACGGCCGATTTGATGCTTTGATAATCCGTGACGTCCAGCGACACGACATGCGCCGCGCCGCCCGACGCCTCGATCTCGGCACGCAATTCCTTCAGCCGCTCCACGCGCCGGCTCGCCAGCACCACCTTCGCGCCGGCCTGCGACAAGACGAGCGCAAAGCGCTTGCCCAGCCCGCTTGAGGCGCCCGTGATCAGCGCGACCTTGCCTTCCAGGTTGATCGAACGGCCCATTCTCGTTCCTTTTAATCAATAAAGTTGTGCGATGCGCGATCGAACGCGCGACATCCAGCAACGAAACAGCCGCAGCCCACGGAGCCGCCACTCTACCATGCAAATAGAACGATCGTGCTAATATGGATTCACCAGCTTGCAGCGCCCCAATCGTTCGCTGACAATACGAACCCGAAAAAAAGCATTCTAATGGCTAAGGTTAAGGAGCCCCAATGACCCCCGAAAGTCTGATCGAGCAGTACGGTCCGCGCGAGTCGATGGAATACGACGTCGTGATCGTCGGCGGCGGTCCCGCCGGCCTGTCGGCGGCGATCCGGCTCAAGCAGCTTGCGCAGGAGAAAGGCGCTGAGATCGGTGTCTGCGTGCTCGAAAAGGGTTCGGAGATCGGGGCGCACATCCTGTCGGGCGCCGTGATGGATCCGCGGGCCATTGGCGAGCTGATCCCCGATTGGAAGGAAAAAGGCGCGCCTTTGAATGTCGAGGTGACCGAAGACCGGTTCTTGTTCCTCACGGAAAAAGGCGCGGTCAAGACGCCGAACTGGGCCCTGCCCGATAACTTCAAGAATCACGGCAACTACGTCATCAGTCTGGCGAACGTCACGCGCTGGCTCGGCCAGCAAGCCGAAGCGCTCGGCGTCGAGATTTTTCCGGGCTTTGCCGCGGCGGAAGTGCTTTACAACGACGACGGTTCGGTCAAGGGCGTCGCCACGGGCAACATGGGGATCGGCAAGGACGGCGAGCCCACGGAAAACTTCCAGCTCGGCATGGAGCTGCATGCCAAATACACGCTGTTCTGCGAAGGCGCGCGCGGGCATCTGGGCCGGCGCCTGAACGAGCAGTTCAAGCTCGATCAGGACGCCGATCCGCAGGTGTACGGCATCGGCATCAAGGAACTGTGGGAGATCGATCCGGCCAAGCATCAGCCGGGGCTCGTCATTCATACGGCGGGCTGGCCGCTCGATACGCAAACGTACGGCGGCTCGTTCCTCTATCACATCGATAACAACCAGGTGATGGTGGGCTTCGTGGTCGGGCTCGGCTACACGAATCCGTACCTGTCGCCATTCGAGGAATTCCAGCGCTATAAAACGCACCCCGAGATCCGCAAGTTTCTTGAAGGCGGCAAGCGCATTTCATACGGTGCACGGGCGATCACGGCGGGCGGCTTGATGTCGCTGCCCAAGCTCGTGTTCCCGGGCGGCGCGTTGGTGGGCGACGATGCGGGCTTTTTGAACGCCTCGCGCATCAAGGGCAGCCACGCCGCGATCAAGAGCGGCATGCTCGCGGCGCAGGCGGCGTTCGATGCGGTGCAGGCGGGCCGTCAAAACGATGAACTGACTGCGTACCCGGAATCGTTCAAGCAATCGTGGCTGCACAGCGAACTGCATCGCGCACGCAATTTCAAGCAGTGGATGAGCAAGGGCTTATATCTGGGCACGCTGATGGTCGGCATCGAACAGAAGTTGATGGGCGGCAACGTGCCTTGGACGTTGCACCATCAACACCGCGATCACGAGATGCTGAGGCCGGCCTCGCAGTGCACGCCGATCGAGTATCCGAAGCCCGACGGCAAGCTCACGTTCGATCGGCTCTCGTCGGTGTTTATCTCGAACACGAATCACGAAGAGAATCAGCCGGCGCATTTGACGCTGAAAGATGCATCGGTGCCGGTGAACGTGAATCTGCGGACCTATGCGGGCCCGGAAGCGCGCTTCTGCCCCGCGGCGGTGTATGAGTTCGCCAAGAACGAGGACGGCAGCGATCGCCTCGTCATCAACGCGCAGAATTGCGTGCACTGCAAGACCTGCGACATCAAGGATCCGACGCAGAACATCGTGTGGGTCACGCCCGAAGGCGGCGGCGGGCCCAACTACGGGGCTATGTGAGCCGAAGGGCCGCGCTCAGCGCGGCCCAATCGTTTCAATTCCCCGCCGCGGCGGTCATCCGCCAGGCGCCGTTGCTCAGGGCGCGCTGGCCGCGATCTTCGGCGTGGCGACGTGCACGTCGCCGCATTGCGCGCGATGGCGAAGGGCATGATCGATCAACACGAGTGCGAGCATCGCTTCGGCGATCGGCGTAGCCCGGATGCCGACGCAAGGGTCGTGACGGCCGAACGTCTCGACCACGGCGCTCTGCCCTTGCTTGTCGATCGAGCGGCGCGGCGTGCGGATGCT
>NZ_JBQCDN010000126.1:0-12062 GCF_051961175.1 Trinickia sp. | reverse complement strand
CGACCGAGGCCGATGGCGTGACGCGCCGCTCGGACGGCACGAGTTCGCGCGCGACGCATACGGCCGTCAAGGCCGACGACGAGGCGATGAACCAGCTGCAGGGTGCGCTCGAGCGCCGCGAGCAGGTGCGGCTGCACGATTTGCAGGTCAAGTTGATGGCCGCGATCGAAGCCAATCCGGTGCTGCGCCAGTTCAAGCAGCAGATCCGCATCGATTCGACGCTCCAGGGGCTGCGCATCGAGATCGTCGATACCCAAAAGCGCCCGATGTTCGCCACGGCCAGCGACGATGTCGAGCCGTACATGCGCGACATCCTGCGCGCGATCGGCCAGACGCTGAACGACGTGCCGAACCGCATCGTCGTCCAGGGTCATACCGATGCCGTGCCTTACGCGGGTGGCGGCAAGGGTTACAGCAATTGGGAGTTGTCGGCCGACCGCGCGAACGCGTCGCGGCGCGAACTGATCGACGGCGGAATGGCTGAGGACAAGGTGATGCGCGTGCTCGGGCTCGCCTCGACGCAGAACCTGAACAAGGCGGATCCGCTCGATCCGGAGAATAGACGCATAAGTATCATCGTTCTCAACAAAAAGTCCGAGGACGCCTTGATGCATGATGACTCGACGACGACGACGCTGTCGGACAACGCGGCGAGCGCGGCGCCGATCGTCGGCAAGCTCGCACCGGATGCGGCATCGGTGAAGGGCCTGCCGTCGGGCACGGGTGCGGTGAACGCGATGGGCCTGCCTGCGAATGCCGGCAAAGCGGTGGTGAGCAAGTGACAGAAGCGCGCGCCGTCCTTCCCGCGATGCGGGTGCCTGACGAACGAACGGACGGACGAGCGTGATGAACGCAACAAGCGCGGGTGCGGTGTGAGGCATTCATGATCAGGAACATTTTGGCGATCGACGATTCGGCCGCGATGCGTGAAATCCTCGCGGCGACGCTGCGTGCGGCTGGCTACGAGGTGACCGTGGCGGCCGACGGCGACGAGGGTCTGGCAAGCGCATTGGCGCGCAGCTTCGATCTCGTACTCACCGATCAGTACATGCCCAAGCGCAGCGGGCTCGACGTGATCGCGGCGCTGCGTTCGCAGCCGGCTTACGCGGTCACGCCGATCTTCGTGCTGACGACGGAAGACGGCGTCGCATTCAAGGATGCGGCGCGTGCGGCAGGCGCGACGGGCTGGATCGAAAAGCCGCTCGATCCCGATACGTTGACGGAACTCGTCGACGCGCTCAATGCGTGAGGCGGGGCGAAGACGAACGGCGGACGAACGGCGCGCGGGTACGGCTCGCGCGGCGAATGGCAGGAAAGGATAGGGCATATGCGGCGCAAAGCGCGCGCATGGAAACGGATCGACAACGCGCTACCTGCGAAGCACTCGACTCATAGCGGTGATTGAAGCATGACACTCGACATTACCCAGTTTTATCAGACGTTCTTTGACGAGGCGGATGAGCTGCTCGCGCAAATGGAGCAGCTGCTGCTCAACTTGAACGTCGGCACGCCCGATCCGGAGGATCTGGCTGCGATTTTCCGTGCGGCGCATTCGATCAAGGGCGGGGCGGCGACGTTCGGCTTCACGGCCTTGACCGAAACGACGCACATCCTCGAATCGCTGCTCGATCGTGCTCGCAACAACGAGTTGAAGCTGCGCAAGGACATGATCGATACGTTCCTCGAGACGAAGGACGTATTGGCCGACCAGCTTGCCGCGTATCGATCGAGCACCGAACCCGATGCCGCGGCCGCTGCCGCGATCTGCGCGAAACTCGAACGGCTGCATGCCGAGGGTAACGGCGCACCCGCCGCCGAACAGGCGCCGGCGGCGGCACCCGCGGCAAGTGCGCCAAGTGCGCCAAGTGCGCCTGCCGCGGACGCGGAGGGTGGCACGCCCGAGCATGTCGTCGAGCAGGCCGTCGAAGCGGCCCACGGCTCGGCGGCGCCGGGCAAGGGCGAATCGAACAACGCCCGGCCTCACCTGAAAGTTACGCTACGGGGGGTGGGGGAGAAGGACCAGGCGCTGCTGATCGAAGAATTAGGGAACCTGGGCAACATCGTCGGACAGGTGAAGAGCGGCGGCGACTTGACCGTCTACCTCGACACCGACGTGCCGTCCGACGACATCACTGCTGTGTGCTGCTTCGTGATCGACGAAAGTCAGATTGCGATCGGCCGCGGCATGGCGCCCGACGCCGGGGCCGAGGCGGTCCCGGCGGAAAGTGCACCGCAAGCGAGTGCGCCCGCGGCTCAAGCGAGCGCGCCGGCGCCGGCCGCCGCAGCACCCGCACCGGCTGCAAGCGCACCGGCAGCATCGGCCGCGCCCGCGCCGGAACCCAAGGCCGAGCCGGCCACGAACGTCGCCGCAGTCGCCGCCGCGCCAGCGGGCGGCGAGGACAAGAAGGCGCGTCCGGCCGCCGCCGCGGCGGGCGAAGGCAGCTCGATTCGCGTCGGCGTCGAAAAAGTCGATCAGCTGATCAACCTCGTCGGCGAACTCGTCATTACACAAGCGATGCTCGCGGAAACGACGAGCACGTTCGATCCGGCACTGCACGATCGGCTCTTCAACGGGATGGCGCAGCTCGAGCGCAATGCGCGCGATCTGCAAGAGACCGTGATGTCGATCCGCATGATGCCGATGGATTACGTCTTCAGCCGCTTCCCGCGCCTAGTGCGCGATCTCGCGGCGAAGCTCGGTAAAAACGTGGAGCTCGTCACCTTCGGTCAAGCGACCGAACTGGATAAGAGCCTCATCGAGCGGATCATCGATCCGCTGACGCACCTCGTGCGCAACAGTCTCGACCACGGTATCGAAACCGTCGAGGCGCGGCGCGCGGCGGGCAAGGACGGCGCCGGCCAGCTCGTGCTGTCGGCCGCTCACCACGGCGGCAACATCGTGATCGAGGTGTCGGACGACGGCGCCGGGCTGCGACGCGACAAGATTCTCGCCAAAGCCATGAAGCAAGGCATGCAGGTGAGCGAATCGATGTCCGACGAGGAAGTCTGGAACCTGATTTTCATGCCGGGCTTCTCGACGGCGGAGCAGGTGACGGACGTATCGGGCCGCGGTGTCGGCATGGACGTCGTCAAGCGGAACATCCAATCGATGGGCGGCCACGTCGAGATCACCTCGCACGCAGGCAAGGGCACGACGACGCGGATCGTCCTGCCGCTCACGCTCGCGATCCTCGATGGCATGTCGGTCAAGGTCGGCAGCGAAATCTTCATCCTGCCGCTGAACTTCGTGATGGAGTCGCTGCAACCGGTGGCCGAGGACATCTATACGGTGGCCAACGGCGAGCGTGTGGTGCGCGTACGCGGCGAATACCTGCCGCTCGTGCCGCTGCACGAAGTGTTCTCGGTCGAGGGTGCGCGCACGGAGCCGACCCAAGGCATCGTCACGATCATGCAGACCGAGGGCCGCCGCTTCGCGATGCTGATCGACGAACTCGTCGGCCAGCAGCAGGTCGTCGTGAAGAACCTCGAAACGAACTACCGCAAGGTGCGCGGCATTTCGGCGGCGACGATCCTCGGCGACGGCAGTGTGGCGCTGATCGTGGACGTGGCGGCGTTGAACCGCGAGAGCCGTGCATCGCACGGCGCAATGAACTTTTCGTAATCCCAACCGTTTGGGGGCTAACGTGTCTGAAGTCCAAACCCATCATGCGAACGGCCTGACCGTCGCTGGCCGTCGCGACGCGCTGCAAGCGGACGCAACCGGTCAAGAGTTCCTGATCTTCACGCTCGGCGCCGAAGAGTACGGCATCGACATCCTGAAAGTGCAGGAGATTCGCGGCTACGACAGCGTGACGCGTATCGCGAACGCGCCCGATTTCATCAAGGGCGTGATTAACCTGCGCGGCATCATCGTGCCGATCGTCGACATGCGGATCAAGTTCCACCTGGGCCGCGTGGAGTACGACCATCAAACGGTCGTGATCATCCTGAACGTCGCGCATCGCGTTGTCGGCATGGTGGTGGACGGCGTGTCGGACGTGCTGACGCTGACGGCGGATCAGATCATGCCCGCCCCCGAATTCGGCGCGACGCTGACCGCCGAATATCTGACGGGCCTGGGTACCGTCGAAGGCCGAATGCTGATCCTGATGGACATCGAGAAACTGATGGTCAGCAAGGAAATGGCGCTCATCGAAGCGTTCGCGCAGTAAGGCGAAGGGCGCCGACGCGCCCAACCGGAGATTCACGATGTTGCAGAACTGGTCGATCCGCACGACGTTGACGGCTATCGGTGCCGTCCTCGTGGCGCTGACCATCGCGGTCGGCGTGCTCGGGCTCATCGCGCTTTCGGCTGCGAACCGCTCGCTCGATTCGCTCGCGCACGGCGATTTGCCGACGATCCACTCGCTCGACGATGCTGGCAGCTACCTGCTGCGCTCGCGCGTGGCGCTCGATCGTTTCCGCGCGTTGTCGGAGGCAAACAACGCCGACGAAGCGAAGAAAGTCCTGGCCCGCGCGCAAGAGTTGCTGGCGAGTTCCAACCAAGCCTGGCAAACGTTCTCCAACACGTCGCGCGAAGGCGTTGACCCGGCGATGGTCGACGAACTCGACGCGCGCCATGCGACGCTCTTGCATGACGGTGTCGAGCCCGAATTCGCGGCCGCGCAGGCGGGCGATCTCGCGGCCTACCATGCGATCGCCGATACGAAGATCAGCCCGATGTTCGTCGCCTTCGACAAGGCGGCCGCCAGCGTGCTGAAGGCTCGTCAGGAACACGCCGAATCGCAGCACGATCAATCGTCGGCGCAGATCACGCTGATGAGCTCGCTGATCATCGCCGTGACGTTGCTGGCGATCGTGCTCGTCGTCTTCATTCGTTTCGCGCTGCGCGGGCTGATCGTCCAGCCGATCAACGATGCCATCGAGCATTTCGAACAGATCGCCGACGGCAATCTGACGCGCTCGGTGCGCAGCTACGGCACGAACGAGATCGGCCGCCTGTACGCGGGCATGGTGCGCATGCAGCAAGCGATGACGACGATGGTCAAGGCCGTGCACGCCGGCACGGAATCGATCGATGTCGGCGCGCGCGAAATCTCGATCGGCAATACCGATCTGTCGCAACGCACCGAAGAGCAGGCCGCCTCGCTGCAGCAAACGGCGACGAGCATGGGCCAGCTCACGGGCACGGTGCGCCAGAACACGGAAAACGCCCGTCAGGCCAGCCAGCTCGCGGTCAACGCGTCCGACATCGCCGTGCGCGGCGGAGAGGTCGTGAGCCAGGTGGTGACGACGATGCAAGACATCGCGACGAGCTCGAACAAGGTCGTCGACATCATCGGCGTCATCGAAGGCATTGCGTTCCAAACGAACATTCTCGCGTTGAACGCGGCCGTGGAAGCGGCGCGTGCAGGCGAGCAAGGCCGCGGCTTCGCCGTGGTGGCGGGCGAAGTGCGTTCGCTCGCGCAGCGCAGCGCCGCGGCGGCCAAGGAAATCAAGGCACTCATCGGCGATTCGGCCGACAAGGTGGCCAGCGGTTCGGATCTCGTTGGCCGCGCCGGTACGACGATGGACGAAATCGTGCAAGCCGTGCGCCGCGTGACCGACATCATGGGCGAGATCAGCGCCGCGTCGGAAGAGCAGTCGACCGGCATCGAAGGCGTGAATCGAGCGCTGTCGCAGATGGACGACGTGACGCAGCAAAATGCGGCGCTCGTCGAGCAGGCGGCTGCGGCTGCTGCATCGCTCGAAGAGCAGACGCGTCAGCTGAAGAGCGTCGTCGAGCAGTGGCGTGTCGACGGCGCGCCCGCATCGGGCAGCGCTCCGTTGCGCGCCGCGGCTCAGCCGGCTGCGAAATCGACAGCGAAACCGGCCCTGAGGCCGGGCGCCGCGCCGGTGCCGAAGCGCGCGGCGAAGGCCGTGCAGGCGGCACCGCGCACGGCGGCCAGCGCACCGCAACTGCCGCGGCCGTCGGCCCCGGCGGCGGGCGGCGCGTCGGAAGCGGCGAACGTCGCATCCGCCACCGCGCAATCGGCGGCGTCGCAAGCGACAGCTGCGGCTCCGGCTGCGAAGCGTGCGGCAGCTGTTTCGACTGCCTCGGCGCCGGTGCGGAACACCTCCGCGCCCGCCCGCAGCGCGCAGCCTGCGGCGACCGCGAAGCCGGCGGCCAGCATGGCTGCGGCCCCGGCCGTGGCGGCATCGAGCAGCAAGTCGGACGACGACTGGGAAACGTTCTGAGGCGGCGGCGCGTGCAAGTGCGCCGCCAGCAGGAAAGGTAGACGAGCATGTGGCGTTTCGGCCCCCCGCCCGCGATCGGGCAACTTATTGCGTCGCGCGGGCTCCAGCGCGAGCGGGGAGCGGCAAGCGTCGGGCACGGCAGCGTCCGTGCCGGCAGCCGGTGCAAGGGTGCATCGGCATGGCCCGGCCATCACGAAGTGAGAGAAGCACCATGACGACAGCGCGCGCATTGTTCCGGTCCGAACGGGCCGAGCCCAGTGCCTCCGGCGATCGCGCCGACGAGCGGCCCGGTTTCGCGGAGCGCTCCGGCTTTGCCGAGCGCGATTTCGAGTTCACCTCGGCGGATTTCGCCCGGATCCGTGAACTCATTCATCGCCGCGCCGGCATTTCGCTGTCCGAGCACAAGCGCGATATGGCCTATAGCCGTCTCGCGCGGCGTCTGCGTGCGCGGGGGCTCGATAGCTTCCGCCGCTATCTCGACCTGCTCGAAGCCGAGAACAGTGCCGAAGAGTGGGAAGCGTTCACGAACGCGCTGACGACCAACCTCACCGCCTTCTTCCGCGAATCGCACCATTTCCCGATTCTGGCCGAGTTCGTGAAGCGCCGTGCGCAGCCGGTTTCGATTTGGTGTTCGGCCGCTTCGACGGGCGAAGAGCCGTACACGATCGCGATGACGCTCGTTGAAGCGCTCGGCGAATCGCAGGCCCGTCAGGCGACGATTCTGGCCACCGATCTCGATACCCAAGTGCTCGCGAAGGGCGAGGCGGGCGTGTATTCGTTCGATCAGGTCAAGGCGCTGAGCCCCGAACGTCTGAAGCGCTTTTTCCTCAAGGGAACCGGTCCACACGCGGGCCTGGTCAAAGTGCGCCCCGAGTTGCGTTCGATGATCCGGTTCGCGCAGTTGAACCTGACCGATGCCGACTACGGGCTGCGCCAGCCGTTCGATGCGATCTTCTGCCGCAACGTGATGATCTACTTCGACAAGCCGACGCAGTCGCAAGTGCTCTCGCGTTTCGAGCCGCTCGTGAAGCCGGGCGGGTTGTTGTTCGCCGGTCATTCCGAGAACTTCACGTATGTGACGCAGGCGTTCCGCCTGCGCGGCCAGACGGTGTACGAGCTCGCGCGCGATGTGCAAGCGGGCGGCCGCTCGCACGCCTCACGTCCGTCGACGCACCAGGAGGCAACGGTATGAGTGCCTTACCCATTGCGACGAATCTGTACTTCGACAACCACTTCGGCCGTCGCGGCGTGAAGCTGCTGCCGAACGAGTTCTACACGACGCGCGAGGACATGGTGCTCGTTACCGTGCTCGGTTCGTGCGTGGCCGCTTGCATTCACGATCGAACGGCCGGGATCGGCGGCATGAATCATTTTATGTTGCCCGACGACGGCGAGCACCCGGCCCAGGCGGCTTCCGATTCGATGCGCTACGGCGCGTACGCGATGGAAGTGCTCATCAACGAACTCATTAAAATGGGCGGCCGCCGCGAGCGGTTCGAAGCGAAGGTATTCGGTGGCGCGGCGGTATTGGCCGGCATGACGACGATCAACATCGGCGATCGCAATTCCGAGTTCGTGCGCCGCTATCTCGGGCTCGAAAAGATCCGCATCGTCGCCGAGGATTTGCAGGGCGTGCATCCGCGCAAGGTTGCGTTCATGCCCGATACGGGCCAGGCCATGGTCAAGAAGCTGCGCCTGCAGCAAGATCCGACCGTTGCCGAGCGCGAACAAGAGCTCGCCAGGCAAGTGGCCGAAGCACGGGCGGCGCGTCACGCCCGGGCGGCACGCGAACGCGGCCACGTCGAATTGTTTGGGGCGAAGGGCGGGGCCGCCGCTGCGGCGAGCAAGCCGCGCATCGAACTGTTCGGCGCACCGCCAGCAAAACCGCGCGTGGAGCTTTTCGGTGCAAACGCACGTACGACTCCGATCAACAGCGCCAAAACCGTAGAGGAGGCGTAGTACCTGTGCAGCAAAAAATCAAAGTACTGTGTGTCGACGATTCGGCGCTGATTCGCAGTTTGATGACGGAAATCATCAACAGCCAGCCCGATATGATGGTCTGCGCCACGGCGCCGGACCCGCTCGTCGCACGCGAGCTGATCAAGCAACATAACCCGGACGTGCTGACGCTCGACGTCGAAATGCCCCGCATGGACGGGCTCGATTTCCTCGAGAAGCTGATGCGGCTGCGCCCGATGCCCGTCGTGATGGTGTCGTCGCTGACCGAGCGCGGCTCGGAAATCACGCTGCGCGCCCTCGAACTGGGCGCCGTCGATTTCGTGACGAAGCCGAAGGTGGGCATCCGCGAAGGGATGCTCGATTACGCCGAAAAGCTCGCGGACAAGATTCGTGCCGCCGCCCGCGCCCGCGTGCGGGCACGCGCGCAAGCGCCTGCCCCGGCTGCGGGCGCCGGCGGCGCACACGGGGCGGCCGCGCATGCACCGATGTTCAACAATCCGCTGGTCAGTACGGAAAAGCTGATCATCGTCGGCGCATCGACAGGCGGCACCGAGGCGATTCGCGAAGTGCTCGTGCCGCTGCCGCCCGATGCACCGGCCGTGTTGATCGCGCAACATATGCCGCCTGGTTTCACGAAGTCGTTCGCCCAGCGCCTGAACGGCCTGTGCCGGATCACGGTCAAGGAAGCCGAGCATGGCGAGCGGGTGCTGCCGGGCCATGCCTATATCGCGCCGGGCCATGCACATCTGTTGCTTGCGCGCAGCGGTGCGAATTACATTGCCCATCTGTCGGACGATCCGCCCGTGAACCGGCACCGGCCCTCGGTGGACGTGCTGTTCCGCTCGGCGGCCCAGCACGCCGGCAAGAATGCGATCGGGGTCATCCTGACCGGCATGGGCCGCGATGGCGCCGCGGGACTGTTAGACATGAGAAATGCAGGCGCATACACTCTCGCGCAGGATGAGGCGAGCTGCGTCGTCTTCGGCATGCCGCGCGAGGCGATCGCGCTCGGCGGCGCCGACGAGGTCGCGCCTTTATCGGAAATGAGCCGCAAAGTGATGGTCAGGCTGGCGGCGATGGGCGATCGAGTGCAGCGCGTATGACCGGCTACGCCCGGTTCTTCGTGCCGACCAATTAGGGTTAAAGGGAAAGAAAGATGGACAAAAGCATGAAAATCTTGGTGGTGGACGATTTTCCGACGATGCGCCGGATCGTCCGCAACCTGCTCAAGGAACTCGGCTACTCGAACGTCGACGAAGCCGAAGATGGCGCGGCGGGCCTGTCGCGCCTGCAAGGCGGCGGCTTCGACTTCGGGATTTCCGCCTGGAATATGCCGCACATGGACGGCTTGGAAATGCTCAAGCGCATCCGTGCCGACGCGGCGCTGTCGCACTTGCCCGTCTTGATGGTGACGGCCGAGTCGAAGAAAGAGAACATCATCGCGGCGGCTCAGGCCGGCGCGAGCGGCTACGTGGTGAAGCCGTTTACCGCCGCCACGCTCGACGAAAAGCTCACGAAGATTCTCGAGAAGATGGCAAAGACGGGGAGCTGAAGTGGACGAGCCCACCAATATGCAAGCGGATGCCGCCGAAGACCGCGCTCTGACGACCGACCGCATTCTTGCGCGCATCGGTCAACTGACGAAGACGCTGCGCGATTCCATGCGCGAGCTCGGGCTGGACAAGCATGTCGAACTCGCCGCCGAGGCGGTGCCCGATGCGCGCGACCGGCTCAAGTACGTCGCCAACATGACGGAACAGGCGGCCGAGCGCGTGCTGACGGCGATCGACATCGCCAAGCCGCTGCAAGAGCAGTTGGAAACCCATGCGGCCGAGCTCGACAGCCGCTGGGAGCGTTGGTACGCCGCGCCGATCGAGCGCGAAGAGGTTCGCACGCTGATGACCGACACGCGCGCTTTTCTCGCGAGCGTGCCGAACGCCACCTCGGCGACGAACCAGAAGCTGCTCGAAATCATGATGGCGCAGGATTTCCAGGATCTGACCGGTCAGGTCATCAAAAAGATCATGGATGTCGTGTACGTTATAGAGCAGCAGCTGTTGACGGTGCTCGTCGAGAACATTGCCCCGGAACGGCGCGAGCAGTTCGCGCAGACGGCGGCGGCGCTCGCGGCCGACCCCAATCCGACGGCGACGCCCGATCACCTGCTCAACGGGCCGCAGATCAACCCGGAAGGAAAGACCGACGTGGTGCAGGATCAAGCCGACGTCGACGATCTGCTCGCGAGCCTCGGTTTCTGACGTATTGCCGTATCGAATCAAGTTTGGAAAGGCGGCCCGCTTGCCGGGGTGCGGCCTTTCGCGGTATCTGCCGCGGGTTGACGCTCGGTCCATCTCCCGCAGGCACGATGTAAAACGGACCGAAAAATGAAGTCGACGGTTCGACTGCGCCGTTCAGGCGCAACAAGATGGCACCGGCAAACCCGCGCCGAGGGGCGCGATAAAAACTATCCATAAAGGGGTTCTTTCCTGATGTCGAATCGGACCATGCACGCCGCGGTTTGCGCGGCGTTCACTTGCGGCCTGTTGCTCGCAGCCGCGCCCGCATCCGCCGCGCTCGGCGGTGTCCCTACGCCGCCGCCCACGGGCGCGGTTTCCAGCTCGCTGGGCCCGGTCGCGCACGTCGCATCCGGTGCGGCCACCGCCAGTACGACGAGCGCTGCCACGTATACCGTGACGCAGACGACGTTCGGCTCGGGCACGGTCGTGCGCGAGTACGTTTCCACCTCGGGCACGGTGTTCGGCATTGCCTGGGGCGGCCCCACGATGCCTAATTTGCCGGTCCTGCTCGGCACTTACTTCCCGCAATTCGACAGCGCGCGCAACGCGCTGCGGGCGGCTCGTCCTGGCCGCGGTCCGCTCGTGATCGAACTGCCGGGCCTCGTCGTGCGCTCGGGCGGACACATGGGCGCGTTTGGCGGACAAGCGTATTTGCCGTCGGCCTTGCCGGCCGGCGTAAGCGCTAGCGATATCCAATAAACGAGCGAGGGCGAGTAGAACCATGTTGCAGATCAATAAGAAATGGGCCCGTGCGCTCGGCGCGCTCGGTTTGGCAGCGATCGTCGGTCTGGTCGCGGGGTGCGGCGGCGGCGGCGGATCGAGCAGTGCCGTCAGTACCAGCGGGACGACCAGCAGCGGCGGTTCGACGACGTCGAGCGGCGGGAATACGAGCAACACGGTGACCACCGCTGGGGCGACGGCGCGAAATCTCGTCCCGACCGCGGCCGTTACCAGCATCACGGGGGCGCTTGCAGCCAATCAGGTGCAAGTGTCCGTGGTGTCCGGCGTGGCCGGCGCCGCGAACATTCCCACGGTGAGCGTGACGATTTGCGTGCACGGCACCGGTACGTGCCAGACGATCGACAACATTCAAATCGATACCGGTTCCTACGGGCTGCGGCTGACGTCCGATGCGCTGAACAGCACGATGCTCAGCAGCTTGCCGGCACAAACGGTGGGCGCAAAGGCGGTGGCGGAGTGCATGGGATTCGCCGACGGCAATTCCTGGGGCTCGGTACGGATCGCGGACGTGCAGATCGGCAGCGAGAGCGCGGCGAGCCAGTCGATCCAGATCTTCGGTGACGTGGCGCAATCCCAGGCGTTTGGCAGCAACAACGCTTGCGAATCCGGCACCCTGCACAACACGAAGGCGAGCATTGGCGCGAACGGCATTCTCGGAATCGGCACCGCGAAGTACGACTGTGGCGACTTTTGTCAGAGTACGACGGCGAATACGGTCTACTACGGCTGCACTGTGAGCGGCAGCACGCTCACGAGCTGCACCGATCAGGCCGTGCCGAATTCGAAGCAGGTGGCCAATCCGGTCCAGTCCTTCGCAAGTGGCGACACCACCGGCGTGATTTTGAACATGCCCGCTGTAGGCTCGAC
>NZ_JBQCDN010000125.1:0-12124 GCF_051961175.1 Trinickia sp. | reverse complement strand
CATTGACTCGCGAAGGTCGGCACGACCGCAAGCTCGAGCACCCGCCCGATGCCGCGTTGCGCCATGAGTTCGAGCGTGTCGCGCTCGATGCGCTCGAGGCTCTTGCGGATTTGCGCGGCATAGTGGCGCCCGTGCGGCGTCAGTACCACCCGCTTCTTGATTCGCAGGAACAAGGCGACGGCGAGCCGATTTTCGAGCGCGGCGACTTGCCGGCACACGGCGCTCTGCGTGAGCGAGAGTTCGTCGGCCGCGCGCGTAAAGCTCTCATGGCGGGCCGCCGCCTCGAATACTTGCAGCGCGGCGAGATTGGGGATGCCTTTTCTCATCGTGGCGTCCTGCTCGATCGGAGTGCTTCAGCCGCTATTCGAGCAGTAGTTGGTGCAATTTAGGAATGAAGTCGTGAGTTTAAATCAATTGTGAGGACGCAGTGCGGCGGCGACAATGCGTATCGATCGGCGGGCGCCGACGCGAGCGTATGCCGCTCCCCTGGGCCTTCCAGTGACGTGCCGCCCTATAGGAAACGGGGCGCAAACAGGGAACGATGCAATGAACGGCAATCTCGACGCCATGCTGGAAGCCGCCTGCGGAGCGGGCGCCGCCAGGCAGTTGGTGCAATTGATGAATATACCGCCTTCGATGGAGCGTTGCGAGGCGGGCATCGTGACGCGCGCCGAACTGGCGCAGGCGCTCAACATGGCGCTGTTCGCCGATTTGCTGAAACGGGTGCCGACGGGGCGTGCGTACACTGAGGGCGTCGTGCGCGAAGGCGGGCGCGTTCAGTTCGATCACGGCGCGCTGCGCACGGTGCGTTGGGCGCATTGCGGCGCGCTGCCGCCGGGCGAAACCGCGTTCACGCGCATCTTGAAGCCGCTCGGCTATCGCTTGAACGGCACGTATCCGCTGGACCGGATCAAGATGACGGGGCGCTCGTATGCGCACCTCGACGCCCCGGAGCATATCGCCCAATTCTTCGTCAGCGAACTGCACCCCGAGCGCTTTTCGCCTGCGTTTCAACAAGCGGTGACGAACGTCGTCGGCGCGTCGGCCGATCCGCTCACGCCGCAAGCGGTCGCATGGCTGGCCGAGCTCGAACGCGACGCGGCGTTGCCGCTGCTTGACGCCTGTTCGTTGCTGACGATTCTCGTGCGCTGTTTCGATCGGCAGCACGGGGCGCCGCGCCTTGCGGATTACCAGACGCTGCTCGCGGAATCCGCCGAGATGGCGTGGATCGCAACGGAAGGCAACGCGTTCAACCACGCCACCGATCGCGTGTCCGACGTATTCGCCGTGGCGGATGCGCAGCGCGCCCTCGGCCGCCCCATCAAGGAACGCGTTGAAGTGTCGAAGTCGGGGCGGGTCAAACAGACAGCATTTCAGGCCGACCGCGTCGTGCGTGTCTTTCGCGGCGAGGACGGTATGCCGGTGCGTCTTGAAGTGCCCGGTTCGTTCTACGAGTTCATCACACGCGATACGTATGCCGACGAGGCGAGCGGGCGTGTTGGGCTCGATTTGGGCTTCGATGCCGGCAACGCCACCGGCATTTTCAAAATGACCGCGGCGGCGTGATCGAACGCGACGCGCCCCCTCACCGCGCGACCGAGCAGAAAGGAATGCGATGACGTCAGGCAATACGATGCGTCTTGAGCGTCTTGAGCGTCTTGATACGCCGGACGAAAGGTACCGATTCGCGGCGCCGTTCCGTGCGCCGCAAGGCTCGCCGATCCGGGAACTGTTCAAGTACGTGGGCCGCCCCGGCATGATTTCGTTCGCGGGCGGTTATCCTTCGAAGGATCTGTTCGATCGCGAAGGGCTGGCGCACGCGCTCCATACGGCATACCGGAACGACCCGATCACGTGTCTGCAATACGGCGACACGGCCGGATCGCCGTTGTTGCGCCGGTCGCTCGCCGAACTCATGGGCGCGCGGGAGGTGAACTGCAGCCCCGACGATGTCATCGTCACGACGGGCTCGCAGCAAGGTTTCGATTTGCTGCTGCGCACGCTGATTGCGCCGGGCGATACCGCGCTTATCGAAGAGCCGGCCTATCCCGCCGCGATCCAGGCGCTGCGGCTGGCAGGCGCGAATATCGTCACGGTCCGCACCGATCGCGATGGCATCGACGTCGATGCCCTGGCGGCGCAACTCGACGCGTGGCCGCAGGCTGGCCGGCCCAAGTTGCTTTACACGGTGCCCACGTTTGCCAATCCTACCGGCGCGACGCTGCCGCGCGCGCGGCGCGAAGCGCTGCTGCGGCTGGCGGTGCAGCGGCAGATCGTATTGGTCGAAGACGATCCGTATGGCGAATTGCGCTTTACGGGCACGCCGGTGCCGCCGATTCTCGCATTGGCCGACGCCTGCCCCGGTGCGCGCGATTGGGTGGTTTATTTCGGCAGTTTGTCGAAGATCGTCGCGCCCGGTTTGCGCATCGGCTGGGCGATTGCGCCCGCGCCCATCGCGCGCCGGATGATTGTCGCCAAACAAACGAGCGATCTGTGCACGTCGCCGCTCTCGCAAGAGACGGCGCGCCACTACCTCGATAGCGGTAGCCTGACACTGCATCTGCGTTCCATCGCGGGCGCTTACCGCTCGCGCTGCGAGGCCATGCTCAAGGCACTGGCCCATTTCGCGCCGGACGATGTCGAATTCTCGGCACCCGAAGGCGGCATGTTCGTCTGGGCTAGACTCACCGGCGGACGCGATGCGGCGGATGTGCTCAAACGCGCGATCGAGCGTAATGTGATGTTCGTGCCGGGTCATGCGTTCTATGTCCGCGAACCCGACCGGAGCAGCTTGCGCTTGTCGTTTGCCGCGCCGAGCGAAGCCGAAGCCTTCGAAGGCGCGCGTCGGCTCGCGTCGGCGCTATCTTATAACTCGACTCCTTAAAAAGAGGATGTGATGGTAGTCAACGATATTCTCGCAGCGCTCAACGTCGATCTGTCACCCTTGAAGGGCGACGCCCTGACGGCCCGTTCGCCGCGCGACGGCGCGACGCTCGCTTCGCTTGCCGTCGATTCGGCCGCAAGCGCCGAACGCAAGATCGATGCTGCCCATGCCGCCTTTCTGAAGTGGCGAACCGTGCCGGCGCCCGTGCGCGGCGAACTCGTGCGCGTGTTCGGCAACGTGCTGCGCGAGCACAAGGACGCGCTGGGCCGGCTCGTCACGCTCGAAGCGGGCAAGATCCGATCCGAAGGGCTCGGCGAAGTTCAGGAAATGATCGATATCTGCGATTTCGCCGTCGGTCTGTCGCGTCAGCTGTACGGCCTGACGATCGCGTCCGAACGCCCGGGCCATCGGATGATGGAAACGTGGCACCCGCTGGGCGTATGCGGCGTGATCTCGGCCTTCAACTTCCCCGTGGCCGTCTGGGCATGGAATGCGGCGCTTGCCTTTGTCTGCGGCGATTCGGTGGTATGGAAGCCGTCGGAGAAAACGCCGCTCACGGCCATCGCGTGCCAGGCATTGTTCGAGCAGGCCGTCCGCGAATTCGATCGTACGCACCCCGGTGTCGCCCCCGAGGGGTTGGCGCAATTGATCATCGGCGGCCGCGAAGTGGGCGAAGCCCTGACGCACTCGCACAAAGTCCCGCTCGTCAGCGCGACGGGCAGTGTGCGCATGGGTATCGAAGTGGCCCAGACGTTGAGCAAGCGGCTCGCGCGCAGCATTCTCGAGCTCGGCGGCAACAACGGCATGATCGTCGCGCCGAGCGCCGATCTTGACCTCGTCGTGCGCGCCGTGACATTCGCGTCCGTGGGAACGGCGGGCCAGCGGTGCACGACGTTGCGGCGCCTGATCGTGCATCGCAGCGTCGCCGAAACGCTGTTGCCGCGTCTCGAAAAAGCGTTCGCATCGGTCAAGGTCGGCGATCCGCTCGACGGCGATACACTCGTCGGCCCGCTGATCGATCGCGGTTCGTTCGATGCGATGCAGGCGGCGCTGGCCGAGGCACGCAAGGACGGCGGCCAGGTGACGGGCGGCGATCGCGTCGATGTGGGTCACGACGGTGCGTACTACGTGCGTCCCGCGATCGTGCGCATGCCCGCGCAGACGGCGGTCGTCGAACGGGAAACCTTTGCGCCGATTCTCTACGTGCTGGTGTACGACGACTTCGAACAAGCCCTTCGCGTGCACAACGCTGTGCCGCAGGGGTTGTCGTCCGCCATTTTCACGAACGACATGCGCGAAGCCGAGCAATTCATGTCGGCGGCGGGCAGCGATTGCGGCATCGTCAACGTGAACATCGGCACGAGCGGCGCCGAGATCGGCGGTGCATTCGGCGGCGAGAAAGAAACGGGCGGGGGCCGCGAATCGGGCTCGGATTCGTGGAAGAGCTACATGCGCCGTGCGACGAACACGATCAACTACAGCCGCGAACTGCCGCTGGCGCAAGGCGTGAAGTTCGACGTGTGACGCGGTGTGCGTTCAGGGCCAGCCGCGTGGCAGCCCGGCTTCGCCGGGCCGAGCTCAGGTGCGGCTTAAGCTCGGCTTGCCGGCGCGGGAGCGGTTCACGCGCGGCCCAGGCGTTTCGAGAGATCGGCGACGAGAATGGCCAGACGGGCCGGCTTTTCGTAGCAGGCCACGTCGAAGCGGCGGATGACTTCGCTGATCTCCGATTCGCTCGCTTTGCCGGTCAGGAGGTCGCCCGTCAACAGGAAGATCGGCGCATCGGGTTGTGCGGACCGGCGAACCGCTTCGATCGCCACCGCCGCCGTATGTTCGTCGAAGCGCCAATCCGTCACGACGGCATCGAACGTTTGGGTATGCAGCGCTGCGGCGAACGCGGCAAGTCGATCATAGGCGACGGCTTCGAAGCCGTTCTGAACGAGGTAGTCGGACAGCGCTTCGGCGGCGGCCCGATCGGCGTCGATCACAGCAACGGTCGCGCGTTGCGCTTCGCCGCGGCGCGGATGAATTTCGATCTTCAGCACTTCGTGGGCGTGCTCGCCGGGCGTCCCGTCGCATCGTACGATCCGCCAGCGATCCCCTTCGCCGTAGGCGACGAATTCGGCGCGTTCGTGCGGGCCAAGCGGTTCGCCGATCCACGCGACACAGGGCCCTTCGAATGCGCCCATGTTGAGCATGGCTTCGCGCGGTTGGGCGCCAGGGGCGCCGAGCCCGTTCGGTTGCGCGCCGAACAATTGCGTGGGCGCCTCGCCGAATGCTTCCGCCACCTTGCGGATTTGCGCGAGTGTCCAGGGGCTGCTGCCGCGCAGCTTGCGGTGTCCCTGCGAAAAGCTCAGATCAAGGATCCTGCACAGTTCAGTCGTCTGCTGCCGCTTGCCTATGCCATGGCGAACCATCAGCGCGCGCACGCGGTCGGCAACGACGAGTGAGTCCGCTAAGGTGGCTTCTGTGGTCATGCTGCTTCTGGGTGCTGCGGCGTCAATGGCGGTCACGGAACGAGTTTCGTCGCGCCGCATCACTGCGACACAGCCGTAAAAGTATGGAGGCGGGCGTATTTTAACGGGCAACGCGCCGCCCGCCCGCGTCAAATATGTATCGACAGGTTACGTTCGTTACTGGTGGTCAATGGGCTGGCGCGAGGCCATTCGCAGATGCCCGATTCCTTGCACGCCATGTATGGCCGTATCCTTGCCCTGTGTGGGCCCGGCGGCGATTGGGACATGGGCAACAGGTCCCGTATTGGAGAAAACCCTATGACAATGCAGTTTTTCGACGCCGAGGCAACGGCCCGGCTCACGCCGTTTCCCGTACTTGTCGATGCGCTTGCACAGGCATGCCTGGAAGCCGCCCGGGGCGAGATAGCGAGCCCGGCGCGGCTCGTCGTGCCGCTCAATCAAGGCGGAATCATGCTCGCGATGCCCGCCGCGGCGCGCGATCTCGCGATCCATAAACTCGTGACGGTGTGTCCGGCCAACCGGGCGCGCACGCTGCCGACCATTCACGGCCACGTGAGCGTGTGCGATCCCGACAGTGGCGAAGCACTCTTCGCGCTTGACGGGCCGACCGTCACAGGCCGGCGCACGGCGGCCGTGACGCTTTTGGCTATGCGAACGTTCTTGCAGGTGGCACCGCGTGAGATTTTACTCATCGGGACGGGCACGCAAGCGTCCCATCACGTGCGCGCGTTGGCAGCGGTCTATCCCGAGGCTCGGGTGATCGTTCGCGGCAGTGCGGACGCACGCGCGCAGGCGTTTTGCGCCGAGCACGGCAACGACATCGACGTTCGCGTGCAGGAAGGGGATTCGATCCCCGAGACGGTCGATGCGGTCATTACCCTCACGACGAGCACGGTGCCCGTCTATGACGAGCCTGCGCGTCTTGGCAGGTTAATCGTCGGCGTGGGGGCATTCACCCCTGAAATGGCCGAGATCGGTCCGGTTACGTTGCAAGGCAGCGCGTTGTGCGTCGACGATGCGGCGGGGGCGCGGCATGAAGCCGGCGATTTCATTCAGGCGGGCATCGACTGGGGCCGTGTAACGGCGCTGGCCGATGCCTTGGTGGCGCGTGGCGGAGCGCGCGTCGGCGAGCGGGACGAGGGTAGCGCGGGTAGCGCGGGCACGATGCCGGTCGTCTTCAAGAGTGTCGGTTGTGCCGCCTGGGATCTGGCCGCGTGCCGTGTCGCGCGCGCGGCCGTACTTTGACGATTTGCTTGCGCGGGCTTCGCGAGGACAAACAGGAGGGCGCCTGAATGATGCCATCGCCAGCCTGCGAGGGCTGCCCCGTTCCCATCGTGCCGTTGCTGCGCGAGGAGCTGCCCTCGGATACGGTTGAACTCGCTCGGTTCATGGTCGGGAAATACCTTGTGCACGATTCGCTGGAGGGGCGCGTGAGCGGGCGCCTCGTCGAGACCGAAGCCTATCCTGTCGGCGATTCGACGAACCACGCCTATCGAGGGCTGCGCCCCTACAATGCCGCGTTGTTTCGCGCGCCGGGCCATGCGTACGTGAAGCTCGTCTACGGTGCCTCGTACATGATCAATATGTCGGCCGAGCCGGAAGGCGAGGGGGCCGCCGTCCTGTTGCGGGCGGTGGAGCCGCTTGACGGTGTACCCATCATGCAGCGCAGGCGGCCGGGTGTCGATGTCGTCGATCTTGCTCGCGGGCCGGGCCGCCTGTGTGCGGCGTTTGCGATCGGGCCGGAATGGGACGGCGCGGATCTGTGCGGCGGCGGGCCCCTGTGGGTAGGGCGATCAAACGACGGCGATGCGTCCCTCGCTCGCATCGCTGCCACCAAGCGCATCGGCCTTTCCCGGGGAATGCACGAACTGCTGCGATTTTATGAACCGGGCAGCGCATTCGTCAGCGGCCCCAAGCGGCTGCTCGAGCCCCGCGTGCGCTGACGCATTCGGCCGAGCGCGGCCGAACAGCGCCTCGTGCGTTTGTTCGCCCAAGTCGATCGACAGCGCAACGGCGTTGACCTTCCCGATGCGCAGGGGTGGGCCGAAACGGCGCGTGGCGATGCGCGCGCGGACGAGCAGACGCTCGACAGCCGTCGTGGTGACGGTGACGTAGCTCGTGATATGCCGCCGATCGGCGAAGGCGACGACGGCCCGCATCGCATCGAGCGCCAATTCGCCGAAGCCGTAGCCGGCCTGCTCGGGCGATACGATGGCGAAGCGGCTCAGCTCCCAGGTTCGGGGCGAAGCGGGGGCCTCCTGGCCATAGAGCAACTGGCTGAACGTATCGCGCAGCATATAACGGCCCAGGGTCGGCAACAGCCGCCAACAGCCGCACACTGTATCGGCATCGTCGCGTACAACCATGTAGTGGGGCGACTGCGCATCGTATTCGTCGATTTCCATTCCCGATAAAATGGCCACTTCCCATCCCATGCGCTCGCCGAAAATCCTGGCACGCAACCGATACATTTGTGCCAGCGCGTCGAGGTCGAAGCCATATTGTTTATCGATCGTGATCTTCATATTCATCCAGCTTCCTCCCGGAATGTCATTTGCCCTACGGGGCGTAGACCATATGCACTTTGCGTGCTAGCGGTAACTGTCAAGCAAGATAGGTACAAATCACCGGTGACACTTGGGATGATGTCGGTGTCGAGTACGTCCTTGATCAGGTGAAAATCATGTCCATATCCGATATTCGTCAACCGCAAGCCGAGGATGCGGCCCGGCCGATTCGGACCGAAATCAACAGTGCATTCGTTCAGACTCACCGCAAGCAGGCCAAGGAAAGCCAAAAAGCCTTTTGGGCCCGCTTCGGCGTAACGCAATCTCGCGGCAGCCGCTTCGAGCTAGGCGCGAATATTCCGAAACCCGTCATGATCCTCTTGCGGCTGTATTTCGAGGCACGGATTTCGGACGACGACCTTCGCGCCGTCTCGCAAAAGCGCCCGCCGGCGCTTCGGCCGGCACTGGTCAGTCAGGATCGATCAACCCCATTCGGGTCGCCTTGACCGCGGCAGCGCTTCTGGAGCTGACCCCGAATTTGCTGCGAATGTTGGTCATGTGGAAGTTCACGGTCGCTTCCGAGCAGCCGAAAATCTTGGCGATTTCCCATGTCGACTTTCCTTGCGCCGTCCATTTCAAGCACTCATATTCGCGCGGCGTCAGCTTCGGTACGAGCCTTTCGGTGTATCCGTCGAGGAAACGCTGGCTCGTATCGAACGCGACATCGCGCAGGAGCGTCAGCATTGGCAGGCGACGCTGAATATGCGCGGTCAGAAGAGCGTGGGGGGCGTGCTCGCTGCGCACGAAGCACAGCATGCCGACTTCCTGCTTCGGGCCGTGAATCGGCAGCGAAATGCCGGTGCAAAGCCCATGTTGGCACGCCTCTTCGTACATTTGCCGTTGGCTCTGTTCGGCAAAATGGGCCGACGTCCAGATAAGCGGGGACGTTTGTGTGAGGCAGTGCGCAACCGTCGGATCGATGCGGAACAGGGCCCGCTCGTCATAGGTCTGGCGCCAACTCTCCGCGTAGGTACTGCGCAGGTACGCGTCGCTGAAACGCATGCCCGGCCTAGGCACGACGGCGAATAGCGTGTGGTCGAACCCATATTTTCTTCCCAGCAACGCTAGCGCCTCGAACCACGATTTTTCATCTGTCGCACGCCACAGCGGCGACATTGCCTCAATAAATTGGCGCGGCATATTTCCTCGCATGTCGAAAATATTACTTGCCCGAAACAGGTAAATCGCCCAATTTACCGAAGTGCTATTTCGGGTAACTCCATTTTTTGCAAAATCATATCAGACGAAACGAATATTAGCGCCCGGCCTCGACTATGGGAGGTGTCGCAGACTTCAAATCGATGATTCTGAGTAGTCGCTCAACCGAGGGGCGCTTGATATCGATTTCAGTTAGGGCTTAATTTTGCGACCGGGGCCGAATGATCTGTTGAGCGGTTTCGTGGTTTGTTCGATTAAACCGATTCCACCGGCAGGGCAAAGCAATTTATTTTGACGTGCCGTTTTTTTGGTGGCCGCCGCTTCCATATTTGCGGTTGCTGCAAAAGTGATTAACGGGAAGCGGCATGTTCGCGCGTCGATGCAAACCGTAGACTGCGTTTCGTGCCGGGCTGCTTGGGCGGGCAAGGCAATCCTACTGAGGAAGAGAGAACGATGAGATCGATGGTGATCGCGGGCGTGTTGGCGGGCGCAATGGCTGCACCGGCGTTTTCGTTCGCACAACAAGCGCAACGCGACACCCGCGCGCACGTGCAGGCGCAGATGCGGCAACTGGCGCAGGCCGGCTATCGCGGCACTGGCGGCGATACGACTTACCCGGCCGACATCGAGGCGGCGCAACAGCGTCTGCTGCAGGATGCGGGCGAAGGGCGGGCGGCCGTGGACACGAGCGGCTACGGCTCGCGGCAATGGGGTCCGAAGAGCGAGTCCGGTTCGCGGGAGCCGAAGGGGCCGGGCTCGCTTTATTTCGGAGCTTGACGGCGATAGCCGTTCCCCGGCGCAGCTGGTCCTTCGATTCGTTCGCTGGCCGGCGTCGGTATCGCGCGTGGTTAGATATGTACGCCCGAAATGTAATGCTCGAGCTGTTGAATGGTGAACTCTTGTTCGGAGATGATCGCTTTGACCAGATCGCCGATCGACACCATACCTACGAGCCGGCCGTCGTCGATAACCGGCAAGTGGCGCATGCGGTGTTCGGTCATCAAGGCCATGCAGTCTTCGGTCGTATCGCTCATGCGCACGTGCAGGACCTGCCGGGTCATGATTTCGCCGACGCGCGTCGATTTGGACGACCGATCCAGCAAGACGATCTTGCGAGCGTAATCGCGTTCGGTGATGATGCCCGCGATTTTCCCTTCCGGGCCCTCCGTCACGATCAGCGCACCGATGTGATGTTCGGCCATCATCTTCACGGCATCGTAGACCGGTGCATCGATGTCGATCGTAATGACCGGCTGCTCGGCGATCCGCTTGGCGGCTTGCGGATCGTCCAGCTTCGACTTGAGAATCTGCGCTACGTTGGGCATGAGCGTCTCCGTCTTCTCGTTGGGGGGCGGGGTTAAGCGCCGCCGCTGAATCGTGCGTTGGCGGGGGCTGTTTCTCAGTATAGGCGTTGGCGATGCGGGTGGCGGCCGCGCTGAGCGGCCCGAAATGGCGATTAGCGTTAAACTCGCGGTGCGCGCGCCGGCAGTCGGTGCGCGCGAACCGTCAAAGCCACTATCGATCAGTTATGCCCACGTCATCCCAGCCGCCCCAAGCCGGCAATGGAAACGCGACGCAATGCGTCTCGCTTGCCGCTTCGGCCACTTTGCCCACCCGCTACGGGACGTTTACGTCGTATGTCTACCGTGTCCCTTCGGGGGACGCCGAGCATCTGGCATTGGTGATGGGGGAGGTGAGCGGGCAGTCGTCCGTGTTGACGCGCTTGCATTCGGAATGCCTCACGGGCGACGTACTGGGTTCATACCGCTGCGATTGCGGGGAGCAGCTTGATCTCGCATTGCGCTATATCGCCGCGGAAGGGCGCGGTGTGCTGCTGTACTTGCGCGGTCACGAAGGCCGCGGTATCGGCTTGTCGAACAAGATCCGCGCGTATCAATTGCAGGAGCAGGGGCTCGACACGGTAGAGGCGAACCTCGAACTGGGCTTGCCGGACGATGCGCGCGAGTATGACTCGGCCGCGGCGATTCTGCGCGAGTTGAACGTGTCGTCCGTGCGGCTCATGAGCAATAACCCCGATAAATTCGACACGCTATCGAAGCATGGGATTCCGGTGTGCGAGCGGGTGGCGCTGGCCATTCCTGTGCGGGATGAGAACGAACGGTACATTCGCACCAAGCAACTGAAGTTTGGGCATTACTTCGAGGAGAATGAGTAGGTTGGGGTCTGGGGTTTGTGAGCGGCTGTTGGGCCTTGATGTTCTGTCTGCAATCGCTTGATTTATAAGATTTGGTGTCGCGGGGCTCGCTTGGCAGCGCAATTTTCCTGCGATCGCTGAAGATTATGAACAAATGAAAGGCCAGATGCCGGTGGCTGCGTGTAGTTGCTTGATTTTAAACAAATTCAGATCGACGCATCCGCTGAACCGTGGGCGTCCACCTATGTTTCCGAGATTAAGGCACTACTTCTGCGATCGCTGGACGAACCGCCCGGACCGAGCGGCAACACGAACGGCGAGCTCGGTCATGTCTTGCGGCGTGCCTTACAGGAACTCGATTCCCCCACTACAACGTAGACCGATTGGGGGTATGACATCGATGTCTGCTTTGCGTAGCGGGACGGACTCGCTCGACATGCGGCACACCGTTCTGGCGAGCCTGCCAAAGGTCATAGGCCGCTTGTTGGGCAAGCCACAAGTCGGCACGCCCACCATTTTCGATGCCCAGCCATTGCTCCACGCGTAACGCCATTTCGGGCGAGATTGCAGCATGGCCATTCAGCACGCGCGACAGAGCAGTGCGCGCACGCCAAGATGCTCGGCTGCCTCCCTGACCGTAAGCCCCAGTTCGGGCAATATGTCTTCGCGCAGCGTTTCGCCTGGGTGCGGCGGATTAGTGGTTCGCATCAAGCAACCGCGAGCGTGAGATGCCCGATCGGTTCGGCGGCCGGCCGTACCTTGATCTCGATGTCGTAGCCGAGCCGGTTCAAGCAGTCCATGAGTTTGCGCTCGGACAGGTTGGTGAAATCACCGCGCATCATGCCGGACACCTTCGGTTGCGGAATGCCCATGCGTTTCGCTGCCG
>NZ_JBQCDN010000124.1:0-10463 GCF_051961175.1 Trinickia sp. | reverse complement strand
AACCCGCTTACCCTTCAGTTCGTCGAGGCTTTGATACTCGCTCTTGTCGTCCTTCCTCTCCAACACCTGGACCGCCGAGTACGCATACGGAGGGCTGAAATCAAGCGACTCGCGCCGCTTTTGGGTGATCGTCACTTGGTTGATGACGACATCGAACTTGCCGGCTTGCAGCCCGCCGATCAGGCCCGACCATTCGCCGGTATAAAAGTCCGGCTTGACGCCGAGCTTCGCGGCGAGCGCCTTGGCGACATCGACGTCAAAACCCTGCAGGGCGCCCTGCGAGTCGCGGTAATCGAACGGGGGATACGTTCCCTCCATACCGATCATTAACGTACCTCGCGCCTTGACGGCGTCGAGCAGATCTTGCGCATGAGCGGCGAAGGATGCGCATGCGGCAGATACCGACAGCGCGGCCACGAAAACCGCTTTTTTAAGTTTCATGATTTTGTCTCCAGTGTAATAGGAATAAATGCTATGAGTGCGCTTGTTCGCCGCTCAGAGTCCCGCAACAACTGCTGCAAGCCTACGAATCGCCTCGTCCACCGTGGCACGAGGACAGCCGAGGTTCACCCGCATATAGCCGTGTCCCTCCATGCCGAACTTTTGTCCCTTATCGAGCCAAAGGCGCGCTTTGGTCAGCATGAATTTATCGAGTGCGGTCGCATCCATCCCGAGCGCACGGCAATCCATCCACGCCAGATACAGGGCGTCCGCCGGTAGAACCTCGATCTTCGTCGTCGCCTCATTCACGGCGCTTCGGAAGTGAATATGGTTCGAGCGGAGGTAAATCAGCATCTCCTCGAGCCACGGCTCGCCGTGCGCATAAGCTGCCTCGGCGGCGACCATCCCAAGCGTATTCACCAGCGGGAACATGTTTCTGTCGTACTGCCTGAGCAATTCGTCACGCACACGTCGGCTCGGTATGAACACGTTTGCGCTCTGCAAACCGGGCAGATTGAAGGTCTTGCTGGGAGCCGTGCAGGTGATACTGTTTTGCGCGAACTTGTCCCCTAGCGAAGCAAAGGGAATGTGCTTTTTCGTCGGGTTGATAATCAGATCCTGGTGGATCTCGTCGGAGATAACGAGGACGCCATGGCGCAGACAGATCTCGCCCATCGCGCGCAGCTCGTCTTCCGACCATACGTTGCCCGTTGGATTGTGCGGATGGCTCAGGATGAAGAGTTTTGTGTTGTCACGAATCGCCGCTTCGAAGATCTTTTCGTTGAAGCGATAGCCCGTCTCGCTACGCTCCAGGGGAGCAAGTGCGAGATGACGGCCGTTCATCAATACGTCGTTGTGGAAGTGGGCGTAGACAGGCGGCTGAATCAGCACTGAATCGCCTGGCGCGGAAAACGCTTGTACGGCCGTCTTCAGCGTGGTGATGATGCCGGACGTCTGCACCACCCATTCCTTGGGTACTTCCCAGCCGAATCGCCTCGCTTGCCAGTCTACAACCGCATTAACGTAACTATCGGTCGCACCGCCGGGGTACCCGAAGATGCCGTGCTCTACCGCTTCATGAAGTGCATCGATCACGGGCTGGGGAGCACGGAAATCCATGTCCGCGACCCACATGGGCAGCGGCCGCGCTTCCGCTTCATCGGCCGACAGCAGTTTTTCCGCGATCGCCCATTTCATCGAGTTCGAATTCCTACGATCCGCCACCTGATCGAATACGCAAGCGCCGATGCCCGTGGTAGCGCCTTCATTCATCGCTGCGGTGTATGCGTTCACATTTCCTTCCTGTTTCAGTTGAGCGGCGCGCGTGGGATGCGGCCTCGAATTTCGGTCAGAATAGCAACGCACGTCCATGAACAGAAATGGTATGTTTTCATGGATACATGAGCGGAGATCATAGATGCTAGACCGTCAACAACTTGCCGTCCTGCTGGAGGTCGATCGTTTGGGCAGTGTCACTGCCGCTGCTGAGCGGCTGAACGTCACGCAGTCTGCGCTTTCGCACATGGTCCGGAAGATTGAAGAGCAGCACGGCGTCAAGATTTGGACGAAAAGCGGCCGGGCGCTCCGCTTCACGCAAGCCGGGGAGTATTTGCTCGCCTTAGCGCAACGCGTGTTGCCGCAAATCGATCACGCCGAACGGGTTCTTATCGATTTCGCTGAGGGTAGGCGTGGCGCGCTGCGCGTCGGCATGGAGTGCCACCCTTGCCAAAAGTGGCTGTCGCGGCTTACGCCTTCGTATCTTGCGGCCTGGCCGGACGTCGACTTCGATGTGCGTACAGCGTTTCGATTCGACGGCATCGCAGCGCTTCTCGGCCATGAGATTGACTTGCTCGTCACGCCCGATCCGATCGACTTACCGGACATCCGATTCACACCTGTTATCGACTACGAACTGGTTCTTGTGGTGCATGAAAGGCACCCCTTGGCCACGCGTGCGTTCGCGCAGCCACGAGATCTTCTCGGCGAGGAACTAATCACGGTTCCCGTGAGTGAGGAACGGCTCGATATTTACACCCGGTTCCTTATCCCCGCTCATTGCAAACCGAAAAATCACCGAACTGCCGAAGCCACCGATCTGATGCTCCAGCTCGTCGCGGCGGAACGTGGCGTTTCGGTTCTGCCCGATTGGCTCGTTCATGAAGAAGGGGCGGGACTGCCGGTTCGTTCAGTGCGACTTGGCAAGCGCGGCATCAACAAGAGTATCAACCTTGGCGTTCGCCGCGGAGAGGAAGAAATCGCTTATATCGCTGGGTTCATGGCTATCGCGCGAGAAATGGGCGTCAGCCGAAGGTAGCGTGCAAAGTGATCTAACCGGCGAGAGAAGGGAGGCGAACGGTCGGCTATGGCATTCGACAGCGATACCTGCGAGTTAGCGTCCCCTCCTCTGCAGGACTCATTCAGCGCCGGCTGGGTTCTTTGTCCGGCATGGAGTGGCAGAGACCGGAAAGATGGAAAATCTACCGGCTGCAAATTTTTTCTTTCTGTCCGCGATATTAAATCTCGTTTGCGGGGACGTCTAAATCAGTGAAGAATTCACATCCGCGACCTGCAGCGCCACGGAAGGGACAGGCAGCCAGCATCGCTTCGGCTCGATGTGAATCGTTTTTTTCCGTACGCTGACTTTTATCGGCGTCGTGCTACCGGTTCATCGCACTGCTATCGCGGAACACGAAGGTCACCCACTGCCTAAACAGGACAGGAGCAACAAAATGGTCTATCTGCAGATTACTCTCAAGGTCGCGAATGCCAATCGGGCCGCTGCCGCAGGGGTCTACGAAAGATACAAGGCCCCCTTCCTCAACACCATCGCCGGCGCGAAGTCGAAGGAACTGCTGGTGCGCGATGAGGACGTGCAGGTGCTGCACGGTTTCGATAGCGCAGCGAACGCGAATGCCTACTTGCAGAGCGAGTTGTTCACCGCGGACGTGGTCGGCGGTCTCAAACCCCTGCTGGATGCAGCGCCGGATGTGCGTATCTACCAAGTCGCCTGATCTCCGCACAGCGAGCGCTGAGCGTGGCAATCGCAATGAACGCCGGACCTGCCCTGGTCTACACGGCGCACGTGTTCGAAGCCCACGCGCAATTGGTCAATACGAATACCTGAGTCACCTCTGTACGCGGTCGGCTGCCGATAGCGGGTAAGCCGGCCGTTCATAATCGGCGCTTGCGGTAAGACATCCATGCTTGTAAATGCAGACTTTTCGCGGCGGATCGTCGTCACACCAGACCAGTACAACTGGGTCGCCTCCCCGCAGAGCGGCGTCGAGCGCGTGATGCTCGATAGGATTGGCGAGGAGCAAGCCCGGGCGACCAGCATCGTGCGGTACGCAGCCGGTTCACATTTCCCTGACCATGCACACCCGCGAGGAGAGGAGATCTTCGTGCTGTCCGGCACCTTCTCCGAGCGCGACGAGCACTATCAGGCCGGCTGGTATCTGCGCAATCCGCCAGGATCAATCCATCGGCCGTCCAGCGCCGAGGGCGCGGTCATTTTCGTCAAGCTTCGGCAAATGCACCCCGGAGACCGCCACCGAGTCCGCATCGACACACGCGATCCCGCATTCTGGCAGCACCAAGGTCGGCGCGAGGTATGCCCGCTGTTCTCGTCGAATACCGAACAAGTTTGTCTGCAACGCTTGTCGCCAGGTGAAGCCTTATTTGAAGGCCAGATAGACGGCGCCGAATTGCTGGTATTGACCGGAAATCTAGTAGTTGGCAAACGGTCCTGTGATCGGGGCAGTTGGGTTCGACTACCCGTGGGCGACTGTCCCGAGATCATCGCCGGCCCACAAGGAGCGACCTGCTACCTCAAGGCCGGTCACCTGGCTGATTGGGCGTTGGAGGCATAGGCATGACAGCAGCGCGCGTCGCCATTATCGGGGGTGGGCTGAGCGGTCTCTATGCGGCGCTTCTTCTCGAGCAACAGGGCATCGAAGACTACGTATTGTTGGAGGCCCGCTCAACGTTTGGCGGTCGCATTCTTTCGGTGTCCCCCGCCGGAACGGATGAATCAGACCACGACACATCTCATACCTTCGACCGCTTTGACTTAGGGCCAACGTGGTTCTGGCCAGAGCTGCAGCCTCAGCTCGATCGTCTCGTCGGCGGTCTAGCACTTGAACGGTTCGAACAGGATGACGTCGGCAGCATGATCATCGAGCGATCGCCGCACGAGGGGCCTTTGCGCGTCGACTCCAGCTACGCTGCATCGCCGCCGTCGATGCGTCTTGTGGGTGGGATGAACATGCTGGTCGCGGCGCTGCGCAAGAAGCTGCCGCAGGACCGGCTCTATGTCGGTCACAGGGTCAAGCGCGTCCGCCATGTCGGTCAACAAATCGAAATGGATGCCGAGGATTCGCACGAACGGCCTATCACTTACCGCGTGCAATTCGTGTTGCTCGCCGTTCCGCCGCGCTTGGCGACTTCCACGATCGACTTCACGCCGGCATTGCCGGATTCGATCTCGCGCGCCTGGAGCACTACGGCCACGTGGATGGCATCGCACGCCAAATATGTCGCTGTCTACGATAGGCCATTCTGGCGCGATCGAGGATTTTCCGGCGAGGCCCGAAGCGCCGTCGGACCGCTCGCGGAAATCCACGATGCCTCCATGCCGGGCGGCAGTGCCGCACTGTTCGGCTTCTTCGGCATTCCCGCCCGCACGCGCAAGCGTGTGCCGCAGCAAGAGTTGCTGCTCCACTGTCGAGCGCAGTTCAAGCGGATGTTCGGCGCAGAGGCTGAGCGGCCCAAAGCAGAGCTAATCAAAGACTGGGCCACCGATCCTCTGACCGCGACGGCGGTCGACCTCGACGGCACAGCAGGACACGGCGCGGCGCCGAAGGCGACCGTCGCGTCAGGGCTGTGGCATGGGCGTCTGGCGGGAATCGCCAGCGAATGGTCTGCCCGATTTCCGGGCTATCTGGCGGGCGCCGTCGATGCGGCAACCATCGGCGTACGCGAGGCAATCCATGCGGCGGCTGCGGACGGTTGGGCGTCGGGGTGCAATAGCCAGTCGCCGCAACCAGGAATCGTCTAGTCCCCCTACTCTTTGAGACACGAACGTGAACAGTACATATCGAGCAATGCAGTTGAGCCGGCCTGGATTTCTTGAACTGGTCGAACGACCGAGGCCGACCCCGGGGCACGGCGAGGTTTTGATCGAGGTGGAGGTATGCGGAATCTGCGGCGCCGACATCGGCCAGATCGATCGAGCCGATCCCACATCGCAGCCGCGCGTGCCAGGACATGAGGTGATCGGACGAATCGCTGCCATCGGGGCGGCAGTACCCGCGATCTGGAAGGTGGGCCAGCGCGTTGGCGTGGGCCGCCTCGGCGGCCACTGCAACGAATGCGACCAATGCCGACGCGGGGAATTTCAGCTTTGTCGGAATCAGCCGGTCGTTGGCGTAACGTCCGATGGCGGCTACGCCGAAGTGATGATCGCTCGCAGCACCGGCTTGGTTTCGATTCCCGACGAGCTCGACTCCGAGGAGGCGGCGCCCATCCTGTGCGCGGGCCTTGCCACCTTCAATGCACTCAAGAAGTCAGGGGCCGAAGCGGGAGATCTCGTGGCCGTGCTTGGGATCGGTGGACTTGGGCACATGGCGTTGCAATACGCGCGCAAAATGGGCTTCAAAGTCGTGGCCATCGGGCGCGGGCGGGACATTGTCGATGATGCATTGGCACTGGGGGCGCATGTCTACATCGACACGAATGAAGATGACGCCATGGCCAAACTCAAGGAAATGGGAGGCGCGCAAGCTATCGTCACTACGATAGGCCACGCCGCCACCGTATCCGCGTGCATTGGGGGCCTCGCGCCACAGGGCAGACTCATTGTGCTGGGCGTAGGCAAAGATCCGTTACCGATCCCAAGCGGCCAACTGGTCTCCGGAGAAAGGAGCGTCGTCGGGTCAATGACTGGTACTCCCTATGAGAACGAAAAAGCGCTGAATTTCAGCGCGCTGACCGACATTCGGCCGATGATAGAAACCATGCCACTGGAAAACGCGCTCGCCGCCTACGGGAAAGTTAAGAGCGGTGATGTCAAGTTCAGGATGGTCTTAGTCATGCGTAAGAAATAACGCATGTTCGTGGGCGCCGCCCATGAATCGTCACGCCGACCGCTGGGCTGAGGTTCTAGCCCGGCGGTCGCGATGTATGGCCCCAGCTTCCTTACCGGGCGTTTGATCACGCGCTTCGGGGCACAAAGGGTCGTTAGGACGCGAGGCAATGACCCGTTACTGCGCCGATGCTGCCTCCTGAATCAACCACTCGCGGAACGCAACAAGCTTGGGCAGAGACGCGCACTCCGCGCGGTAAACGATGTAGTAAGCCAGTTCAGACGTCCACTTTACTTTTGGGAACAATTGGACGAGCCGGCCGGCGGCCAAGTCGTCGCGGGCCATCACGCTCCGCGCTAGCGCTACGCCATGACCGTCCACCGCCGCTTGCAGCACGGCAGCCGAATTGTTGATCCGCATGCCGCGCCTTGCATCGACGCCCTCCGCCCCCGCCCGCCGAAGCCAATCGCTCCAAGATGCAAATCCCAGGTGACCGTCCACGGACAGATCGTGTATCAGTGCTTTGCCGGCCAGGTCATTAGGCGCCTTGAGCCTGCCGTTCTTGGCGAGCCACGTGGGCGAACAAACGGCATAAATTTTTTCGTCCATCAACTTCTCGGACATGAGGCCCGGCCATGCCCCCCGACCGTATCGCACTCCGATATCAATACCTTGAGCCGTAAAGTCGACCAGCTTGAGATTCGTATCAAGCCGCACGTCGGTCTCGGGCCACCTTTCGTGAAACCGCTCGATCCTCGGCAGCAGCCACTTCGCTGCAAACGCTGGGCTAACTGCGACCGTTAACACGCCACTTCTAGAACCCTCGCGCAAGCGGCTCAGTCCGAGCGAAAGTCTGTCAAACCCTGCGCGAAGATCCGGCAATGCTCGCTCGGCCGTGTCGGTTGGAATAAGGCGGGAACGGCCGCTCGATCCTCGATGAAATAATGGTGTACCGAGCCACTCTTCGAGCGAGCGAACCAATTGACCCACTGCCGCGGGGGTCACATTCAGTTCCGCTGCCGCAGACGAGAAGCTTTGGTGCCGAGCGCTCGCTTCAAACGCACGAAGCGCATTGAGATGTACGGGACCCTTCACGCAAAGATAAACTTCATTGGGAGTTCAAGGGTAAAAAGGGCCGAGGGTTATCCCAGGGCCTGTCTCTAGTGACGTTTTCGTGCGGGACCAATGCATGGTAGTGCTCCCAGTACGGGGCACCCACATGCATCGCTTCGCAAGCTTCCAGGCCTTGCCCCTTCAGAGCCGACGTTTCAGTTTGAAGCGTTCGGTAGAGGGCATCGCCTTCTGTTGCGCCCACGACAGAAAGTTTTTCTGTCAGCTCGGCACACTTTATCTCATTTGCCCACAAAAGCAAATCAGCGAAGAATCCGCACTGGGTCGAAGATGGGGAGGCCTATTCCCAGGGCGCCGTCCGATGCACACCTGGGACTAGTTTTGCTTCTAGTCGTTGCTGCCTGCCACAGCGAGAAAAGAGGTAGCGGTCGTCAGCAAGAATTCAAAAGGGTGGTAGCTGTCCGGAACGCATTGCCCACAGCGGATATCTTGGCACACGCGCGGGCGCGAATTTTCTGAACTTGGCATCGAGCATCAAGTCTGAAAACGTCATAACGCGCAGTCACGCTGTTTCGGCGATCACCGACGCGTGGCGCCCAGTAGCGGGCTCGAACAGCTTTACGCACAAATCCAAGCTGCACGTGACGGCTGCCTCGAGAAATGAGCATTGCTATCACTGGATGGAACCACAATTCCTTGGCCGCCAAGCAGTTTTGCTTTAATCGCGGGCCAACAACCGCTTATGAAATTTTCGGCAGATCAAATTGCACAGCCAACTCGCCACGACTGTATTCCTGTTCGCGCTCGGCCTGCTGACCGGCTTCATCGGAACCAACACAGGAGGGAGCGCCTTTCTGACGGTCCCAATCATGATCTGGCTAGGCATCGCGCCCCAGTCTGCTATTGCGTCAGCGCGCGTCGCTTCAGTCGGCACCATGGTAGCTGGGGCGCGCGAGTTTCATCGGCAGGGGAAGGTAGATTATAAGCTTGCAGTGCCGGCCGCACTCCTCGGCCTCGTCGGGTCCGTTTGCGGCGCAGCGTTTTTGCTCAAGATTGACGCTGCTACGCTGCATAAGGTCATCGGCATTCTCACGTTGCTGATGGTGATTCTGTCACTCACCAAGAAGCCCAAACCCGTTCACGAACCGGTCTCCAAGGCGCGTGCTGCCTTCGGATATGGCCTGTTCACGCTCATCGGGATGGTGGGTGGCTTTTTCGGCGGTCAGGCAAAGCTCGCAACGTACGTATTCATCTTGATCTTCAACAAGACCATCAGCGAATCGGTCGGCACCCGCAAGATCAGCGGCCTCGTCATCTCGCTCGGCTCGCTTGCGGTTTATGGTTTCAGCCAGATCATCAATTGGCAGTTCGGTCTTTCCTTGGTGGTCGGCACCCTTATCGGGTCTTCGGCGGGGGCAAGATACGCGCTGAAAAGGGGCGACGAATGGATGGAAAGGCTGCTGAACGTTGTCGTGGTGTTGCTGGCCTTGCGCCTGCTTCTCTTGCCTGCATAGGCGTACGACCACACGCTGCCGTAGCGTCGGTGCGTGTGCGCCAGGACGGATGATAGCGCCGCCAGCGGGGATGACGATAGGACGATCCTTTTACTTGACTTCGATGCCGTGCATTGCAGCAATTCACGCGGCATGAACTGCCGCGACGCCGCTCAAAAATAGCGTGAAATTTGTTGTTTGCACCAGTCAATTCGGCGTATTCGCAGACTCATTCCTGCTTAAATTTCACCTACCGACATTGCTATCGGCACTTGCCCGAAGTGGCTCGCGGCGGGCACCTGATTCCAGAGTCCCTCGGGACTCACCACTCATCGAGATTGAAGACATGATCGACTTCGAACCGAAATACATCACGTTCGATTGCTACGGCACCCTCGTCAACTTCCGCATGGCCGACAAGGCGCGGGAAATCTACGGCAACCGCCTGCAGGGCGACGCCATGGAGAACTTCATCAAGCTATTCAAGGCCTTCCGTTTCGACGAAGTGCTCGGCGCATGGAAGCCATATCGCAATGTCGTCCACAACTCCATCCGCCGCACGTGCGAGCGCACCGGCGTGCCTTTCATCGAAGCCGAGGCCGAACAGTTCTACTTGGCGGTGCCGACATGGGGTCCGCACCCGGACGTTCCTGAAGGCCTCTCGCGTCTCGCCAAGAAGTACAAGCTGGTTGGGCTGACCAATGCGGATAACGCGCAGATCATGAGCAATATCGAAAAGCTCGGGGCGCCGTTTCATGCCGTCATCACGGCGGAAGACGCAGGCGCCTATAAGCCGCGCATGCAGGGCTTCGAATACATGTTCAAGAAGCTCGACGTCCAGCCTCATGAAATCCTGCACGTCTCGTCTAGCCCGCGCTACGACCTCATGACCGCGCACGACCTTGGCATCGTCCACAAGGCTCACGTGCTGCGCGGCCACGAACCCGAAGCACCGGCATATGGCTACACGGCGGTCAAGAGCATCATTGAACTGGCCGAACAGCTTGGTGTGTAAGCGTTCGACGCTACCGTGGCCGCCTATCGACGGTGGCCGCGGACGCACATCGAGCTATGGCGCTGATGGCTGTCCTCAGACCGATCGCAGCGCGAAATTGATTCCCGATATTGCTGTCATCTCTTCCCGCCCCGGCTCACTCATGCTGCCCCAGTCATTCGCAAGGCTTATACTCCAGGCCCGCGGTCGAGTCCGACGCCCTGTTGGCCAGCGGCCTCTCGGTCAGCTTCCCACGTCTGAATGAATTCGATGCGGTTGCGATTGTGCGTCGCGTCTATGGCATTGACGGCACAGCCACAAGGTTTTCAACTGAGAAGGACGACACCTTTCGCGTTGACGCCGTCGACGGCGCGCGCTACG
>NZ_JBQCDN010000123.1:0-5278 GCF_051961175.1 Trinickia sp. | reverse complement strand
GCGCGAGCACGCCCTTCGGCCCGCCAAAATGCAACGCACCGATCGCCACGAAAATCGGCCGATTCGGTCCCGCGAGCGCCGTCATCCGCACGACAAACCGCCGGTTACGTTCGTAGACGATGCGGTTATCGAGCGCCTGAGCAACAGCGGGTGTACGCGCGAGCCGCTCCGATTTGGCCGCGGCCCAGGCCGCGATCGCATCGGCGTCGCCCACCCGCCACAGCCGGTGCAGCGCTTTCACATCGTCCATGTTCTGGGTGGGCGTCTGCGCGAGATCCTGCGCCAGCATCTCGCGCTGCTCGGCCAGCGTCAGATTCGTGAACGCGCGCATTTGCTCCGCGAGCGTTTCAAGCCCAACGATTTTGCCGCGCGTAGGCAGGTAGACGTTCTCGAGCTGCGCCTCGGTGCCGTATTCCGTTTGCAGGCCAGCCGCCAACGCATCGTAAGTTTCGACGAGCAGCGCCGCGAGCCAAGGCCGTGTTTTCTTGATTTCCGCGAGAGCGGCCGGATTGCCGCGCAAACGCAGCGCGAGCTTGTGCATGATCGCCTCGGGCAGCAACCGCGGCAAGCAGGCATACGAACACACGCCGTACTTCGACACATCGTCCTGCGACCGCAGCAGTTCATCCGGCGAAATTTCAAGCGCGAGCGTGGGCGAAGCGCGCAGCGCCGCCAGGATCGGCGGCCGAAACGGCTGGTTCTTCGGGTAATCGTAAGGATCGCCGACGTGCAGCGTGCCGAGCAGGTAGATCGTCGTCGTACCTTTCGTGGCAACGTAGAACGGCATATGTGCGGGCTCCGCCCGCACAGCCCCGCTCGCACTCGTGCCGTCGAAGCCGGGCGGCGGCCCATGAAAACCGGGAATCGCCGCGCCGGGCATTGGCGAGTGCACCGGCGCGCTGGGCGCCGCCTGCGTGACCGGGGCGGTAGCGGGGCCTGCGAAGGCCGGTGAAATCAGTCCGCCGGAGCGCGGATCGAGCGCCAGCGTGAAAACCAGCGTGAGCACGAGTGCCTGCATGCGGCGCATGCAGGCCCGTGCCCGCCGCGCAAGGACCGCCGCGAAGGCGCCCTCGCAAGAGCGGCGCGCGCGATGACGCGCCGCCCGCGTTTCAGCCATCCGCGTCCCCTACTTCCTCGGCGCGGTGACACGACACGAAGCGGCCGTCGACCTCCCGCAGCTTCGGTTCTTCCACCCGGCACCGCTCGATGGCATACGGGCAACGTTGATGGAACGTACACCCCGAGGGCGGATTGAGCGGCGACGGCATTTCGCCCTGCAGCTTGATCTGCGTGCGCCGATCGGCCTCGAAGATAGCGGGCGTGGCCGACATCAACGAGCGCGTGTACGGATGGCGCGGCTTGGCGAAGATCCTCTGCTTGTCGCCCAGCTCGGCCACGCCGCCGAAGTACATGACCATGACGTCGTCGGCGATATGCTCGACGACAGCCAGGTTATGCGAAATGAAGACATAGCTCGTCTTGAACTGCTCTTGCAAGTCCATAAACAAATTCAGGATCTGCGCCTGGATGGACACGTCGAGCGCCGAAACGGGCTCGTCGGCCACCACGATGCGCGGCTCCAGAATCATCGCACGAGCGATGGCAATGCGCTGCCTTTGTCCACCAGAAAACATGTGCGGATAGCGTTTTGCGTGTTCCGGACGCAACCCGACCGTGCGCATGATCTGCGCCACCCGGGCCGCACGCTCGGCCGCGCTCATCTGAGCGTTGATGACGAGCGGCTCGGCCAGCGTCTGCTCGACCGTCTTGCGCGGGTTGAGCGAGGCGAACGGGTTCTGGAACACCATCTGCACGCGGCGCCGCAGTTGGGCCAGCTTGGCCGAATCCGCCCCGGCCACGTCCTCGCCCTCGATCAGCAGGCGTCCCGACGTGGGCGGTTCGATCATCGTCAACTGGCGGGCGAGCGTCGATTTGCCGCAGCCCGATTCGCCGACGACCGCCAGCGTCTTGCCGCGCGTCAGCGAAAACGACACGCCGTTCAGCGCCTTGACTGTCCCGTGACCGAACATGCCCCGCCGGACGGGATAATGTTTGGTCAACCCATCCGCGACCAACACGAGATCGTCGTCATGCCGCAGCGCACGCGAAACTTCCGGTACTGCGTTCATCAGGCGCCTCCGTGGTGGGACTCGTTCGAGCGGATCGCATCGAGATTCAAGGGTTTGATACAACGGGCGCGCGCATCGGGCGCGTCCGGTTCGAGCGGATCGAGCGCCGGCCGGCCTTTGCGGCAATCGTCCACCACGTACTTGCAGCGCGGCGCGAACAGGCAGCCGCTCGGGCGGTCGTCCCGGCCCGGCACCATCCCAGGCAACGCCGACAAGCGCTTCGCACCGCGATTGTGTTCGGGAATGGCGGCCAACAGCGCCTCCGTGTAGGGATGATGGGGCTCTGTAAAAATATTAGGCACCCGATTCGTCTCAATCACTTCCCCGGCATACATGACGGCCACGCGCTGCGCGACTTGCGAGACGACGGCCAAATCGTGGGAAATCAGCACAAGGGCCATGCCGCGTTCCTTCTGCAGCTTGACGAGCAGATCCATGATTTGTGCCTGGATCGTCACGTCGAGTGCCGTGGTCGGTTCGTCGGCGATCAACAGCTTCGGATTGCAGGCCACGGCCATCGCAATCATCACACGCTGGTTCATGCCGCCGGAAAGCTGATGCGGGAATGCCGTGATCCGGTTTTTAGCGTCGGGGATGCCGACCTGATCAAGCAGTTCGAGAGCGCGCCGATCGAGCGCCGCGCCCCGCAAGCCTTCGTGCAACTTCAGCACTTCTTTGATCTGGTAGCCGACGGTGTAGCTCGGATTCAGGCTCGTCAGCGCATCCTGGAACACCATCGCGATGTCCTTGCCGATGATTTTGCGGCGCGCTTTCGCCGAAGCATTGAGCAGGTCTTTGCCGTCGAATGTGATTTCGTCGGCGGTCACGATGCCCGGCGCGTCGATGAGGCCCATCAGTGCCATCATCGTCACGCTCTTGCCCGAGCCCGATTCGCCGACCACGCCCACGACCTCGCCCGGCGCGACCGCGAAACTCACGCCGTCGACAGCAGGCGCCCCGCCGAACGTGACCGCCAGGTTGCGGATGGTCAAAAGAGTGTTCATGGTCATGCCATCCGTTTCAGTTTCGGATCGAGCGCGTCGCGCAGCCCGTCGCCCAGCAGGTTGATCGCGAGCACCGAGATCACGATCGCCAAACCGGGCATCGTCACGATCCACCATGCGTTGTCGATATAGTCACGCGCCGATGCGAGCATCGCCCCCCACTCGGCCGTCGGCGGCTGCACACCGAGGCCGAGAAAGCCGAGCGCGGCCGCATCGAGAATCGCCGACGAAAAGCCGAGCGTGGCCTGCACGATCAGCGGCGCCGTACAGTTGGGCAGCACCTGCGAGAACATGAGACGCAGCGTGCCGGCGCCGGCCACCCGCGAAGCCGTCACGTACTCCTTATGCAGTTCGCCCTGAGCCGACGCGCGCGTGAGACGCACATAGCCCGGCAGCGCGACGATCGCGATCGCGAACATCGTGTTCGTGAGCCCCGGGCCGATGATGGCCACGACGGCCACCGCCAGCAGCAACGAAGGCAGCGCAAGGAGCACGTCCATCGCGCGCATGATCGGCGTATCGGCCCAACGGAAGAACGCCGCGCACAGGCCCAGGACGATGCCCGGGATCAGCGCGAGCACGACGGACACGAAGCCGATCCAGAACGACATGCGCGCGCCGAACATCAAGCGGGACAAGATGTCGCGGCCGGCTTCGTCGGTACCGAGCACGAACTTTCCATTTCCGCCCGCGAGCCAGGCCGGCGGGATTTTGACGGCATCGCGGTATTGTTCGATCGGGCTGTGCGGAACGATCAGCGGCGCGAACAACGCGATGAAGATCAGCGCCAACACGACGATGCCCGCGACCACCGCGCCGCGATTGCGCGAGAAGTTGCTCCAGAACTCGCGCAGCGCCAGTGCCCGTCCGCTCGGCGGCGTGACGCTTTGAGGAACCGTGTTTTGAATATCTGCCATGATTGCGGGCTCCTTTAGCGCGTATAGCGGATGCGGGGATTGAGCACGCCGTAAAGCAGATCGACGCAAAGGTTCACGACGATCACAAGCGTCGCGATCAACAGGATGCCGCCTTGCACCACCGGGTAGTCGCGCCGGCTGATTGCATCGATCAGCCACTTGCCGATACCGGGCCACGAGAACAACGTCTCGGTCAGCACCGCACCGGCGAGCAGCGTCCCCACCTGGAGACCGATGACGGTCACGACGGGAATCAGTGCGTTGCGCAGCGCATGCACGACGATGACGCGCACCGGCGAAAGCCCTTTCGCCCGCGCGGTGCGGATGTAGTCCTCGCGCAGGACTTCGAGCATCGAAGAACGGGTCATCCGCGCAACCACGGCCAGCGGAATCGTGCCCAGCACGACGGCCGGCAGGATCAGATGCAGCACCGTCGATTTGAATGCCCCTTCATCGGGCGCGAGCAGCGAATCGATCAGCATGAAGCCCGTCACGTGCGATATGTCGTATTCCACATCGATGCGGCCCGACACGGGCGTCCAGCCCAGCGCCACGGAAAACACCATGATGAGAATGAGCCCCCACCAGAAAATCGGCATCGAATAGCCCGTCAGCGCGGAGCCCATCACGCCATGATCGACGAGCGTCCCGCGCTTGAGCGCCGCGACGACCCCGGCCGGTAAGCCGATGATCAGCGCGAACAGCATCGCGCAGATCGACAGTTCGACGGTGGCTGGGAAGCGCGCCAGGAATTCGCTCATCACGCTCGTGTTCGTAATGATCGAATCGCCGAGGTTGCCGTGCAGCGCACGCCCAACATAGTGGATGTATTGCAGCGGCAGCGGCTCGTCGAGGCCGAGGCGGTGCAGCGCGGCCGCGTGCATCGCGGGATCGACGCCGCGCTCGCCCATCATGACTTCGATGGGATCGCCGGGGATCAGATGGATAAGCGCGAACGCGAGGATCGTAACGCCGATAAACGTCGGTATCACCATCCCGATGCGGCGTAAAACGAATCGGAACATGGTTCGTCCCTTTATCTTGCAGAAGAAAAATGCGACCGGCGACGAGGCGCGATGCCCTGAGTGCGCAAGACTCAGAGCACCTTACCCCTGTCGCCGGAGAACGTGCTGGTGCGGGATCGGGCACCCCTGCTCCCAGGCGTACCCGGGAGAGCGTACCCCATCGCCGTTACTTGATGCTGACGCCGTCGAAACGCGCATAGCCG
>NZ_JBQCDN010000122.1:0-20405 GCF_051961175.1 Trinickia sp. | reverse complement strand
TCCTGTCGATGCTGCAGCAGCTCGAATCGCAGAATAGCCAAGCCGGCGGCGGCCAAAGCAACAACGAGCAGATCATGCAAGTGCTCGGCCAGATCCTCGATATGCTGAAGCAAATGATCGAAGGCGGCGGCGGCGCAGGTGGCGCAGGTGGCGGCGGCGCGCCGGATGCCGGCGGCGGTGCTCCGGGCGCGGGCGGCGGTGCTCCGGGCGCGGGTGGCGGTGCTCCGGGCGCGGGTGGCGGCGCCCCGGGCGCGGGCGGCCCCTCGGATGCCGGCGACCCCACCGGCGCCGGTGCCCCGGACGGCGCAGCCAATGGCAACCAACCGCCGTCGATCGAATCGATGCTCGCCGAGATCACGCAGATGCTGCAACAACTGCAATCGCAAGGCAGCCAAGGCGGCGGCGGCAGCGGAACCGGCAACGGTGGCGGCCAAACGCAGAACGAACTGCAAATGCTCGGCGAAATCATGCAAATTCTGCAAAAGATCATGGAGCAGCAGAAGGCGTCGGGCGCCAGCGGCATCTAATCACGAACGATCTCCAGCGATTCTCAAGCGAACGTAGCCGGCGCCATGCGCCGGCTCTTTCGATTTGGATCCACACTCTTCCAAGGAATATCCATGGGACTCTTTTCATCGATCAAACACGGCTTCGAGCACCTCGGGCATGACATCGCGCATGTCGCGAAGGATGTCGGCCACGGCCTCGAAACCGCGGGCAAGGACATTGCCAAAGTGGGTGAAGGCGTCGTCAAGGGCGTCGAGCAAGTCGGCAAAACATTGGCCAAGGACGTCGGAAGCCTCGCGCAGCATACGATCGCAGCCACCGACGATCTCATCCACGGCCATATGAAAGCAGCCTTGAATCAGGCAATGGAGGCCACGCAAGATCTGGCCAAGACCGCCACCGACGTTGTCACGTCGGGCCAGCAAGCTACTGTCGATTCGCTCGCGCACATGCATTTGAGCAAGAAGATGGACAAGGCGATGGCCAAGGCCGAGAAGGGCTACGATGCACTCGGCAAAGATGTCGGAAAGAGCGTCAGCCAAGTCTGCTCCGATGTCGTCAACGGCACCGCAGGCGCGATCAAGGACACCGTCCAAGCCGGCAAGGATGCCGTGCACGGCCATTGGGGCGCCGCACTCGGCGATCTCGGCAAAGCAGGTATGGACGCGGCCACGGTCGCATCAGACCTCACCCCCGAAGGCGCGATGGCCGCTGTCGGCACTAACATGCTCGCCAACGCGCACATCGGCAGCCAGCAGCTCGACGCGGCAATCGGCGGCGCGCTGCACGGCAACGTCGCACAAACCGTCAAGGGCGTCGTCAAGAACGTCTCCGAGATGGAAGTGAGCAACGAAGCGCAAGACAAGCTCGGCTCGCTCGCGTCGAAGGTCCTGCCCGAAGGCGGATCCGGTTCCGGTTCGTCCTATGCCGAAGTGGCCGCCGGGGCCGCGATCGGCATGGCCGGCAGCGGCGGATTTTCGGGCGGATCGAAGCGTTCGGGTAGCTCATTCGAAGGCGGTGCCGGCCACGCGGGTGGATCGTCGAAGATGAAGTTCAGCGAAAAGCTGAGCGCCATGACGGGCCGCGGCGGCAGTAAGGGCCGTACGGCGGAAGGCGAACAGGCGCACGCGGGCAAGTCGGAAGACAAGAAGGCCAAGGAAGACAAAAAGGCCGACAACGCGCAGAACTCGTCCAACAATGCGGCCAACCAAGCGGGCGGCGACAACGGGCAGGCCGAGCAAGAGCTGATGCTCGAGATGTTCATGCTGCAAGCGGGGATGCACCGACCAGACGGTGCCAAAAGGCGTCGCGCCATGCTGACGGGCGATTGACGAGCGTTGCGTGAGCGGTGATCCCGTTCGCTTTACTTTCGTGAAAGGGGACCGGCTCGCAAGGCCGGTCCTTTTTTGCGTTCGCACCACCGGTCGAACAAAAACGGTAAGTCGTTCAGTCGGCCCGATGTGTTGATGCTTTGGCGAAGCCCTTGATGAGCAGCATCGTGCGCGGCTCAAGTGCGGCAGAACTCGGTTTATCCGCAAGTGGCCCCGTACGTCCACACTACCTCGTCGGCATCCCCAACGGTTCGGGCGCCTGGCAGGCGTCGCACGGAACGGCATCCTCGGCCGAAGCCGAAACGATCCGCGGCGTCAGAAGGAACAAGCGCTGGAACTTCTGGCCTTGATGATGCTTGAAGCGGAACAAGCCACCGATGACAGGAATCTTCGACAACACCGGAACACCCGATTCGCTGCGATCGTCCTGATCAACTGTGTAGCCGGCGATGAGCAGGCTCTGTCCTTGATTGATCAATGCCTGCGTATCGATGGTGCTCTTGCTGACGACGGGCAAGCTACCGACGTTCGAACTCGTTAGATTGCCGTCCTCGATGTGCACGTCCAGACGGATCTCGGGCCTACCCTGATCCGACACGATGCTCGGCAACACCCGCAGCGCGACGCCGGCCGATACGCTGTACAAGCTGCCCGATTCGAAGCCCTGAACCGGCACGTAGAACGTCTGCTTGTTGTCCATCACCGCTTCCATGTTGTCGAGCGTCGCGACTTTCGGGCTCGCGGTGATACGTGCATTGTCGGTCTGCTCGAGCGCGCTGATGCGGCTCAGCAGATAGCGGCCCGTGCCGCCGATCACGGCCGTCAGCACCCCGCCGACCGGCGTGGCCGCCACGGCGGCACCGGCCGCACCCGCCGCCGAGGAGGACAGCGAGCCGATCGTGCCGTTGCCGCCCGTTGCGGGGAAGCCCTGCGGATTCACCGAATCGGGAAAACCCGCTTGCGTGTTCTGACCGTTGCCGGTTTCGATATCGAAGTGGCTCGAATGCAGTCGCCAATCGACGCCCAACTCTTTCAAGCCCGTCTCGGTGATCTCGATGATGCTCGCATCGATTTCGAGGACGCCCGGTCTGCGATCGAGCGAGGTAATGAGTTTCTCGAGCGCCGGCATCGTCTCGGCGCGAGCGCGGACGAGAATCGCATTGTTGCGTGCATCGGCTCGAATGATCGGCTCGTCGGAATGCGCGCCGCTCGAGGAGGAATCGGCACCGAGGCCGCCCATATCGTTGGGCAGCGGCGCCATCTGCGCGCCCGCATTCGTCTCGCCGCCGTGCATGCTGGTGGGCAGCGGCGGATTGATGTTCGGACGAGCAGAGCCGTTGCCGCCGAACATATTGGGCAGCGGCGGAAACGAACGATCGCCTGCCGCCGCAGTGGGGTTGCCGCCGATGCCGCCGATATCGTGCATGCGATAGGCGTCGTCTCCGGGCACGGGTGCCCCATCCGCCGCACGTGAACCCGGGCTGTCGGGATAGAGGCTGCGCAACGTCGAAGCCACGCCCGGCACAACCACGGGCTGTCCATTGATCATCAACGAGCGATCCGTCGCCCACGCATAGTGAAGACGGAACGAGCGCACCTCGGGGGCATCGCCACGCGCGACGTCATGGTCGATCAGATGGGCGACGTCCGTCACGAGTTCGACGAGCCGCGGCGGCCCTGACACCACAGCGGTGCGCATCCGGTCGTCGTAAAGCACGGGAAAGCGCGGATCGGTGACACCGAGCCGCGACAACGCGCCTCGCAGGTCTTCCGTCGTCGCATGGGTGAGGCCGATCGTCGCGCTGCGCGCCTCGTTCGGACCCGATACGCGCAGCACGGAGCCGTCGTAGTACCAGATGAAGCCGAACGAATCGGACAAGCGATCGAGAAAGCGCTGTGGCGTTTCATCGAAGCGGCCGGTCACGACGCCGTCCACTTGCGGCGAGATCCAAGTCATGACGTTCTCGCTCGCGCCGAGGTCGCGCAAAACCTCTTTGATGTCTTTATGATCGGCAACGTATTGGAAGTGATTCGACTTCCACGGAATCGGCTTCGCGTCCGCATCGGGGCTTGCGGGTCCGGTACCGATCAAGATCGCGAAGGCGAGCGCATTCAGGCGCCGCAGGCGTCGTGGCAATTTCATAAGGTTTATGCTCCAGGCGAGACGGGCAATACGGCGAGGCGGGCGATAGGGCAATGCGGATGGTTGGCCATCAACGCGAGTGCGCCACGATCGTCTCGGAAGGCGATTCGTTGAAGTGCCTACGGTAGCCCTTCGCCAGCGTGGAGCGGCTTTTGAGGCCCCACTTCGCGGCCGTGTCGTAGATCGACGGCGCGGGGCCGTTCTCGTCGAGCAACGCCTCGCGAATGCCTTCGAGGCGCAGCGATCGAATCAAGCCGCACGGCGTCACGCCGAGTGCGCGCTTGAACACGAGTTGAATCGTCCGCATCGTCACGTTCATTTCCGCCGCGACTTCACGCGTGGTCAAATCTTCGCGATCGATGTTTTCGATGATGTATCGATAGGCACGCCGATACTTGGCCGGCAAGCGTGCCGCGACATCGTCGTTGACCGTGCCCGCTTGCGCGCGCGGACGTGTCGGTCCCGCGCTGCGCACCGAAGCGGTTTCGTTGCGCAGGCAGCGCAGCGCTTCGGTCGTGTATTGCGAGTAAAACTTCAATGCCTTGACGAGATCGCCGCGGTACACCGAGATCTTCGCCATGCAGTAGAGATAGTCGAAATCGCGGTGCGGTTGCTCAACGGCCGTCGGCAAGCGGTTCATCATGTCCACCGCGAATTCGTCTAGACCACCCGCCAGCGCGGCCAGTGCGATGTCCAGACAGCCACGGAACACGTGTTGAGGATTCGACGCGCCGCGCTCCAAGCGCGCGAACATGGCCGAGGCCGGTGTGCCGCAGTCGCCATCGGCAAGACGCTCGATGGACAGGAGATCCTCGATACGCAACGACAGCAACGCGGGGCGAACCGCCACGACACACGCCGGTTCGAGACGCGTGCGTCCGCCCGCCGTCAGTGAAATCGACGTCAGCGCCGATTGCCAGAATGCGTTGTCGTCCAGGGCACGCGAGGCGCGAATCTTCAAGCGAACCTCGAACTCTTGCGCGAGCAGATCGATGACCAGACGGTAGCGGGGCTCGTCGATTGCATCGGCCAATTCCGCCGCTTCGAAAAGTGCGTCATCGGCAGCTTGTTGCTGCGCGAGCTGGTGATGCGAGAGCGCCATGCCGAGATACGCTTCGATGCGTTGTTCGACGTGCGCTTGGGCCTCGGACGCCACGCGTGCGAAGCTGCGCTGAGCCACGCCCAAGCGGCCGCGCAGCAGCGAAAGCCATCCCGTGTTGCGGCACGACTGCACGCGCAGTTGATCGTCGTTCTTCCACACCATTTTTTGCGCGCGGCGATAGTAGTCTTCGGCCTCTTCGTCATTACCCTGCACGAGCGAGACATCGGCCAGCGCCGTCAACTCTTCGTTGCTGCGCGTACGTGCTTGAGAATGAACGCGTTCGCTCAGATCCGCCGCATCGTCCACAGCGCAATAGGCGCGCGTGAAATCGCCATCGAGAATCGCTGTGCAGTAGCGGGGGAGACTGTTGCGAAACTTCAACCCGGACAACATCGCCAAATAGACCGTGGGATACATAGCTCGACACTCGCTGTGTGCGCCCGACTTCTTCACGGCTGTTCGGGCTGGGGCCGCGCATCGGCGTCAACCGCGAATCGTTCCGCGTGGGTGCCGTGCTGATGAAGATAGTAGCCAGCCCCGTCGCGCGCAGTTTCAACAATCTCAGAAGATTCCACAACAATTCTCATTCGGCCAAATCAATCGGTAGCACAAGAATATTCAATGCCCCGGCGCGGCCAGTGCGGCAGCCTCGTGCGTGAACGCCTCCAAGTGCAGCGAACCCAACACCTGCTGCGAGAAAACCCCGATGAGAAAGATCAACATCAGCAAGCCAATCGCACCACGCATCGGCTGACTCAGCGAAGAAGGCTCGAGCTTTTCAGCCGCGCGCGCGAGAATCCCGATCGAGAGGTCGACCAAGAGCAATGCGAGCATGACGGGCGTACCTAGCTTCACGGTGGCCGCCATGACCGAATCGGTTGTCGAGATGATGAAGCTTTGCGCGACATCGGCCATCGACGGCGTCAACGAAACGAGCGGCCACCATTTGAACGATTCGAACATCGCGCCGAGCAGGAAGGTCATGCCGCCGCCCACGTAGAACAATGCGACGGACATCTGCAGCAGCGTGTTCGAAATCGGCGTGCTTTGATCGCCGCGTAACGGGTTGTTCATCTGCACGCTGTTGTAGCCGGCCAAGTCGTCGATCAGCGTCCCGACGCACTGAGCAATAAAGAACACCGTCGATGCCGCATAGCCGAGCACGGCACCGAGAAACATTTCCTTGAGCGAAATCATCAGCAATTGCGCCGAATTCACACTCTCGAAATAATGCGCGGGTTGCGCCGCCGCGACGAAGAAGGCCAGCACGTAGATGATGCCGTTGCGGGCGGTGCCGGGCAGCATGTCGCCGCTAGTCGGCGGAAAGATCTGGAAGGCTACCGCGATGCGCGCCGCGCTGAGCGCGAGCGTTAGGAAGAAGCCCTGATATTCAAAGAACACATCGGCCAACGCGCGGCCGAAATTCAATCCATCAGGCATTTTTGGTTCCTCGATACATGCGGGCCGCGGCTGTTTCGCCCGCTTCTTCGTCGTTACGTTCTTCCACCCGCCGCTCGGCGGCCGCGATGACGCGTTTCAATTGATCGCGCGCCGCCTCGAGCGATGCGTCGGCACGACGCACGGCCACGCCGAGTTGTTCGACCGCTTGCTGCTGAGCCTCGGCCGCATCGATCGCGCGGCGCACGGCATTGCGCGCTTCATCGACCGCCTCAGCCAGCGGCGCGCGATAGCGGTCGTAATCGAGGTAGGCCGTGGGGGACAGTCCATCCGAACTGGTCAACAACTCGTCGATGCGTGATTCATGCGCGAGCCGCCGCGATTGCGCAGCTTCCAGCCCTTCCTCAGCTTGTGCCACAGCATCGAGCAGCGCCGCATGCTCGCGCCGCGCATCGGCCAGCTCGGCTTCGAGACGTTCCTTCGCACGCGCTTTGGCGGCCACCACCATCTTCCAAACGTGTTGGGCGGCGCGACTCATGACGGGCTATTTGTAAAGGGTTATCGGAAATCGATCGTCGACTATCGACATCGACGATCGGCTAGGCTTGACCGAAACCGCACAGCAGATCGCGCGTCTCGTTCAAATCGGCCAACTCATCGGTACGCTGGCGCACGAATCCTTCGATATCCTCGTTCATCGCGATCGCTTCGTCGGCCAGCGGATCGGAACCGCTCTTGTACTCGCCGATCTGCAGCAGCATCTCGATCTCGTCGTACTTCGCCATCAAGCGGCGCACACGTCCCGCCCCCGCACAATGCTCGGGCGATGCGATTTGCGGCATCACACGGCTCAAGCTGCCGAGGACGTCGATGGCCGGATAGCGGTTGCGCGCCGCGATCTTGCGCGACAAGATCAAGTGGCCGTCGAGAATGCCTCGCACTTCCTCGCTCACGGGATCGCCGCCCTCTTCGTCGTCGGCCAGGACGGTATAGAGTGCAGTGATCGAGCCCTCGCGCCCCATCCCCGCGCGTTCGAGCAAGCGAGGCAATTCGGCGAAGACGGAAGGAGGAAAGCCGCGCCGGGTCGGCGGCTCGCCGGCCGACAAACCGATCTCGCGCTGCGCGCGGGCGAAGCGTGTCAGCGAATCCATCATCAGCAAGACGCGCTGCCCGCGATCGCGAAAATACTCGGCGATGGCCGTGCCCACATGGGCCGCCTTCGCGCGTTCGATCGACGAACGATCGGACGTCGCACACACGACGACGCTGCGCGCCATGCCGTGCTCGCCCAGAATCAATTCGATGAATTCGCGCACTTCGCGGCCGCGCTCGCCGATCAGCACGATCACATTGACGTCGCACTCGGTCCCGCGCGCGAGCATCCCGAGCAGCGTACTCTTACCGACGCCCGCCGGCGCGAAGATGCCCATCCGCTGGCCTTCGCCGAGCGCCATCAAGCCGTCGATGACACGCACGCCCGTCCCGAGCTGCGTCTCGATCATGCGGCGTTCGAGCGGATCCGGTGCCGGCGCGAACACGGGCACGCGCGCTTCGGCTTCGACCGGCCCCAAGCCGTCCGAGGGCTCGCCCAGCCCGTCGAGCACACGCCCGAGCAGGCCCGGGCCCACGGGCACCGAGAGCGGCTCGCCGCTTCCCGTCACACGCGTGCTGCGCGAGATGCCGGTCATGCTGCCGAACGGCGCGAGCAGCACGTATTGCCGCGCGATGCCGACGACTTCGGCGCGCTGCATCAACGTCCCATCCGCGCGCCACAGCTCGCACAGCTCGCCGAGCTGGGCGTCGAGGCCGCTGACCTTGATCAACGTGCCGACCGCTTCCAACACCTTCCCGTAACGCTCGAGCGAAGCGCTCTCGCCGAGCGCCGTCTCCAGGTAATCGGCTACACGAACGATCGTGCTCATATCAATATCCTTCAACGCCGACATCGGACGTGCCGGCCGCCGCCGCCCCGTTCGCCAGCGCTCGCTGCAAGCCCGCGAGCTGCGCGCGCAGATTCGATTCGACCACGCCGTAATCCCACTCGCACACGCAGGTGCCTTCGTCGGCTTCGTCATCGACAATCACTTCGATGTTGAGCGGCGGTGCGGCATCGCGCACGAGTTCGCCGAACAGGCGCTTCGCCCGCTCCGCATCGCCGGGCGCAACGGTCACGGTCAAATTCGCGGCATCGTCGATCGACTTCGACACGGCCTGCATCACGCGGCGCATCAATGCATCTCGATCCGCTTCGGCCACGACCTGTTCGACCGCGCGCATCACGAGGCGCGCGAGCCGATCGGACGACGCTTGCAGTTCGTCATGTTCGTCGCGCGCAAGCGCGAGAAAGCGCTCATGCGCTTCGGCGACCGCCCGCCGATGGCCCGCCGCATAGCCGAGCCGCGCGCTGTTGTCGAACTTGCGCTTGGCGGCCGCAACAAATGCGTCGGCTTCTCGGCGCGCGACTTCGACGAGTTCTCTCGCCCGCTCGGTCGCGGCTTGCATCGTGGCTTGCACGACTTCATCGAGTGCGCCGAGCGCATCACTCAATTCGACCACGCGCGCCACGTCCCCCGCGCGTACGATGTCGGCATCGACGGCGAGCACCTTCGGCTGCGTTTTCAACCAAATAGCCATTGAAACTCCGGGAACAAATCGCCTGCCATGGAAAAAAAGCGGCTCGTCTGGCTGGTGCCCGCACCCGCGGGCCCGCCCGCTTGCGGCCTGGCGCCGACGCGCGGCGCATCAGCCACATCAACGGCCTCAGCCGCCTCGGGTCGACTTCCGTGAGCAAGCCGAATCCGGTGCCACGCTTGCTCGCCGGCAAGGGAGGCCAGCCCCAACTCGACGATATTGCCCAGCGTGGCGTTGCGACACGCGCCCTCGTCGGCCATCATTCGCCAGCCGCACTGCGCGAGCGCATCGGCGCTGAGATCGTCGGGCAGCGGTTCGCCGAACGCGGTGGCCGCCGGTTGATCCTGCATGCTCTCGAGCGTCTGCTCCCCAAGCGCCAGTGCGAGCGCGCGCCGCCGGTCGCGGTCGATGCAGCGGCGAATGCTGTCCTGGCAGGGCAGCAGCGCCAGCGCCGCAAGTACGCGACGCAACTCCCGCGGCGCGAGGATCGCGATCCGGTTGCCGGGCCGCAAGAAGGCATCGAGCGGAACGGGCGTCGCGAACCACACGCGGCGGGCGGCTGCGACGCGTATCGTCAGCGCGCGCGCATCCGGCGCTGTGTCTTGCGCCCGACCGTCCGTTTCGCGTGTTTCGCCCGCGTGCGGTGCGTCCGCCAGCGCCGTCGCCAGCCCGAGCACGCGCGCTTCGAAGCCGCACAGCATACGAATCAGCGGATGGTCGGCATGACTCATGATGCGGCCGCACGCTTAGGCGCCTTCACTTTGATGCGTTTGATCCAACGAGCCGGCGCGCTGTTCTTCAGCGCCTGCGGCGCGAGCACGAAACCGAGCCCGACCGCGCCCGCGAGTACGCCCACCAGCGCCGCCACGGCAAACCACACCGTCGATGCGCCGCCGGCCAAGCCGGAAGGCGCCGCGGCGTTGGCCTGCTGCGGCTCGGCGGCTTGCACGAGCGTCACGCTGACATTGTCGTAAGCGAGCCCTTCGACACTATGCACGACCAGATTCTTGATGCTCGGCACCAGCGCTTGAACGTCAGTACCCGGCCGATACTTGATGAACACGGCAGCCGACGACGGCTTCACGACAGTCGACAGCGGATCGTTGTTCGGCAAGACGATCTGCACTTGCGCGAACGCCACACCGTCCACGCGCGACAACGTTTCGGACAGCTGCTGCGATACGCCGTAGATAAAACGCACGCGCTCTTCGGTCGGCGTGGAGATCAGCCCGTCCTTCTTGAACAACTCGCCGAGCGACGTGTATTTCTGATGCGGCAATCCGTGTGCTCGAAGCACTTCCATCGAACGCGCGAAGGCATCGTCCTCAACCGATACGGTCCAGGTCTTGCCGCTGTCGGGCGAAGACTTGCTCGCATCGATGCCGGCCTCGATCAACACGCGCATCAGATCGTTGGCATCCTGCTCCGATAGCTGCGCATACAACTGTTTGCTACATCCGGCGAGCAATGCGCTGCCGATTACAGCAATCGCGATCACGCGCAATAAAGTCGGAAATCGGCGCATCGCGCTCTCCCGTCATTGATTCTTCATCAGTGTCTGCACGGTGCTCTTGCCGCCTTGCGCGACGGCCGTGCCCGTATAGATCTTCACCATTTGCTCGGTGATCTCACGCTGGATCTGCAGCGATTGCGCTTCCACCTGCTGCAGCGACATGTTCCCGCTCGACGCCTCGAAGGCATCGATCTTCTGGGTCAAGGCGCCGAATGCCTCGTCCTGCGTCGCCACGGCCTGCGAGATCGTGGACGGTCCTTGAATCCGTCCGCTCTCCTCGGGGGTCATGCGCGCTTGCGCGAGCGCCTCCCGAAAACGCTCACCGAGGCCGCCAGGCGCTTGCGTGCCTTGCGCCGGACCTGCCACGCCGCCCGCGGATTCGGTAGGCAGGATCGAGGACGGCGGTGCGATAGGGGCGATTGCCGAAGTCATAACGGCCTCCTTATGCGCGCATGTAGCTGAACGACATGGCTTGCTTGAGCAGTTCGGCCGCGTCGGATTTGGCCGAGGTATCGCTCGCGTCGGCCTTCTCCGTCTGCTCGCGCTTGCCCATCAGCAGGTTCATCAGCCCGACCGATTCGGCATCCTCATCGCGCGTCAGCACTTGGTTCGCGTAGATGCGCCAGCTCGTATCACCGAGCGACGACATGCACACCGCCAGCAGTGCCGTCACGTAGGGCCCGAACGGGGGCTGCAACTCGCGGCCTTCCAGTTGCCGCAGCAGTTGCGCCGCGTCGGCCATGCGATTGCGGCGGATCAAGAGCCATGCGTCGTACGCATTGAGCTCGACGAAGTTGGGGCGCATCACGTGCAGCGCCGCGAGCAGGCGGTCCGCTTCGTCCAGGTGGCCTTTGCGCGCGGCCCAAGTCAACAGCTCGACCAGAGCCGACACCATGCGGTTGCTGCATGTCGTGAGATTCATCGTTACGCCTCGCGAAGTTCGAATTCGTCAATCGGGATGGACGGCAGCCGTGCCGCCGAAATCGGGACCACCCCGTCCGGGGCTCTCTCGCCGATGGCCGTAACGTATCCGCCCTCGCCCAGTCGCCCGCCCGGCAGCGGCGAATTCCGTGGGCCGCCAGCGAACCGCTCGCCCTCGCCAGCCGCCGCCCGGCCCCGCCGCGCATCGCTTCGCCGCGGATTTCGCCGGCCGACGCGCCGTTTCGTCGCTTGGCCCTGCGCCCATGCGCGGCTCGCGCGAGACTCGCGGCCAACCTATCCCATCCATGCGTCCAGACGGAGCCCGCGCCGATGTCCGACGAAAAAACCGAAGAGCCATCAGACAAAAAGCTCCGGGACGCCCGCCGCGACGGCGAGACCGTCAAGAGCCCCGATCTGTCGTTCTCCCTGCTGCTGATCGCCGCCTCGCTGGGCCTCTCGCTCGCGGGGCCCGCCATGGGCGAGCATCTGCGCGCGCTCATGACCATCGCGCTCGACGTGCATGCCACCGGCGAGACGGATGTGGATCTGCGCCGGGCCATGGGGCGCATCGGCATGCAGGCGCTGCTGTTGTCGATCCCGGTGCTCGTGGCCGTCGTGGCCGCCATCGTGTCGGTCGCCGCGCAAGTCGGTTTCGTCATCTCGTTCAAGCCGCTCGAGCCGAAGTTCAACGCGATCAACCCGGCCTCGGGCCTGAAGCGGATGTTTTCGATGCGCTCGTTCATCGATCTCGCGAAGATGATCATCAAGGCGGCCGTGCTCGCGGCGGCGCTGTACAAAACGATGCTGGCGCTGGTCCCGTTGATCGTCGGCGTCGCCTACGAGCCCGTGCCCGATCTGATCGAGCTCTCCTGGTCCGCCCTGTGCCGCCTGTTCGCCGTGAGCGGCGTGCTCTATCTCGTGCTCGGCGTGGCCGACTACGGTGTTCAGAAGTGGCTGTTCATTCGCGATCACCGCATGAGCAAGGATGAAGTCAAGCGCGAGCACAAGGACGCCGAAGGCGATCCGCACCTGAAAGGCAAGCGCAAGCAGGTGGCCAAGGAGATCGTCGAAGGCAATCCCGAGAAGGCCGTGTCCGGTGCGCAAGCGGTGATCGTGAACCCGACTCACTATGCCGTCGCGGTGCGCTACATGCCCGACGAATACGACCTGCCCCGCATCGTCGCCAAGGGCGTCGACGCCGATGCGCTCGAGATCCGGCGCATGGCCGAGCGTAACGGCGTGCCGATCGTCGGCAATCCGCCGCTCGCCCGCGCGCTCTATCTCGTGCCGACCGGCGACGCTATTCCCGAAGCGTGCTTCAAAGCCGTCGCTGCCGTGCTCGCGTGGGTGGAAGACATGGCCGCCGCGCAGCGCGGCGAAGAGCCCGGCCTGACGAAACCGACCGCGAACGCCCCCGTTCAACCCCATCGAGGCCTACCGTCATGAGCAAAAGCGCCACTATGTCGAGCGCGTCGCAATACACAGGAGAAATCGCGATCGCCGGCGTCATCGTCGCCGTCGTCGCGCTGATGATCCTGCCGCTGCCCACCTTCCTGATCGACACGCTGCTCGGCGTGAACATCACGACCAGCGTCGTGCTGCTGATGGTCACGATGTACATCCCGAAAGCCACGTCGCTCTCGGCCTTTCCATCGCTGCTGCTGTTCACGACGCTGTTTCGCCTCTCGCTGAACATCGCTTCGACGAAGTCGATTCTGCTGAATGCCGAGGCCGGGCACATCATCGACAGCTTCGGTGAACTCGTCGTCGGCGGCAACCTCGTGGTCGGTCTGGTCGTCTTTCTCATCATCACGACGGTCCAGTTCATCGTCATCGCAAAGGGATCGGAGCGCGTGGCCGAAGTGGGCGCACGTTTCACCCTCGACGGCATGCCCGGCAAGCAGATGAGCATCGACGCCGATGTGCGCGCGGGCAACCTGACCGCCGAGCAGGCGCAAAAACGCCGCGCGCTGCTGGCCATCGAGAGCCAGCTTCACGGCGGCATGGACGGGGCCATGAAGTTCGTCAAGGGCGATGCAATCGCGGGCCTCGTCATTACGATGGTCAACATCCTCGCCGGCATCGTCATCGGCGTGACCTATCACGGCATGTCGGCCGGCGAAGCGGCGAATCGCTTTTCCGTGTTGTCGATCGGCGATGCGATGGTCTCGCAGATTCCGTCGCTGCTCATTTCGGTCGCGGCCGGTGTGCTCATCACGCGTGTGGCCGACGAAGACAGCAAGCCGCGCTCGCTGGGTACCGAAATCCTCGAACAGCTTTCGGGCAATTCACGCGCCCTGTTCAGCGCTGCCGCACTGCTGTGCGGCTTCGCACTCGTCCCCGGCTTTCCCTGGATGCTGTTCCTTGTGCTCGCGGCCGGGCTGACCGTCGCCGCCATTTCGCTGAGCCGCAAGCAGCGCAAGGCCAACGCACCGGCCGGCCCGGAACTGCCGGCCTTGTCACGCGAAGGCTCGAAGGAAACCGCACCGACGATTTCGACGAAAGCGCCCACGTTCGCCGTGCCGCTCGCGATTCGTCTCTCCCCCGCTCTGGCGAAGCTGATCGATTCGTCGAAACTCGATGACGCCTTCGAACAAGGACGCCGCGCGTTGACCGCAGATCTCGGCTTGCCGTTTCCGCGCACGGCGCTGTGGGTGGCCGACGAATTGGAGGCCCACACGTATCAGCTGCTCGTGCAGGATGTGCCCTCGGTGCCGGTCGACCTGCCGCCGGGCCTGTCCGTGCTTCGCGATGTCCCCGACGCGTTGCGCGCGCAATTCGAGGAACGGCGCGACATCGCCGGACTCCCACATAGCTATTGGCTCGACACCGCGAGCGTGCCGGCCGAATTGAGCAAGCAGATCGTCAGCCGCGAAGCGTTGATCGCCGGCCATGCCATCGCGCAACTGGGCTCGGAAGCCAAGCTTTTCATCGGCCTGCAAGAAACGCAATGGCTGCTCGAACGTGCCGGCACCGAATATCCGGGCCTCGTGGCCGAAGTGCAGAAGGCGTTGCCGGCGCAACGGATCGCCGAGGTGCTGCGCCGGATGCTCGAAGAGCACGTGCCTATCCGCAACATGCGGGCGATTCTCGAAAGCCTCGTGATTTGGGGGCCCAAGGAAAAAGACCTGCTGATGGTGACCGAGTATGTCCGCGGCGATCTCGGCCGCTTCATCGCCCACCGGGCGACGGGGGGCTCGGGCGAATTGCCAGCCATCGTGCTCGATCCGGAAGTCGAGCAGACGATTCGTCAAGCGATCAAGCCGACACCCGCCGGCAACTTCCTCGCGCTCGAGCCCGCCACGGTCGATACGCTGCTCGGCAATCTCGAAGGGATCTGCGGCACGGATCCGGTCAAGCATCTGGCCGTCATCGCGGCGATGGACATCCGCCGTTACGTGCGGCGCATGATCGAGCAGCGCCTGCCTTGGCTGCCCGTCTATTCGTTCCAAGAACTCGGATCGGACGCGCATCTCACGCCGGTCGGCCGCCTCACGCTCTAACCGGTAGGAGCCGCCATGACCGATCGCGTCCGCCATCCTCAAGATGTCCGCATCGTGCCGAGTACGACACCGGCATCCCCCTCGACGCTGCGCACATCGTCGAATGCCACGGCCGTGCAGATCTTTCGTCTGCTGGCCAGCCAGGCAGGGGCGGGGCCTTTGCCTCCGCTCGCCGCGCCAGGAGACGACCACCCGGGTAACCCGCACGACGAGGGCGGCGACAGCGACGGCTCCGACACCGGTGGCTCGGCATCCGACACGACGGTGCCGGAGCCGGCGCGTGCGGAATCGCCGCCGCCCCCGGCCATCGCCCCGCCGCACAGCGAACCGTCGCATGAAGCATCGGCGCCCCCCACGGTGGCCGGCACGCGTACCCTCTCGCGCCGCGAGGCACGAGCGCCCGAAGCGCCCGCGGGACCCGCCGCACCCGAGCAAGACGCCGCGCTCGGCAAACAGATCGTGCACGCGTGCGCGGTCGCTGCGCACGGCGAATTGTTCACCCGCGAACTGGCCGAGCGCATCGCGCGATTCTGTTCGACTTCGGGCGCCTCGGGCGACGCCTCGTGGGCCGTGACGTTGCCGATGAACCCCGCCGTCCTGCCCGACACCCTGCTTCATCTACAACTTTCGCCGTCGTCCATTGGTATTCGCTTCGAAACGCCGAATCCGCGCTCGACGCAATTAATCTCAGACAACGCCGACGCCTTGCGCATGCGGCTCGCCGATGCCCTCGGTCGTCATATCGACCTCGACATCGGTGCGTAACCGATCGCCAGCCGCCACCCTTGCATCAGGAATTGAACCAGACCATGAACGACGCCGCGTCGACTTCACTCGAAGGCAAGCTGCCGCACTACCCCGAGTCGCTCGCACGGCTCACGCGCGCGTTGGCCCTTCGTCAGTCGACGAATCCGGCGGCGGCGCATGAGCTGCGGCTACGCGGCATCGCCCCTCGCGCATTCGAACAGCCGCTGACGCTGACGCTCGATAGCCCACACGGCGACATCGCCATCGTGCTCGACGCCGCCGAACATGCCGCGCTCCAAAGCATTGCGCTCGATAGCGAACCGAAGCGCGCGAGCGCCCTCGCCGGCATGTTCCTCGCCGATAGCCTGGCGCGCTTCGATACCGGCGACGGCGCACTACCGTCGGTCAAATCGATCGCACTCGGCGCGCATACGAGCGACGTCTCGGGGCTGCATCTCACGCTCGGCGTCGGCGGCATGCACACGAAGCTTGCCGTGGGCGAACTGCCCGACGCGCTCGCCGCCGAATTCGAACGCGCGTGGACGCGGCCTTCGCCGTCGATGCCGATCCCGCTCGACGCCGTGAACGACATCGCCGTCCCCGTCGCCATCCGCCTGCGCAGCCGCCTGTGCTCGCTCGCGACGCTCGCCTCGCTGAACCGCCATGACGTCCTGCTCGGCTGGCAACCCGGCCTGCCGTTCGTCGAAGGCGGCGCGATCGAACACGCTTCGCTGCGCATCGGCGCCCCACGCGGACGCCAATTGCGCGCCGGCGTGCGCGTCGATGCCCACACCGTAACCCTGGAGACCTCTGTGACTCTCGCCACTGCCGCTCAACCCGACGACTTCGATCCGCTCGCCGGCGCATCGAGCGATCCCGCTACCGAACCGCTCGTCCCCGTCTCCTCCATCGATCTGCCCGTGCACGTCGAACTGTTCAGCGTGAACCTGAGCCTCGCGCAGATCGGCTCGCTGGAGCCTGGCTACGTACTCGATCTGCCGTTGCCGCTGGCCGATGCCGCGGTACGGCTCGTCTCGTACGGCCAGACGGTGGCATTCGGCAAGCTCGTCGCCGTCGGCGAAAACTTGGGCGTTCAAATTCAGCGTATGGCAGCTAGCGATGAACGGCAATCTTGACGTCGCCTCGCTGCTCGTTGCGCTGTTCGCGTTCGGCTTGCTGCCGTTCGCGGCGATGGTCGTCACCTCCTACACGAAGATCGTCGTCGTGCTCGGCCTGTTGCGCAACGCGCTCGGCGTGCAACAGGTCCCGCCCAGCACCGTCCTCAACGGTATCGCGATGATCGTGAGCTGCTTCATCATGGCGCCCGTCGGCATGGAAGCCATGCATCGCGCGCAGCTCTCGAGCGAGCAAACGGCGACGAGCCAGGTGATGCCGATCTTCGACGCCGCGCGCGAACCGTTTCGCCAATTCCTGATCAAGCACACGGACGCGCGCGAGAAGGCGTTCTTCATCCGGTCGGCTCAGCAGATCTGGCCGGCGGACAAGGCCGCGAGCCTGAAGCCCGACGATCTGATCGTGCTGGCCCCGGCCTTTACGCTGACCGAGCTGACCTCCGCTTTCAAGATCGGCTTTCTGCTCTATCTGGCGTTCGTCGTCATCGATCTGATCGTGGCGAACATCCTGATGGCGCTCGGGCTCTCGCAGGTCACGCCGACCAACGTGGCGATCCCGTTCAAGCTGCTGCTGTTCGTGTCGATGGACGGCTGGTCGACGCTGATACACGGCCTCATTTCGACCTACAAGTAACGGAAAAAGGAGCGACGATGGATGCCGACGCAATCACTCGTTTGACGACGGACGCGCTGACACTGTGCCTGCTCGTGTCACTGCCGGCCGTGGCCGTGGCGGCGATCGCCGGGCTCGCGATCGCGTTCTTGCAGGCGGTCACGTCGCTGCAAGATGCGACGATCTCGCACGGCTTCAAATTCCTGATCGTCACGGTCGTCATCATCGTGGCCGCGCCGTGGGGCGCATCGGCCGTCCTCCATTTCGCGCAGTCGGTCATGCGCAGCGTGTTCCCATGAGCCTGCGCCTGCCCACCATCGGCCCGAGTTCGGTGCCGGTCAACGACGGCCCGTCGTCGCAGAACGCTCAAGGCCCGCTCGGGCCGCACGGCCATCATCCTCACCATCACCCGGTACATCACGCTCAAAAGCGTGCCCGATCGGGCGCGAAGCGCAAACGCGGCTCCGACTCCGCGGACGGATCCGACGAATCGGCCGCCAGCGAAGAATTGCAGATGATGCTGAACGAGCATCTGCAAAAGCAGAACGAGTTCGTCATGCGTGTCGCCGAGCGCAATCCCGGCGATCGCGGTGGATCCAGCAGCGATGGACGCGACCCCAGAGACAACGACGATGGCGCGGTCTCGCGCCCGGCTAAGCGCCTTTCCTCCGGCAAACGCTTCTTGCGCGGCACGGACGGGGCCGTCGACACCCATGAGGCACACGCAGCCGCCGAATCCGCGCTGCTTCATGCGCGCGAGGCGCAAGCCGAAGCCAATCGAAAAACGAGTTCGACGTATTTGGTGCTGGCCGCCATGCGCGACTTCCTCTCGGTGCCGAGTGCCACGGCGCATAGCGAGGCGACGCTCGCGGAGGTACGGAAACGGCTGATCGAGGCCGTGGAAACGCCGACGAAACGCGCGCCGGCACAACAGGAGTCGATCAATCTACTACTACCGTTGAACCTGATCAGCCTCAAGCTTCCGCGCACCGATGCGCAGCGCGCGCTCGCGGTCGCCAAGATCAACTCGCTTCTCGACCGCCGCCGGTCGGACGTTTGAATCCGTGCGCGTGACGCGCAACGCAACGACAAGGAGTTCGCTCATGACCAAGGAAATTCGTCTTCTGACAGGGCGCCACGCAGGGGCTCGCATAAAGTTGAATCCAACGCAGATGCGCATCGGCAACGATGACGAAGCGGAGATCCAGATCAGCGACTGGGATCAACCCACGATGCTGCTGAGCCAGCACGACGACGGAAGCCTCACGATCGCCGATGCCGCCCACCACGGCGAGCCCATCGCGCTCGAAGACTTCAAGCCGCACCGATTCGGCGACGTCGTGCTTTGCGCCGGCGAGACCGACGCGCAATGGCCGACCGACATCGATCTGCTCCAGTCGCTGCTGGTGCCCGCTCCGATACAGGAAGCGGCCGTGGAAGTGGAGGCGGAAGCGGCCCCGGAACTGGGCTTGACCTCCGACGCCGACGAGGAAACGATGCACGGTGCGGCAACGCTGCCGGCCGCGCCGAAGCATCGCCGCGGTGCGCACGTGGCAGGCGTCGTCGCGGTTGCGGTGCTCGCGGTGGGTAGTGCCGGCATCGCCCTGCCCGCGGTCTTGCATCCGCACCTGGGCGTGGCGCCGCACGGCATCGTCGTCCCGCAGCCGACGGTCGATCAGTTGCAGCGGGCGCTGGGCCGGTTGCACGAAGCCGACGTGACGGTCACGCCGGAAGGCGGGCGCTTCGACGTCATCGGCGTGGTGCCGGACAGTGCGAGCGAAACGCTCGTGCGCACGGCACTCGAGACGATCGCGCCGGGCCGGATCGTGTGGCGGCTGGGCTGCGTGGATCAGATTACGCGGGACTTGCAGGAATCGCTGCACGATCCGGCGTTGAAGGTGAGTTACCTGGGCAACCGAGAATTCGGTGTATCGGGGATCGCGAAGGATACGAGCGCCGTGCAAGCGACGCTGATGCAAATGAGCGCCGACCTGCAGCCGATGGTCAAGCAAGTGGCGCAGCAGTTCACGCCGGACGATCGCATGGCGATGCCGAGCGCGGTGGAGTCGCTGCTGGCGGTCGACGATCTGCAATACGTCGAGGGCGGTGACGGCACGAAGCAATTCATCGATTCACGCGCAGTTGCGCAAAAACTGAACTGAACTGAACTGAGGACGATCATGTACGACACCCTGACCACCGAAATGATCGACGCGATCGACAGCGTGAAGACGTTGGCCGACCAGCCCCCGAAGCAACGCCAAAAGCTCGGCGAAGCGGCGCTCGGGCTCGACCGCCTCGCGACCGAGATCGCATCGCAAGCGGTCAAGCTGACCGATCCGATGCTGCGGCAGTCGGCGACGACGGTAGCCGACGGGCTGACCGCAGCTGCGCAGTTGTGCCGCTCGACGATCGACGCGTAGAGACGAATCGTTGTAAGTCTCGAAAGGGGCCTCTCCTTCGAGGCGGCATTGAATCGCAGTACCGCAAGCACGAAGCATCTCCAGCAGTACGCAGCAGTAGCGCATCGCCCCGTACGCAAGTACGAACTCGCCGTATCCGTGTCCTTTTCCTTTAGGCCACGGCAAACCACTCGCCCAGCAATGGGTTCATTCTTGATGATCAGGAGTACTGAAAATGGCACTGAATACGTCTGCTTTCTCGACCGGCGCAACAGTTGGCTCGAACGCTTCGACGATCGCTGAAATGTCGGCTAGCACGGCCAGCTCGATCGCTCTGCAAGACGCCGCCACGCAAATGGAAAACGCGCTCAACAACGACGCAGCCAAGGATCAGCTCGAAGAAGCCGGTCCGAAGAACGCAAAGAGCCTGACGCAAGGTTAAGCGTTATTCGGGTGCGTCT
>NZ_JBQCDN010000121.1:0-19715 GCF_051961175.1 Trinickia sp. | reverse complement strand
CGAAGTGCTCTTCGTCCGGCAACTCGCGTACGTCGGTGACGTCGACAATCGCGGGGCTCACGAAGCCGAGCTGTGCATCGCGCTGTTCCATCGTCAGCATCGCGCGTGCGCCCGCGGCGAGCAGCCGTTCCTGCGCGGCCACGAGCCGGCCCGCTGCCCGCGCCGAGACGACAGCGCCCATGAACGGTTGCGGCTCGGCGTCGTAAAGCCCATAGACGATGCGCGACGTCACATCGGTCAAGCGCGCAAGGAAGCGATCGCCGAATGCGTCGCGCGGCACGAAGATGCGCCGCGCGCACGTGCAGCGTTGGCCCGCCGATAGAAACGCCGATTGGATCGTGTGATGCACGGCCGCGTCGATGTCCTCGACGTCGGCCACGATCAGCGGATTGTTGCCGCCCATTTCGAGCGCCAGGACAATTTCCGGCCGGCCGCCGAACTGCTTATGCAGCAACGTGCCCGTATCCGAGCTGCCCGTAAAGAAGAGCCCATCGATCTGGCGGTGGTTGGCAAGCGCGACGCCGGTCTCCTTTTCGCCTTGCACCAGATTGAGTACGCCCGCCGGCAAGCCGGCATCGCGCCACACCTCGACAGTGGCCCGCGCCACCTCGGGCGCCAGTTCCGACGGCTTGAACACCACCGTATTGCCCGCGATAAGCGCCGGCACGATGTGCCCGTTCGGCAGATGGCCCGGGAAATTGTAGGGCCCGAATACGGCCACGACGCCATGCGGCCGATGACGCAGCACCGCCGTGCCGTCCGTCATCGCGATGCGCTTCTCGCCCGTGCGCTCGTGATACGCCGTGATCGAAATCGCCACCTTCGCGGACATCGCGGCCACTTCGGTACGCGCTTCCCAAAGCGGCTTGCCCGTCTCACGCCCAATCGCGTGGGCAAGCGCCTCCTTGCGTTCGTTGAGCAGCGCCGCGAAACGATGCGCGATGTCGATACGCGCCTCGAACGGCAGCGCGGACCACGCACCGAACGCTTGCCGCGCGCTCGCCACCGCACGGTCGACATCGAGACCGGACGCGCTCTTGCCCTCCCATACCACCGCCCCCGTCCCTGGGTTGCGCGAAACGAATGCCGGGCCGCCGCCCTCGCACCACTGCCCGTCGATGAAAAGTTCGCTCATGTTCTCTCTACCGTGATCCGTGACATCCGTGACTAATGCTTTTTGCTCAATGCCAATACGCGCACGAGATCGCCCTCATTCACTTCGAGCGCGGCGGCATCGTCGGCCGACAGGTGCATCGCACCGTCGGCCACCTTGCCCGGCGCAACGCCAACACGAAAGCCCGCCATCGATGTGTTGGAGACGAGCGAGCGTGTTCCGTCGCCGCCTCGATCGCTGCCATCGCTCGCCTCGCCCGACTCGCTTGGAGCGCTGATCACGACGGGCACGAGTACGCTCTCGCGGACGGTGCGCAGATCGTTGATATGACATTCGAGCACGGGGCCCGCATCGAAGATGTCGACGTGGTTCTGATACCGGAGCCCTTCGGCTTCCAGCATCTTGCGCGCGGGCGCCGTGTCGCGATGAGTCCGCCCGATCACCGCCTGCGCCTCGTCCGGCAGCAAATCGGCGTAGACGGGATAGCGCGGCATCAACTCGGCGAGGAACGATTTGCGCCCATGCGCGCTGAGGTAATCGGCCGCGTTGAAATCGATCTGATAGAAGTGCGAGCCGACGGCGCGCCAGAACGGCGACGTGCCGTCCGCATCGAAGTGGCCGCGCAGTTCCGCGCATAACCGCTCGGGAAAATGCTCGCGAAACTGCGCCATAAACATGAAGCGCGAACGCGACAGCAATCCGCCGACGCCATGCGCGCGATAACGCGGCGACAGAAACAGCGAGCAGACTTCGGCATAGCCCGTCAGATCGTGCGAGATATTGAGCAGCGACATCTTCGTCCAGACGCCGAGCTCCTGGCTCGCATGCACGACCGTGCTCACCCGATAGTTGTAGAACGGCTGCTCGAGCCCGACTTGCACTTCGATGCCGCACACACCGGCCACGTCGCGCGTCGCGGTGTCTTCCATCACGAAGAAATAGCCCGCCTCGTGCGGCGCCGCGTGCCCTTGCATCGTTCGCTGCGCACGCGCAATGCGGCTGGCAAGCGCATCGCGATCGGGCTTGAACGTCGTCAGGCCCGGGCCCGTTTCATGCGCGAGCGACACGAGCGCATCGAGGTCGTCTGTCTTGACGGCACGAACGACGATCATCGCCGGTCTCCCGTTTGATTTCCGGTTCGGTTCATGGTTCGAGCCGGAACGCTGTCGTCCGTCTCCTCTTGCCGCGCATCGGCTGCACTGCGGTGCAGCGGCACGCAACGCACGGAATCGCCGTGCACGACGTCGAGCGCTGCACGCACCGGCCCACCGAGCGGCACGTCAAAGCCGCCCTCGCCCGGCAGTTCGGCCAGCACGCAGCGGAAGTCGCCTTCGCGGTGGCTGGACACGAGGTACGCCCGCGAATCCGCTGCCGCCTGGCCGCTGGCCTCGCGCACAGTGCGCGTTTCATTGAAGGTGACGCAGGCGCTGCGATCGACCTGCGCCGTCAGCACCGGGCCCGCATCGAAGATATCGACGAAACGATCGGGCTCGAAGCCTTCTTCGAGATGGATGTCGTACGAAAGCAGCGCCTTTGCATTCGGCTCGCCGATCACACGCTGCGCCTCCTCGGGCAGCAACGGGACATAAAGCGGGTACGTCGGCATGACTTCCGCGATGAAGGTGCGGCTGCGTCCGCCCGAAGCGATTTCGATCTGCGCGAAGTCGCGGCCGAAGAACCGGCGGCCGACGGCCTCCCAGAAGGGCGACGTGCCGGCTTCGTCGGTCACGCCGAGCAGCAGCGAGAACACTTCCGGCGTGAAGCGCCGCCGATTCGCAGCGATGTACATCATCCGCGCACGCGAGAGCAGCTGCGCCGCTGCATCGCCCGCGCCGGCCGCGGATCGATCGATATAGAACCCCGCGAGCCGGCTTATACCGGTCAGCTCGTGCGACATCGTCAGCGCGTGAATCTTGCGATTGACGTGCAGTTCGCGCGACGCGTGAATCAGGGCATCGTTGCGGAATACATAGAACGGCTCGGCATAACCGGCGGCGGCGACGATGCTGGCCGTACCGAGCAGCTTGCCGGTTGCGCTGTCCTCGAGCACGAAGAGGTAGAACTCCTCGCCCGGGAAGTCGACATCGGCACGAAACGAATCCTCCGACAGCGCGACGCGCGCTTCCAGCTCGTGCCGATCGTGCGGCAGCGAATGCAGCACGGGCCGCGCCGCAAGCGCCATCTGCGCAAGCGCGTCGAGATCGGAAAGCCTTCCGGGGCGGACGAAGAGCATGTGGGTTCCCTCGGCGGTGAGCGGTGAGCGGTACGCGCTTAGCGAGCCGGCACGTCGGCGGTGGTGCCGGCCACGGCTTCGATCGCCTTCGTCAATCGCGCGAAACCTTCGTTCAGATCGGCCTCGGGAATGATGAGCGACGGCGCGAAGCGCAGCACGTTCGGCCCGGCGATCAGCAACATCACGCCGTGCGCGGCGGCCGCATTGACGAAATCCTTTGCCCGCCCTTCGTATGCGGCCGTCAATTCGGCGCCGATCAAGAGCCCCTTGCCGCGCACTTCCTTGAACAGGCCAAAGCGTTGATTGATTTCGCCGAGCTTGGCGACGATCCGTGCACCGCGTGCTTTGACGCCTTCGAGCAGCGCCGGATCGCTGACGAGCTCGACCACCTTGTCGGCCACGGCGGCGCCGAGCGGATTGCCGCCGTACGTCGTGCCGTGCACGCCGACCTTGAAGTGCGCCGCAATCTCCTTCGTGGTCAGCATCGCGCCGATCGGGAAACCGTTGCCCAGCGCCTTGGCGGTGGTCAGGATATCGGGCGTCACGCCAGTGTCCATGTAAGCGTAAAAAGCGCCCGTGCGGCCGACGCCCGTTTGCACTTCGTCGAAAATCAACAGCGCACCGTGGGCGTCGCAGGCTTCGCGCAGCGCTCGCAGGAAGGCGGGATCGCCGGGAATGACACCGCCTTCGCCCTGCAGCGGCTCGACGATGACGGCACATGTCTTCGGGCCGATGGCGGCGCGCGCCGCTTCAATGTCGTTGTAGGGCAGATGCACGATACCGGCGGGCACCGGGCCGAAGCCTTCGGCGTACTTGGGCTGCCCGCCCACACTGACGGTGAAGAACGTGCGGCCGTGGAACGACTGCTTGAACGAGACGATTTCGATTTTTTCGGGGCCATGACGCTCGATCGCCACCCGGCGGGCGAGCTTGAGCGCCGCTTCGTTCGCCTCCGCACCGGAATTGGCGAAGAACGCGCGCTCGGCGAACGTCAGCGATTCGAGCCGCTTCGCCAGGCGCAACACCGGCTCGTTCGTATAGGCGTTGCTGACATGCCAGAGCGTTTCGCCTTGTTCGCGCAGCACGCGCACGAGTTCGGGATGGGCATGGCCCAGCCCCGTCACGGCGATGCCTCCCGTGAAATCGATGTAATCGCGGCCCTCGGTATCCCACACGCGCGAGCCCTGGCCCCGAGCGGGCACGAAGGACGCCGGCGAGAATACCGGCACCATGACTTCGTCGAAAGTTTGGCGGTTCACAGCGAAATCGTTCATGGCGTGTCCTCTTCGGATGAGTGGGGTGCCCTCTGGCCGGCCGCGCGGCGCCGGATCCGTTGATCAGGGCAATAAACGTTAGTTTAGAAAACGATGCGCACGGCGTCTTGCTTGAGGGCGACGCGATCTATCGCCTTCGTCAGCCATGGTCGGGCGGCTCGATCAAGGCGCCCGCACGTGGCTCCCCTGCATAAGCCACGCCCGCTCCATGCTGCTTCGCAATCCAGTTGCGGCGTTCTTCGCGCGGCGTCACGCCGAAACGTTCGCGGTACGCGTTCGAAAAATGCGCCGCTGAAGAAAACCCGCAAGCGAGACTGACCTGCACGATCGACTTGCTGGTGCGCTGCAATTGCATACGCGCTTTGGCGAGCCGCAAACCGAGGTAGTACTTCGACGGCATCGACCCGAGGTACTGGCGAAAGAGCCGCTCGAGCTGGCGCCGCGACACGCCGACAAGATTCGCGATATCGTCGGTCGTCAGCGGATCCTCGATATTGGCTTCCATCAACTGCAGCGCGTCGTTCAAGCGCGGATGCCGCTCGCCGGGGGCCGTGACATAGGGGATGCGTTGGCGCTCTTCGCCCGCACGCAGCACGCCGACGCCGAGAGCGTCGGCAATGCGCTCGGCCAGCTCGGGGCCATGCTCGCGCGCAATCATCGCCAGCATGAAGTCGACGCTGGCCAGCCCGCCCGCGCAGGTTGCGCGGTCACGGTCGATTTCGAAGATTTGCTGGGTGACGATCGAGCGCTCGAACTGCTCGGCAAACTGCTGATACGTTTCCCAGTTCACGCTCACGCGATAGCCCGAAAGCTGTCCCGCCATCGCGAGCCACCAGACGCCGTGATGGATGCCCGTGACGAGCGGCGTACGCTGTCCCACGCGCGCCAAAGCAGCCAGAAACAGGCGGTAATCGGCAAACTGCTGGAATCGTTCGGCGACGACGATCAGCCAATCGCAGGACACGCCGTCGCCGAACGCATCGTCGGCGGGCAGCGCCGCACCGCCTGCCAGCGGCACCGCACGCCCGTCCCAGGAGAGCACCTGCCAGCGATAGAGCGCGCGCCCATCGATGTCGTTGGCGAGCCGCAGCGCATCGACGATCGGCGCGATGCCCGACATCGAAACGGGCGGCAATGCGACGATCGCCACCTGCGTCGTCCTGGCCGGGCCGGCTTGCACGCGCGCCATCGCTCAGCCTCCGCGCAACGCACGGCACGCACCGCGCCAGCGTCCTGCGACACGTGCCCGGCGTTCGCGATGTTCGTTCGCGTTGCCTTGCATGCTGCTACTTCAAGCTGCCGGAGAGGAACTGCTTCAGCCGCTCGCTTTCGGGCTGCGCCAGCACGACCGCCGGATCACCCTCTTCCTCGGTGCGCCCTTGATGCAAAAACATCACATGATTGGAGACGTTGCGGGCGAAGCCCATTTCATGGGTGACGACGATCATCGTCCGGCCCTCTTCGGCCAGCTTCTGCATGACCTTGAGCACTTCCCCGACGAGCTCGGGATCGAGCGCCGAGGTGGGTTCGTCGAACAGCATGACGTCCGGGTTCATGGCGAGGGCGCGCGCGATGGCGACACGCTGCTGCTGTCCGCCGGAGAGGTGCGACGGATATTGCTTTTCCAGACGCGGTGCGAGGCCGACCTTTTCGAGGTACATGCGGGCGCGTTCCTCGGCCTCCCGCTTCGACAAACCGAGCACATGCACCGGTGCTTCGATGATGTTCTCGAGCACATTCATATGCGCCCAGAGATTGAAGTGCTGGAACACCATCGAGAGCTTCGTGCGGATGCGCTGCAGTTGCTTGTGATCGGCGACTTCGAGGTTGCCGGCGCGATCCGTTTTCGTGCGCACGGTTTCACCGTCGACGACGATGCTGCCCGCGTTCGGCCGCTCGAGAAAGTTGATGCAGCGCAGGAACGTGCTCTTGCCCGAGCCGCTGGCGCCGATGATGCTGATGACGTCGCCCGCTTTCGCCGTCAGCGTGACGCCCTTGAGCACCTCGTTGTCGCCGTAGCGCTTATGGATGTCGAGCGCCGCGAGCTTGGCGGCGGCGGATTGAGAAGTCGCTTGGAGCACCATGCTCTCCCGTATGAATCTGAATCGATGGCGTATAAAACGAGTGCGTGCGAATCAAATCCCGCGAACGGCGAGGTAGGCCAAACAGCGGCGTTCCGCCCGCCGGAACGCAGCGACGAGTGCGAACGATACCGCAAGATAAATAAGCGCGGCGATCCCGAAGGCCTGGAACGACATGTAGGTGGCCGAATTGGCGTCGCGGGCCACCTTCAGCACGTCGGGTACCGTGGCGGTGAAAGCAACCGTCGTTGCATGCAGCATCAAGATGACCTCGTTACTGTACAACGGCAGCGCGCGGCGCAGCGCCGAAGGCAGGATGATGCGGCGATACATCGTCCAACGGCTCATCCCGTAGGCGCGCGCGGCCTCCACCTCGCCGTGGGACGTGGCGCGAATCGCGCCGGCGAAAATCTCCGTCGTATAAGCGCCCGTATTCAGGCCAAAAGCGAGGATGGCGCAGTGCAGGCCGCTGCGAAAGAACTCGTTCAACACCGCATGGGCGTGCACGATTTGCAGGCTGTAGACACCGCTATAGATCAGCAGCAGCTGCACATACAGCGGCGTGCCGCGAAAGACGTACGTGTAGCAACGCACGGGCGTCGAAAGCCAGCGGTTTTTCGACACGCGGGCCACGGCGAGCGGTACGGCCATGCAAAAGCCGATGATGAGCGACAGCACCAGCAGCCACAGCGTCACGGCCAAGCCCGAGAGCCCCTGTCCGTCGTAGTACAGGAATGCGCGGCCGTATTGCGAAAGGATTTCGATCATGAGCTTACCTTCTCCTTCCTTTCAAAGTTCCGCGTGGCGCACGCCAATGGAGTAGCGCTTGTCGAGCCACAGCAGCACGACGTTCGAGACCGTCGTGATGGCGAGATAGATCAACGCCGCGACGAGAATGAAGAAAAACATGTTGAACGTGCTCTTGCCGGCGTCCTGTGCGGCTTTGACGACATCGGCCAGACCGATGATCGACACGAGCGCGGTTGCCTTCACGAGCACCTGCCAGTTGTTGCCGATGCCGGGTAGCGCGAAGCGCATCATCTGCGGAAACAAAATGCGCATGAACACACGCATGCCGCTCATGCCATAGGCGCTGCCCGCTTCCAACTGGCCCCTCGGCACCGATAGGAACGCCCCACGGAAGGTCTCCGTGAAATAGGCACCGTAGATGAATCCCAGCGTGAGCACCCCTGCGACGAACGGATCGATGTCGATTTGATCCATCCCGAGCGCGTCGGTCAGTTGATTGACGGCAATCTGAATGCTGTAGAACAACAGCAGCATCAGCACGAGATCGGGCACGGAGCGAATCAAGGTGGTGTAGAGCGTCCCCGCACCGGAGACGACGCGGTTGCGCGACAGCTTCGCGACTGCGCCGACAAGGCCGAGCAGCACCGATACAGCGAGCGAAAGCACCGACAGCTCGATCGTCTTGATCGTGCCGGCGAGAAGGATCGGGCCGAAGCCGTAGAGGAACACGGGCGTCTCCATCTTCCAGTATGGTTGCCTGCCGTCGCGACATGGATCCGCGACTGCCAAGGCGAATGCGCGGACCGAATCCGCGCCGCACGGCCCACCGGCCGCTGCGTCTTGTCGTGCGCTTTCGGTCCGGCTTTTCGCCTGGCGCGGATAGTCGCAAGCGAAATTGTTTTGCACAAACGCCGGGTCTTGGATTATTGCACTGCAACATCCCCCTGCGGCTGCGCGAGGAATCGTGTCAAAGGCCGCTGGAGGAGGCTGCCGCGGCGTTTCCCTTCCGGTTGCCATGGAGCGATTGCACACGTTTCGCGTCGCTTTTTCGATATTCGCGGGGCGCGGCGCCGCATGGCGCCTTGGAGGCTTGAACCCGGCGCCTGTGAGAGACAAAAATCGGGGCTCAAAAAAACAGAACCGGCCGTCACGCGCAGTGAACGGCCGGCAATCATCATGGCGCGCGACGCAAAAATCGTCGGCAAAACAGCCGGACACCGGCAGAACGACGTCGTCCCTATGCGCTGCGTCTTTGGCTTGCGCCCGCCCGCCCGTGCGATGCACTTGGCGTTCGGTCGCCCCCCGTAGCCGGCGCGGCGCTGCGTCGTCTGGCCTTCAATCAGTGTCGTGTCATTCGATATGACGTGTCCGGTTAGGTAGTAATGTAGGACGAGATTATCGCCGAGCGCAAAGCGTGTTTACCTTCATAGGGAACATCTGGACCGTATGCCACATGAACAACGTGCGGTGCCGAACCGACCGGTACGTAAACGGGATTTTTGGAAGCCGCGCGAACGGCTGATTTTTTGCCACCTCTTGGCCAACAAAACAAGACCAAATGACCTGTTCGCCGATCGTCGAAAGTGCGAATCTTCCACTGGCATCAATCGTTTATCGTCAACCGTCTACCGACGCAAGTCGAATACAACATTCCGAATGAGGAAGCGCCATGATTTCGCGAAAAACGAAGCAGCGGTCGGAACTCTTCTGTTCATCCAAGTCGACTTTCCCAGCCGCCGTTCTGGCTGCGACACTCGTCTGTTCTCCGCCCCCGCTGCACGCCGATGAAATGCAGCCTTCGCCACGCTCTGGCTTCACCACGATGACTGACGCATCGCAATCCGAATCGGAATCGCTTCAAATCGCGAAGGTACGAAATCATATTATTAAGTTCGACAACAGCAGAGGAACAGAGAAACTTGAAATTCAGGAAAACCTCTACCAGCGTCAATGCATAGCGAGTGTCAAACCTGATTCTGTGACGTTAAACCCCGGTGAGATTGCGGAGGTGCACCTGGATATCAGGGATAGCGAATCCTCGGGATGCGCCGGCGAACCGAAATACGTACTGTGGCGCGCCACCGTCGCCAATCCCGGGGGCCGGCCGTTCGATTACCAGATGCTATTCACAGAGGATCCGCGGGAAGAAACGCATGGCGGCACACAAGTCCGGAGCACTCGATCGTCGAGGCCGGGCGCACCCTACGCGGCAACCTGCGGCGATCGCGCATGCTTCGATGAATGGGCCCCAACGTCGGATGGCGGCAGCGCCATCTTTTTCTATAAGAACACCTGAGGCTCGACGACGAATCGATTTTTCAGTCGACGAGATTGGGATCACGCGCCTCGTCCTTTGCCGGCGCGCGCGTCGCGGCTGAACTTGCGCTGATTGTCCGATTGCCCGTGGCAATCACCCGCCGGCGCCCGCGCATGATCTCCGCCCACTGCCACGAAGCCAGCGCGATGCACCCAAAAATCACTTCGCGCATCCGCTTCACGAGCGCGAGCGAGAGCCCCACCTCGCGATCGATACCGAACATCTGCGCGAGCAGCACGACGGCGACTTCCTGCACGCCGAGGCCCGCAGGCACCATGAACGCCGCGTGCCGCACCGCTTGCGTCAGCGCTTCGATAGCAATCGCACCGCCTGCCGAAACCGGATGACCCAGTAGCGCCAGCGCCCAATATGTCTCCAGCGCCCCGAGCAGATAGCCCGCAAACTGCCAGGCGAACGCGCTGACGAGCACACCGGTACGCGTCATCAACGCATCGATTTCGGCATCGAGCTTGGCGCCGTCGATCCCCTGCAAGAACCGATGCTCGCTGCCGAGCGCTCGCGCGGCGAACCGCTCGATCGCACGGAATACGCCGCCCCGGCGCAGCAGCAACGCCGTCACGATCGGCAACGGCAGCGAGAGCACGAGCGCCAGCCCGACCGTCCTCGCATGATCGCCGCCCGTCGCGGCGAGGATCAGCACCACGCCCAACGCCGAAAACGCATACTGCACGGCGATCGTCACCAACACTTCCACGATCACCGAGGCACTCACCACGCTCGCATCGCGCACGCGCCAACGCGCGAGCCGAATACCGACGATCTCACCGCCCACCGCCAATACCGGCAGGAGCCGGCTCACCGCCTCCCGTACCGTTGCCACCCACCAAAGGAAGGCCAGCGGCGCCCGCCCGCGCAGTAGAACGCGCCAGCCATGCGCGTCCAACAACAGCGGCAGCGCATGAAACGGGACGAGCCAAAGCAGCGCGAAACCCGCCTGCCCGATGACGTGCACGACATCGGCCGCGCCGTCGCGCACGACGAGCCCTATGAGCAGCGCAATGCCGACAGGCCAACCGGCCCATTTGAGCCATTTCGTCATCGTGACGCCCCTCCCCGCGCGGCCCCCCGATGCTCTACCGCATCGGCCGTGCCGCTCGGATCGGCCGCGCCGCCAAAGACATCGGCAAACCCGCCGCACGTCAGACCAGCCTTGGCAATCGCCTCGGCCACCCGCGGCGAGAGCAGCGCACCCAGTTCGTCGACATGGCGATAGGCATGCATCGAGGCCGTGATCGGGCCGTCCCCCGCTTCTGCCGGGTGGCTGTAAATTTCGCCCACGCCGTACGCTGGCATCCGCGCCAGCGCGTCGAGCATGGCTGCCTCGTCCATTCCGCCCGTATGCTCGATGCCGACGACATAATCGTTGTAAGCAATACCGGCCCGTGACAGTCGCGCCCGCATGAGCCCGATCCAGGGTTTGAGCCACCACGGCGCGTTCGCCTCGAACGGCAGCCGCACGGCGCGCAGGCCGAACTCGCGCCCGATCGAAAGAACGAGCGAGAGAACAGTCGGATGTAAATGGAAGTGCTTATGGGCGTTGACGTGATCGAGCGGCAAGCCCGTTCGTGCGAACGCCTCGAATTGCGCGCGGATCTCGCGCGCGAGCGCCCGCCGCACCGATGGAAGGAAGAAGAAGCGAAAACCGTCGCGCACCATCGCATCGCCGAACCGGCCGTCAGGCCCGACCAGCGCGCGGATTTGCGGAGCCGGCAACGTAGCCGGCCCATCGGCAAGCACGAGATGCAGGCCGACACGCAAGCCCGGCAGACGCTGCGCGCGTTCGACGGCATCTTGAGCAGCCGGCGCGCCCACCATGAGGCTGGCCGCCTTCAACACGCCCTGCCGGTGCGCACGCTCGATCCCCGCATTCACGCGCGGATGCAGACCGAAATCGTCTGCAGTGACGATGAGCGCGCGACGGCCCGAGCGTGTCACGCTCTTACGCCTCGTGCGCGCGCAGGAAGCGGAAGAATTCGACGCCTTCGCGCAGACGGCGCTTCATCATGTCCCAGCTCATCAGCATCTCGCGCACGATTTCCCAGATCTTCGACGGACGGAAGTAGAACTGTCGATAGAACTGCTCGAGATGATGATAGATCTCGTCGCGCGACAGATGCGGATAGCCGATCGCCGCCAGCTGAACGCCTTCCTTGCTCACGAGGTTGATCGTCTTGTTCTCTTCCATCCAGCCGTTGTCGACGGCCTGCTTGTAAAGCGTCGTGCCCGGATACGGTGCGGCCAGCGAGACCTGAATCGTGTGCGGATTGATTTCCTTCGCGTACTCGATCGTCTTCTTGATCGTCTCTTGCGTCTCGCCCGGCAAGCCGAGGATGAACGTGCCGTGGATCTTGATGCCGAGCTTCTTGCAATCCGCGCTGAAGCGGCGCGCGAAATCCGTCCGCACCCCCTTCTTGATGTTCACGAGGATTTGATCGTCTCCCGATTCGAAGCCGACGAGCAGCAGACGCAAGCCGTTTTCCTTCATGACCTTGAGCGTCTTGTACGGTACGTTCGCCTTGGCGTTGCACGACCACGTCATGCCGAGCTTGCCCAGGCCGATCGCGATGGCTTCCGCGCGCGGCAGATCGTCGGTGAACGTATCGTCGTCGAACATGAGCTCCTTGACTTCCGGCATGTTGTCGCGGATCCACTTCGCTTCCTCGATCACGTTCTCGACCGAGCGCGTGCGGTAGCGATGGCCGCTCACCGTCTGCGGCCACAGGCAGAACGTGCAGCGCGACTTGCAGCCGCGGCCCGTGTAAATCGACACGTACGGGTAGTTCAGATAGCCGATGAAGTAGTTGTCGATCTTCAGATCGCGCTTGTAGATCGGCGCGACGAACGGCAGTTCGTCCATGTTCTCGAGAATCGGACGCGCTTCGTTGTGCTCGATCGAGCCGTCTTTCGCGCGCCAGGAGAGGCCCTTGATCTCGGCGAACGGCTTGCCTTCGGCGAGCTCCTTGCACGTGAAGTCGAACTCTTCGCGGCAGACGAAATCGATCGCTTCCGTCGCCGTCAGCGAGTTGTGCGGATCGACCATCACCTTCGCACCCACCATGCCCACGAGCACCGACGGCTTGCGCTTCTTGACGTCCTGGGCGAACAACGCGTCCGTCGGGAACGACGGCGTGCTCGTGTGGATGATGATCAGATCGTAGCCGTCGCAGATCTTCAGCGTGTCTTCGACAGACAGGCCGTCGGCCGGCGCGTCGAGCACACGGCTACCCGGCACGAGTGCCGCGGGCTGCGCGAGCCATGTCGGATACCAGAACGAGCGGATTTCGCGCTTGGCTTGGTAGCGCGAACCGGCACCGCCATCGAAGCCGTCATACGACGGGGCCTGCAAGAACAGCGTTTTCATGGATGAAGCTCCGGCAACCTATAGGTGAAGCAGATGTTGTGAGGACGACGGGCCGCGCAAGAACGGCCATCGACGAAATACGAATACGCGAATACGGTGCGGCTCAAGGCCCCTCGGACCCTTCGGCCACGCGTGCGACAACCGGCATGCGCGCGCCGCGCCACACCACGTGCGAGCCGAACGCCGCGACGAACCATTGCGCGGCCAGCAGCGCATCGCGCAGCGGCACCAGCGGCAGATCGCGCAAAAACTCGCCGCGCTCGCGCGACGCGCGGGCGTGCAGGCCCACGCGTGCGACGACGCCGAGCACCGCCGCGGCGACCAGCGCCGTTTCGCGCAAACCTGCCCCGCCGTGCAGCGCGAGCAGCGCGGCGGCCGCCAGCCATGGCGACGTAAACGTGATGAACAGGAACGCGAAACCGAGCGGATTGATCGAGCGGATCGTGCGCAGCCAGCGCGTCTCGCGCAGCCAGAGCGTCGCGAAATCCGGTTCGATGACATCGGTATCGACGACGACTTCCGACAGCACCGTGGTCATGCCGCGCTGGCGCGTGTATTCGGCGAGCCAGTAATCGTCGGCCAGACAATCCTTGAGCGCATCGAACCCGCCGATATCGGCCAGGACGTTCGCCCGCAACGCGAGTGTCGCGCCGAAGCCGAAGCTACGCGAGCCGCCCGCGTGCGCGATGCGCACCGAGGGCGCGAACCATTCGTTGATGAACTGCGCACCGATGCGCGTCCAGAACCCACCCACGCTTTTCGCATGGTAGAGACACGTGACGATGCCGACTTGGGGATCGGCGAGCGGCGCCGTCACGGCGTCGAGGTAATCGGGGGCGACGGCGATATCGCTGTCGGCCAGCACGATCAGCGGATGCTTCGCCCGCGCGGCCAGATTGATCAGGTTGCTGACCTTCAGGTTATGGCCATGCACGCGCGCATCGATCACGAGCGCGATGTCGCGCTCGGGAAACGACGCCTGCAGCCGCCGCACGACGGCGATCGCCGGATCGGCCGAGGACGATACGCCGAACAGCAGCTGGTAGCACGGATGCGTCTGCCGGCAGAATGTCGAAAGGTTTTCGTAAAGACGCGGCTCGGCGCCGCACAGCGGCTTGAGCACGCTCACGGGCTCCAACGGCCGGTACCCCTGGCCGCCCAGCGCGCCTTTGCGCGGGAAGCGCTGAGCGAGCGCGCGTGCCGACGGCAACGCGAGCGCGGCAACGACGACATAAGCCGTCGCAATGCAGCATAACGCGACGAGCACCCAATCCCAGAGGGTCACGGGCGAAAACGTCATCGCATGCCGCCTTCGCCGGCCGCACGCGCCGCGGCAGCGGCCGCTAGCGCGCGCGCGCGTAGCGCGGACGACCCGTTCGATGAGACGCTTGCTGGCACGTTGGCTACTCCTTGGTTCTTCTTAGCGTGCGGCGCGACACCGTGCCTCGGCTCGCGCGCCGCCCGCGAAACGAACACGAAGCGCACCGAGACCGCCCCGCCAAGAGTGACAGGGGCCGGCTGCCGGGCAACCGCCAGCACGCTTTGTAAACTTTGGAAACAGGCAATTGTAGCAGTGCGTGCGGGAAAACGCTTAGCAGCGGGCATGGGGCTGCGCCAATTCGTCGGCTCCAAGCAACGCCGGGACGGCCGGGCACGTTTTTAGGGGCCATTCCGGGAATGCCTGCCCCGCCTGCCCGGCGATCAGGTCCGCGGGTTGCTGACGGCGCCCGATGACGCGACGCAACAACTCATGTATCTTGCAAATATCGGACTTTCGGAGGAGCAGCGTGCGGCGCGGCGTCGAATCGACACACCCGGTTGCGCAGCCGGGCCGAGCGCACAGTGCGCCTCACGCGAGCACACTCATCATGAAAAACGTCTTGAGCATTCAACCGCACGTCGTATTCGGCCATGCGGGCAACAGCGCTGCCGTCTTTCCGATGCAGCGGCTGGGCGTGAACGTCTGGCCGCTCGATACGATGCAGTTCTCGAACCACATGCAATACGGCCACTGGGCCGGCAGCGCGATCGACCCGCCGCAAATGACCGATCTCGTCGAAGGCATCGGTGCGATCGGCATGCTCAGGCGCTGCGACGCCATCGTTTCGGGCTACCTCGGCTCCAAGGCGCACGCGCAGGCCGTCATCGACATCGTTCGCGCCGTCAAGGCGACCAACCCCGAAGCGTGGCACTTTTGCACGCCCGTCATCGGCGCGGGCGCGGGTGCGAGCGTCGACGAATACCTGCTCGAGACGATGCCCGCGCTGGCCGATGGGCTTTCGCCCACGCACGACACGCTGCAAAAGCTCGTCGGCCGCACGATCGAAACGGTCGACGATGCCGTCTGCGCTTGCCGCGAGATCATTCGCAGCGGCCCGCAGGTCATCCTCGTCAAACAGCTGATCGACCGCAACAGCCCGGCGGACCGTGTCAATCTGCTCGTCGTCACCGAGCGCGAAGCGTGGATGACCCAGCATCCGCGCTATCCGTTCGCGCGCCAGCCCGTCGGGGTGGGCGAGCTCACGAGCGCGACGTTCGTTGCGCGGCGGCTCGCCGGCGACCCGCTGCGCACGGCATTCGAGCATGCCGTGTCCGCCGTGCACGCCGTGCTGAAGGCGACCTATGCGGCGGGCCGCTACGAGCTCGAGCTCGTCGCGGCTCAAGACGAGATCGCGGAGCCGCGCGACTGGCTCGGCGCCTGGTCGATCGATGCCGGTTGAATCCGGCCGTCCCGAACGTCAATCGAGCTTGAACTGCGCAACGGCACCGGCGAGCGTGACCGCCTGCCTCTGCAACGCCGACGCCGCGGCAGCCGATTCCTCGACGAGCGCCGCATTCTGCTGAACCATCTCGTCGAGCTGCGACACCGCGCGGTTGACCTCTTGAATGCCGCGCGTCTGCTCGTCGGCGGCATGGGTGATTTCGGACATGATCGTCGTCACGCTCGAGACGTTCGAGACGATTTCCGTCATCGTGTCGCCCGCGCGCTTGACCTGGCTCGAGCCCGAGGAGACGCTGTCGATCGTCGATTCGATCAACGATTTGATCTCCTTGGCGGCCTGCGCGCTGCGCTGGGCCAAGCTGCGCACCTCCCCGGCCACGACAGCGAAGCCGCGGCCCTGCTCGCCCGCGCGCGCCGCTTCCACCGCGGCGTTCAACGCCAGGATGTTCGTCTGGAACGCGATGCCGTCGATCACGCCGATGATGTCGCCGACTTTGCCCGAGGCCGATTCGATGTTGCCCATCGTCGCCACCACTTCCGAGACGACCTGCCCGCCGCGGGATGCCACGCTCGAAGCCGAGCCCGCCATGTCGTTGGCCTGCCGCGCCGAACTGGCCGATTGCGTCACTGTGGAGGTGATCTCTTCCATCGAGGCCGCCGTTTCCTGCAAGCTGGCTGCGGCCGATTCCGTGCGGCCCGACAAATCGAGGTTACCCGCCGCGATTTCGTCGGCGGCCGTGCGCACGGATTCGCTGGTATCGCGAATCTGACGCATCACGTCGCGCAGCTTATCGACGAATTTATTGAACGAGCCCGCGATTTGGGCCACTTCGTCGCGGCCTTCGGCCGGCAAGCGCCGAGTCAGATCGCCCGTGCCCGAGCCGATCGAATCCATCGCATCGCGCACGAGCGACAGGCGCTTGAATGCCTTCGAGGTGATCGCCGACACAATCGCCGCGGCAAGCAGGACGATGACGACGAGCGCGATCGCCGACGTCGTCAGGAACGAGCGGATGCCCGCCTTCGCCTCACCTTCGTCGAGCGCGACAATGACGGCCCAATCCGTGCCCGGAACGTTCACGCCGCGCAGCAGTACCGAGCGGCCGTCCGCTTCCGTTTCAAGCGGCTCGGAGGCGCCGGCGAGCGATGCGACCGTCGTCGCCGTCATACTCGGCATCAGTGCCGAGATGGGTTTGAGCGTGAGCTTCGAATCCGGGTGGGCCACGATATCGCCCGCGCCGTCGACGAGCAAGCCGAAGCTGGCCGGCGTCGGATGGATCGACTTCACGTTGGCGATCACGCTGTCCATTGCGACGTCGCCGGACACGACGGCCTTGAGCGAGCCATCGCGAACGATCGGCACCGCGAACGCGACGACGAGCTTGCCCGTGCCTGCATCGACATAAGGCGGCGTGACGACGGGCTTGCCCGCCGCGGCCGCCTGCTTGTACCACGGGCGCGCGGTCGGATCGTAGTCGGGCGGGATGCCGGTGGCGTCGCCGAACTTGGCGCTCTTGTCCGCGTAACCCGCATAGACGTTCGAGAAACCGCCGGCGGCCATCGCCTGTTTGAATTCGGCGGAGGGATCCGCACCGCCTACTGTGATGTCCTGCAGCGCGGCGATCGCCGCCGTCTTCGATGCGACCCATTCGGCAATGCCGGCATCGTGCCCGTTCGCGAGCGCGACGAGATTGTTGTTGATGGTGTCCTTCTCGTGGAAGTTGACGACGAAGAAGTTCAGTGCCGCGTTGACGACCAAAGAGCCAACGACGATGGCGAGGCAAGCTGCGAGCACGCGAGCTCGAATTGACGCAAACATTCAGACGATTCCTTCTGACGAATTAGCTGCGAGGACTCGTGATCCTCCGTGCAGGTAAACGGCATACCGCAGTGCAAACTTGACGCTCGCGTCGTTAGGGATTGTTCGGAGTGATGTTGGGTCCGCTTTGCGCGTTGCGCTGCAAAAAATGCGACCAATAGGACGAATGAGGGCAAACGAGGACGAATACGGGGGCCGCCACTGCGCGAATTTCGCGCGTATTAATCCCGATTGCCTGCGCCTACGCGACTATGCCGAAATGCGCACAGGAATCGTCGCGAAAGGTCAAGACGGAGCGATATTGGTTTTCTATAGTCGTGCCAATAATCGCAGCGGCGGTTCTCACGTCCAGCGGTTCGATCCACACATGCTTGCAGGAGGTGCCCGCCACACGCTGTATCAGACGAACAAGAGCCGTGCACCGGCCACCGCCCGACCACGCCGAGCGTAGCGCCCAAGCGCTGCCGGCATGCACGCCATAGCAGTGACTTCATGCTTGCCGACAAAGGAATCAACATGCGTTTTGCGAACACCCTTACCCCTGTCGCAGTTGCAGTTGGAGCATTTCTCGCGCTTGTCCCGCTCGCCTCCCGCGCGGATACCGTCGTGAAAATCGGCTTTGCCGCTCCGCTCACCGGGCCCAATGCGAGTTACGGCAAAGATTTGGAAGACGGCGTCAAAATGGCGCTCGACGACGCGAAAGCCCAGGGCATCAAGATCAATGGCCAACCCGCTTCGTTCGAGCTCGTCACCGAAGACGATCAGGCCGATCCGCGCGTCGGCGTGCAAGTCGCGCAAAAACTCGTCGATGAAGGCGTGTCCGTCGTCGTGGGCCACTTCAACTCGGGCACGACCATCCCCGCTTCCGAGCTATACGAAAAGGCCGGCATCCCCGACATCGATCCCGCCGCGACGAATCCGATGATCAGCGGACGCGGCTACAAGAACATCTTCATGGTGATTTCGAGCGACGCGCAGAACGCCGGCACCGCGGGCGTGTATGCAGTCGAGACCACCAAGGCCAAGCGCATTGCCGTCATCGACGATCGCACGGCGTTCGGCCAGGGCGAAGCCGACGAATTCGTGAAGGCCGTCAAGGCGCACGGCGGCAACATTGTCGATCGCGAATACACGACGAACCAGGCGACCGATTTCAAGACGCAGCTCACGAATATCAAGGGCAAAAACCCTGATCTGATCTTCGTCGGTGCACTCAATCCGCAAGCCGCCGGCATCATGAAGCAGATGACGCAGCTCGGCATCAAGGCGCAGTACGTGGGCGGCGGCGGCGTCAAGGACGTCGACTTCATCAAACTGGCCGGCGATAGCGCCGAAGGCGCGATGGCGTGGGAGTACGGGCGCCCGCTCGACAGCACGCCGGTCGGCGCGAAGTTCGCCGAGCGCTTCAAAGCCAAGTTCGGTGTGGATGTGCTGTCGTACGCGCCGTTCGGCTATGACGCGGCGTGGGCGGCCATCAAGGCGATGCAAGCGGCGGGCTCGACGAAGCCGGACGACTACCGGCCGAAGCTGCAAAGCATCAGCTTCGACGGCATCACGGGCCATATCGCGTTCAACGCGGATGGTTCGCTGAAGAACGGCTCCTCGACGATGTACCAGGTGAAGAAGGGGCAGTTCGTGACGGTCGTGACGAAGGGCGGCGATATCGTCGATCGTGAATACACGACGAACCAGGCGACGGACTTCAAGACGCAACTGACGAACATCAAGTCCAAGAACCCGGATCTCATTTTCGTCGGCGCACTGAATCCGCAGGCGGCAGGCATCATGAAACAGATGACGCAGCTCGGAATCAAGGCGCAGTACGTCGGCGGCGGCGGCGTGAAGGACATCGACTTCATCAAGCTGGCTGGGGATGTGTCCGAAGGCGCGATGGCATGGGAATACGGCCGTCCGCTCGACAGCACACCTGTCGGCAAGGGGTTCGCCGACAAGTTCAAACAGAAGTTCGGCGTGGACGTGCTCTCGTACGCGCCGTTCGGCTATGACGCAGCATGGGCCGCGA
>NZ_JBQCDN010000120.1:0-5726 GCF_051961175.1 Trinickia sp. | reverse complement strand
TACTGGATCGCGAAATCGGCGCCGAGCCCGATGAACAGCACCATGAACGCCACCGAGATCATGTTCAGCGAGCCGACCATCATCAGGCCGAGCGCGGCCGTGATGGGCAAGCCCACCGCCAGCGTGACGAGCACGGCGAGGATCATCCGTTTCGAACGCAGGGCAAGCCAGAGAATCACCAGGACCACGATGAGCGTGCCGATGCCGTTGACGACGGCACCGTCTTCGACCGACGCGAATTCCTCGTCCGCGAGCGGCTGCTCGCCGGTCAGGCGCACCACGGCGCCGTAACGCTTTTGCAGGTCGAGTTGGCGGGCCACCGCGCGAATCGTATCCGACGCCTGCGCGCCCGCCTGCAGTGCGCCGTAATTGACCACGGGCGTCACGGTGACGAACGCGCGCGCGGGTTGATGCGCGGCATCCGTATCGACGAGCGCCCGCCAGGAAAACGCCGCCTGCTTGCCCGCCAGGACGGCATCGACGGTATCGGCCGCGCGCGTCAACAGGTTCGCCATCGCCGGCAATTTGACTTGGCCCGACTGCAACGGCAGGCCGAGCATCGTCGATAGGGTCGTGGACAGCCCCGTGACGCTTGGGTCGTGCGCGAGCGTATTGATCAGCGGACGCGCTTGCGAGAGCTGGGCCGTCGTGCTGGCGACGCTGCCGGTGGGCAGAAACAGCATGCCGTCGTGCTGGAACAACGGCCCGCCGCCGGGTTGCGACACGGCGCCGATCTGCGCATGATGCGCGGGGCTGGACAAGGCGCCCGCCAATGCATCGGCAGCCGCGTCGGCCATTTCGGGGGCGCCGGCCTCAACGACGGCCAGGATGGTTTCGTCGCGCTGCGGAAAGGCGCGATCCATCGCATCGCTGAGCGCGGACCATTGCGCGTCGGTTTCGATGAGCTTGCTGACGTCGGTGTTGATCTGGAAGTGCCGCACCGTATAGACGCCGCTCGCCGCGGCCAGCACGAAGGCAAGTACGACGACCCAAACCGGTCGGCTTACAGACCAGTCAACGAGTCGGACGATGAGGGACGTCAGCATGGATGGGGAGGCAGTGGAGCAGGGGAGGCAAAACACCTAAGTATACCGGGGGACGGGCCGGCACCGACGGCCACCGCGCACCGCATCGCGGAACCGCTCGCCCTTGGCGTGCGTCGAAGTCGTGCGTTGAAACCGGAAGTGCCCGGGATCGGTATACTTCCCGCACCGCCCTATCGGCCCCTCGCGCGCGCGAGGGTGCCGCCGGCACTCTTTCCATCGAGCTCGAAATTCCATGAAACGTCATCTGTTCGCTTTTTTTACCGCGGCGTTCGTGAGCGCCGCCGCTTGGGCGCAAACGGCGCCTGTCGACGTCGTCAAGCAAGCCGTCGTGGGGACCATCGATGCCATGAAGCAGGACCCTGCCGCCCGCAGCGGGGACATGGCGAAGATCGCGCAAGTCGTGCAGACGCACTTTTTGCCGGCTACGAACTTCGACAGGACCGCCCGGATCGCCGTCGGCGACGCCTGGAAGCAAGCGACACCCGCGCAGCAGCAAGAACTGGCGAAGCAATTTAAAGTCCTGATGACGCGCACGTACGCCGCCTCGCTCGCGCAGCTCGGTACGCAGGATGCGCATTTTTCGTTCAAGGCCGAGGAGGCGGCGGCCAACGATGCACTCGTGATGTCGACGGTGACGACGCCGGGGGATAGCCAGCAAGTGGGCTACCGGCTTAGCAAGACCGGCAATGAATGGAAGATTTACGACATTGACATGTCGGGCGCCTGGCTCATCCAGGTCTATCAGAATCAATTCAAGGCGCAGCTGAGCCAAGGCGGGATCGACGGGCTCATCAAATTCCTCGCCGCGCACAACGCGCGCACCGAGTGATCCTGCCGGCGCCGGTCAACGCCGGCGCCGCTCCACGGCCACTTTGATCAGCTCGGCTTGCCCTTCTATTTCGAGCTTGCGCTTGATGTTGAGCCGGTGCGTTTCGACGGTTCGCACCGATAGCCCATAACGCTCGGCAATCTGCTTGCTCGAGAGCCCTTCGGCCAGGGCATCCAGAATCTCGCTCTCGCGCCGCGTCAGGCGTTCCGCCGGCGTTTGGAGCGCACTCGCCTGGATCATGCGGGCGGCGATGCCCGCGCTGAAGAACGTGCGGTTGTCGAGTACCGCTGAAATCGCGTGGACGATTTCAGTGGCCGGCGAATCCTTCAGCACATACCCGCTCGCGCCCGCTCGCACCGCCTGCGTCACGTATTCGATGTTGTCGTGCATCGATAGCATCAGCACGCGCACGGCTGGAAAACGTTCGTGAAAAACCCCGGCAAGCGCGATGCCGTTCATCCCGTTCATCCCCACATCCATCAAAACGAGATCGGGTGCCAGCCGCTCGGCCAGCGCCAGCGCGTCTTGGGCGTTGCCCGCTTCGCCAGCGACGACGAGTCCCGGTACGCCCTCGAGGCGCAATCGCAAGCCGTCCCGCACGAGCGGATGATCGTCGACGAGGATGAGGTTGGCAGGGCGGGGAGGAGCGAGCGCGTTCATGACGGACGATCGGTCTGCGCGGGTTCGGCGGCGCGCGTGGAATGGGAAGCATGGGAGGGCGGCAACGGCACCGTTGCTGTGACGACCGTCTGCCCAGGCTGCGAAGCGATCGTCAGCATACCAGCCAGCGCATCGAGCCGTTCGCGCATGTTGCGCAAGCCGATGCCGCCGCGCGCATCGGCCTGTATGCGGTCGACATCGAAGCCCTGTCCGTTATCGGCGATCGTCAGCGTGACCGTCTTGCCGTGCACGGCGAACGCGAGCGTAGCGTGCGAGGCGCGTGCGTGCCGCACGATGTTCGTCAGGGCTTCCTGTGCAATCCGGAACAACGCCGTGTTGATCGCCGCCGGCAGCGTAGCTTTGCGCGAGGCAGCATCCGTCTCGACTTGCACCTCGATGCCCGTTTCCTCGGCGAGTTCTCGCGTCAATTGCTCGAGCGCGGCGGTCAGGCCGAGGTCGTCGAGCATCGAAGGGCGCAACGCATGCGAAATGCGCCGTACTTCGCGCAGGACGTGCGACAAGCGCGTGAGCGCCGTGCCGAGTGCCGCTTCCGCGCTGGGGACGCGGACGTGCGGGGCGCCCGCCCGTTCGAGGCGGGCGAGCGCCGATTCGAGCAGCAGCTTCACCGAAACCATCATTTGGCTGATGCCGTCGTGCAGTTCGCGAGAGAGGCGCGCGCGCTCCTGTTCCTGCGATTCGACCGCCCTTTGCGCGAGACGCTTCAGTTTCGCATCGGCACTGCGATGCTCGGAGACGTTCAGAAAGAGCGCGCAGGCCATGATCACGCCAAAGCCGGCCAGCGCAATGGCGCCGATCCACATCATCGTGCGGCCAATGTTGGCCGATGCGCTGTTGTCGATGCCGGCCAGCGTCTCTTTGACGCCATCGAGATAGATGCCGGTGCCGATCATCCAGCGCCAGCGCGGCAGCGGCACGACGTACCCGAGTTTCGGTTCCAGGCGGTTCGTCGACGGCCGATGCCAGACATAGCGCACATAGCCGCCGCCCTTATTCGCTGCGTCAATCAGCTGCTGAATCGTCAGACCGCCGTTGGGATCTCTGAGCAGCCACCAATTATGTCCGACGAGATCGGGCTCGCGCGGATGCATCAGCGAATTGCCACGCATGTCGTAGACGAAGAAATAGCCGTCCGGGCCGAAATCGAGGCGTTGCAAGACGGCAAGCGCTTGGCGCTTGCGCGCCTCATCGTCGTTGGGGCTCGTGTTGGGGTTGTTAGGGTCGCCGCTGGCGTCGTAGAACGGCGCGATCGCGCTTGTGGCGAGTTCGACGTAATGCCGGAGTTCGGCCTGCTTGCTGGAAAGGTAGGCCGTTTCGACGGTTTTACGCTGTGCGTCGGCGAGCGCCGTCGCCTGCAAGCGAACGCCGATACCGATGCCCGCGATCGCGACGAGGAACGGCACGATCGCCAGCAGAAAGATCTTCGTCTTGATTCTCATCGCGACAGGAAAACGGGAAAGGGGCGGTGGCGGCGAACGCCCATGCCTAGCGAGTATGACGTGGCTCGGGCAATGCCGCCAGCGCCCCGAGCGAGATCACGCTGCAAGCGATCATGTAGTACGCGGGCGCCATCCAGTCGCCAGTCGCATTGACGAAGGAGGCGACGATGAACGGGGAGAAGCCGCCGAACAGCGCCACCCCCGTACTGTAGACCAGCGAAAAGCCCGTGGCGCGCAGCGGTTTCGGAAATGCTTCGCTGCATGCTTATCGGTGCAAATACGCACGTTACATCTAATGCGACGGCGACGGATTTTCGCGCAAGGCGGAATCGAAGAATTCGACGGCTCAGTCGATCGCCCGTGCATGTGCGGCGTCGCGGTTCACGAGCGGCGGGTCTTCGCACAAGCGTGCGAGCGTCGCTGTCATCGTCGGCAGGCACGTATCCAAAAACGTATCATGGGTCGCACCGGGGATCATGTCGACGCGCGGATGCAGAAGCAGGCCGGCGATGCGTTCGATGTTGGTGGGCGGCGGCGCGGTGACGTCGGCCGTTCCGGCGATGAGTTGAATGGGAATGTCGATTCCTGCGAGCGAGGCGCCGTCCAGCGCTTCTCCGATCGCGGGCGCGATGGCGAGGACGGCTTTGATCCGCTTGTCGCGGTACGACGCGCCCGAGCGTTGCATCGACGCGAGCGCTGCGGCGGAAAGCGGAGCGGGGGCGGCCGCCGTCGTTTTCGCCACGGGCGGATGGCAGTTCGAATCGGCAGCGCTCGAATGGCAAAAGGCTTCGAATGACCGGAGATCCGTGCGCGCTCCGGCGAGTTCCAGCACGGTATAGCCGCCTAACGAGAAGCCGGCCGCGCCAATCCGGCTCGCATCGATGTGCGGGCCGAGCGTCGCGTCGGCCAGCATGGCATCGAGCAATTCGCTCAAATCCGTGGTGCGCTCCCACCACAGCACGAGGCCTTCGCGCGTGAGCGGTCCCAATGCGTTGTTGCCCGGATGATTGACGCCGGCGACGATGTAGCCGCGTGCCGCCAGGCCCGAGGCGAGCCAATCGAGATCGTCGACGCTGCCCCCGGTGCCATGCGAAATGACGATGAGCGGGTGTCGTGCGGGCGCCGGAGCCACCGGTGCCCCGTCGGCGAAGCGGTGTGCTTGGAAGATCGGCTGATTCGGTGGGCCGATGTCGCGCGATTGCTCGGGCAGCAGAGGATCGACCGGATACCAAACGCGAGCGAGCAGCGCGTGCATGGATGCGCCGCGCCACTCTCGCTCGACCGCAGGGTGAATCGTGCGCGTGGATTCGCCGACGCCGTAGTCGCCGCGCGGCGCGCCGGCGAGCGCGGTCGTGGCCCAAATCGCGGCGATTGCAGCAATCAGTGTCCGGCGGCGGCGAGACATATCGAGTTTCCCTTTTTGGGTTAGGTTCTTCGCGCGCCGGCCATCGATGCCCGTCGCATTTTAAGTATCCCGCAGGGGGCCCGCCGCTTCGAGGGCGGTGCCGCGCCACTGGCTCGGCGTCGCGGCTGCCGATCTGAGCAGCCCATTAAACTAGAATCCGTCACCGAATTCAATGGAGACGATGTGCGCGCGCGGTTTTTGCTTGGGGTTCGGGTCGACTGAGAAGCGCTTTGGCGGTGCTATACGCAGCGACATGCCACCGGATTACGCGGGTGTCGGCTTCTTACGCACGATCACTATTAGAAAAACAAAGCCCTGGCCGTAGCCAG
>NZ_JBQCDN010000119.1:0-11691 GCF_051961175.1 Trinickia sp. | reverse complement strand
TTCTTGAAGTCGTGGAATTCGAACGCGACGCCATGCGATTCCAGCCACGTGCGCGCTTTCTTGACGGTGTCGCAGTTCGGAATGCCGTAGACGACGACAGTGCCGGGCGCGCTCATCAATCGCCCCGCAGCAGTTCGTTCAAGCCAACCTTGGCGCGCGTCTTGGCGTCGACCTTCTTGACGATGACGGCACAGTACAAGCTGTGCGAGCCGTCCTTCGAGGGCAGGTTGCCGGCGACGACGACCGAACCCGGCGGGACGTAGCCGTAGCTGACTTCGCCCGTTTCGCGATCGTAGATCTTCGTGCTTTGGCCGAGGTAGACGCCCATGGAAATGACCGAATTCTCGCCGACGATCACGCCTTCGACGACTTCCGAGCGTGCGCCGATGAAGCAGTTGTCTTCGATAATGACGGGGTTGGCTTGCAGCGGTTCCAGCACGCCGCCGATGCCGACGCCGCCCGACAGGTGCACGTTCTTGCCGATCTGCGCGCACGAGCCGACCGTTGCCCACGTGTCCACCATCGTGCCTTCGTCGACATAGGCGCCGATGTTCGTATACGACGGCATCAAGACGACGTTCCTGGCGATGAACGAGCCGCGGCGGGCGATGGCGGGCGGCACGACGCGGAAGCCACCGGCCGCGAAATCCTCGGCTGTGTAGTTCGCGAACTTCGAGGGCACCTTGTCGTAGAACTGCGAGTAGCCGCCGGCGGGCATCGGCGCGTTGTCTTCAAGGCGGAACGAGAGCAGCACGGCCTTCTTCAGCCATTGATTGACGACCCACTGGCCGTCCTGCTTTTCGGCGACGCGCAAAAGGCCCTTGTCGAGCTGTTCGATCGCGTGTGCGACGGCATCGCGCACTTCGGCCGGCGCCGCCTTCGGCGACAGCTCGGCACGGTTTTCCCAGGCGTTGTCGATGATGCTCTGAATGTGTTGCGACATGGCGGTAGTTTCGCTAAGTGAAGTCGGAAATCGGAAGATAACGGGTATGGCTAACGGTGCGGCGCAAGGGCTGAGCGGGGCATGGCACAGCCCGCGAACCGATGCCGGCGCCTGGCTTGGCTGTCGCGGGCGCCGGCGCGGATCAGCGCGAGACGCTGCGGCAGAAATCGACGATGCGTTTGGCGCCATCGACGCATTCGGCGACATCGGCGACGAGCGCCAGGCGAACGAAATTGCAGCCGGGATTCACGCCGTGCGCGGTGCGCGCGAGATAGGAGCCCGGCAGAACCGTGACATTATAGTCGGCGTACAGGCGCCGGGCGAACTCGGTGTCGGTGAGGCCCGTGCGCTCGACATTCGCCCACAGATAGAACGCGGCGTCCGGCAGCCGGACATCGAGGACATCGGTCAGCATCGGCGTGACGGTCGAAAACTTGGCGACGTATTTGGCGCGGTTCTCGCGCACGTGCGCCTCGTCGCTCCAGGCGGCGGCACTCGCTGCTTGATAGACGGGCGACATAGCCGCGCCGTGATAGGTGCGATAGAGCAGGAAGCGCTTCAAGAGTGCCGCGTCGCCGGCGACAAAGCCCGAACGCATCCCGGGAACGTTCGAGCGCTTGGACAGGCTCGAGAGCATCACGAGCCGTTCGAAGCCGCGCCCGAGCGCGTGCGCCGCCTGCAAGCCGCCGAGCGGGGGATGGCCTTCGTCGAAATAAATCTCCGAATAGCATTCGTCCGACGCAATCACGAACCCGTGCTTATCGGACAAGGCGAACAGTTCGCGCCAATCGTCGAGCGTGAGCACGGCCCCGGTGGGGTTGCCCGGCGAGCAGACGTACAGCAGCTGCGTGCGCGCCCAGACGTCGTCGGGCACAGCCGAATAATCGCAGGCGAAGTTGCGCGCCGGATCGCTGTTGACGAAATAAGGCTCGGCGCCGGCCAGCAGCGCCGCACCCTCATAGATCTGATAGAACGGATTCGGGCAGAGCACGACCGAGCCGGGCAGCGTGCCGTCCACCACTGTCTGCGCCAGCGCGAACAGCGCTTCGCGCGAGCCCGAGACGGGCAGCACTTCCGTATTCGGATCGAGCGCGGGCAGACCATAGCGGCGCACGGCCCAAGCGGCGATGGATTCGCGCAGTGCGGCCGAGCCGATCGTGGCCGGATAGCTCGAAAGCGTATCGAGCGAGGCGACAACGGCTTCGCGGATGAGCGCGGGCGTCGCGTGTTTCGGCTCGCCGATACCGAAGCTGATGTGCGGCAGATCGGCCGGAGGCGTTGCGTCTTTCAACAGCGCGCGCAGCTTTTCGAACGGATAAGGTTGGAGGCGGTCGAGTAGCGGATTCACGTCGGTTTGGTGGGCACGTTGGCGAGGACGCCGCTTGTGCGCTCGTCGCGCTTGCTTGTTGCGCTTATCGCGCTTGGCCGCTCCAGTTTCGGGCGCGCCGTCCTCTGGCGGAAAAGGCCCTCATTATAGCTTGGCCGGCGCGCTCGGCGGTGCATTCGGCATGTGCGCCGGCCGCGTCCGAGGCGGCGCGGCGAGCCTGCGATGGTATGATTGCCACTTGCTCGCGCAGCAGCGCCCGGTCTTGGCCGCGCCTGTCTTCGCGACCCACAAGCATCGCGGCGGCGGCACGCCGCGCATGCGCTGCGGCGGCGCCGGTTCGCTGGCCGCGGTGTCGTGCGCGGGCGAGGCCGGCCGCGTTTTTGTTCGACCACCATCAAAACAGCGATAACGCCGTGCGTCTGACCTCGATCAAACTCGCTGGCTTCAAGTCCTTCGTCGATCCCACGCATTTCCAGGTCCCGGGCCAGCTCGTCGGCGTGGTGGGCCCGAACGGATGCGGCAAGTCCAACATCATCGACGCCGTGCGATGGGTGCTCGGCGAATCGCGCGCCTCGGAACTGCGCGGCGAATCGATGCAGGACGTCATCTTCAATGGCTCGACGGCGCGCAAGCCAGGGAGCCGCGCGAGCGTCGAACTCGTCTTCGATAATTCCGAAGGACGCGCGGCCGGCCAGTGGGGGCAATACGGCGAGATCGCCGTGAAGCGCGTGCTCACGCGCGATGGCACCTCGAGCTACTACATCAACAACCTGCCCGCGCGCCGGCGCGACATCCAGGACATCTTCCTCGGAACGGGTCTCGGCCCGCGTGCCTACGCGATCATCGGCCAAGGCATGATCGCGCGCATCATCGAAGCGAAGCCCGAAGAGCTGCGCGTGTTTCGGGACGAGGCCGCGGGCGTGTCGAAGTACAAGGAACGCCGCCGCGAAACCGAGAACCGCCTGCACGATACGCGCGAGAATCTGACGCGCGTCGAAGATATCGTGCGCGAACTCGGCACCAACCTCGAAAAGCTTGAGGCGCAGGCCATCGTCGCCACGAAGTTCAAGGAACTGCAGACGGCCGGCGAAGAGAAGCAACGTCTGCTGTGGCTGTTGCGCAAAAACGAAGCGGCCGGCGAGCAAGGCCGTCAGCAGCGCGCGATCGCCGAAGCGCAAATCGATCTCGAAGCACAGACAGCCAAGCTGCGCGAAGTCGAAGCCGACCTCGAAACGCGGCGCGTGGCGCACTATGCGGCCAGCGACGCGATGCAGGGTGCGCAGGGTTCGCTGTACGAGGCCAATGCCGAAGTGAGCCGGCTCGAGGCCGAGATCAAGTTCGTCATCGAATCGCGCAATCGCGCGCAAGCGCAGATCGCCGCGCTCACGGCGCAGCGCGAGCAATGGCAGGGGCAGGCGGAAAAGGCGCGCGACGATCTCGAACAAGCCGAGGAAGAGCTTGCGCTCGCCGAGGAAAAAGCGGCGCTGGCGGAAGACGAAGCAGCGGCCAAGCACGACGAGCTGCCTGCGCTCGAAGCACGCTGGCGCGACGCGCAGGCGCAACTGAACGAGGAGCGCGCAGGGATCGCCCAAACGGAGCAGGCGATCAAGCTCGAGGCGGCGCACCAGCGCAATGCCGATCAGCAGTTGCAGCAGTTGCAACTGCGGCATGAACGGCTCAAATCGGAAGCAGGCGGTCTCGACGCGCCGGACGAAGCGCAGCTCGAAGAGCAGCGCATGCAGCTCGCCGAGCAGGAAGAGATACTGAACGACGCCCAGGCGCGTCTCGCTCAGGCGCAGGACACGCTGCCGCGCGTGGAGGCCGAGCGTCGCGAGGCGCAGGATCGCGTGCAACGCGAGAGCGCCCAGATACACCAGCTCGAGGCGCGGCTCGTTGCGCTCAAGCAGTTGCAGGAAAACGTGCAGACCGAGGGCAAGATCCAGCCCTGGCTCGACAAGCATGAACTCGCCGGGCTGCCGCGCCTGTGGAAGAAGCTGCACGTCGAAGCGGGCTGGGAAGCGGCGCTCGAATCGATCTTGCGCGAGCGGCTGGCCGCGCTCGAGATTTCGAATCTCGACTGGGTTCGCGCCTTTGCGAGCGATGCGCCGCCTGCCAAGCTGGCTTTCTACGCGCCGCCGTCGGCCGGTGCGCCGCGCGAAACGCCGGCCGGTTTGACGCCGCTGCTGTCGCTCGTGCGCATCGACGACGCCGGCCTGCGCGCCGTGCTGAGCGACTGGCTGGGCGCGGCCTATGTCGCCGACGATCTGACCCAGGCGCTGGCCATGCGCGCGCAATTGCCCGAAGGGGCGATGCTCGTCGTCAAGGCCGGGCACGTCGTGACGCGTGTCGGCGTACAACTGTATGCAGCCGATTCCGAGCAAGCGGGCATGCTCGCGCGGCAGCAGGAAATCGAAAATCTCACGCGCCAGCTGCGCGCCCAGACGTTGCTCGCCGATGAAGCGAAGACGGCGGCGATCCGTGCGGAAGCGGCGCATACGCAGGCGTCGCAAGCCTTGACCGAGGCGCGGGCGCAGGCGGAGCGCGCGACGCAGCGGGTGCATGCGCTGCAATTGGATGTGCTCAAGCTTACGCAGGCGCACGAGCGCTATACGCAACGCAGCACGCAGATCCGCGAAGAACTCCAAGAGATCACCGCGCAAATCGAAGAGCAGCGGGCCCAGCGCGCGGAATCCGAGGCGAACTTCGAACGCCACGACGGCGAGCTGGCGCAACTGCAGGCGCGCTTCGAAGAGAACCAACTGGCGTTCGAATCGCTCGACGAGACGCTATCGGCGGCGCGCACGCACGCACGCGATCTCGAACGCGCCGCATCCGATGCGCGCTTCGCCGCGCGCAACATGGCGGCCCGGATCGACGAGCTCAAGCGCAGCATCCAGGTCGCCCACGAGCAGAGCGAGCGCATTGCCGGGACGCTGGAGGATGCGCGCGCCGAACTGGAAACGATCAACGAGCAGACCACCCATACGGGCCTGCAAGAAGCGTTGGAAGTTCGATCGCATAAGGAAGGTGCGCTGTCGGCGGCCCGCCACGAACTCGACGATTTGACGGCGAAGCTGCGCCAGGCCGACGAAACGCGCCTGAGCGTGGAGCGATCGCTGCAGCCGCTGCGCGATCGGATCACGGAACTGCAACTGAAGGAACAGGCCGCCCGGATCGCGGGCGAGCAATTCGTCGAGCAGCTTCAGGCGGCCGGCGTGGACGAAGCGCAGCTGCAAGCGAAGCTGACGCCCGATATGAAGCCGTCGTATCTGCAAGGCGAAGTCACGCGGATCAACAATGCGATCACGGCGCTCGGGCCGGTGAACATGGCCGCGCTCGACGAACTGGCGGCGGCCAAGGAGCGCAAAACGTTCCTCGATGCGCAGTCGGAGGACTTGACGCGCGCGATCGAAACACTGGAAGACGCGATCCGCAAGATCGACCAGGAAACGCGCACCTTGCTGCAAGGCACGTTCGACGAGGTCAACCGGCATTTCGGCGAGCTGTTCCCGCGCCTGTTCGGCGGCGGGCAAGCCAAGCTGATCATGACGGGCGACGAAATTCTCGACGCGGGCGTGCAGGTGATGGCGCAGCCGCCGGGCAAGAAGAATTCGACGATTCACCTGCTTTCGGGCGGGGAAAAGGCGCTCACGGCCACCGCGCTCGTGTTCGCGATGTTCCAGCTGAATCCCGCGCCGTTCTGTTTGCTCGATGAAGTCGACGCGCCGCTGGACGACGCCAACACAGAACGCTTCGCGAACCTCGTGCGCGCGATGTCGGATAAAACGCAGTTCCTGTTCATTTCGCACAACAAGATCGCGATGGAGATGGCGCAGCAGCTGATCGGCGTGACGATGCAAGAGCAAGGTGTTTCGCGCATCGTGGCCGTGGACATGGAAACGGCTGCCGGTTTCGCCCAGAATACCGTCTAACGAGCGGATCCGCGCCGGCACGACAAACGCTGCGCGCGGCCGCGACACAGGAATGCTTCATGGAGCGTGCATGGACGAGTTGACACTCGGATTGATCGGCGCGGGCGCCGTCGTGGTGGGAGGTGTGGTTGCCTATAACGCGTGGCAGGGCGCCAAGGTGCGCCGCCGCATGCCGCGGCCGATGCCGGCCGACAGCGAGCCGGGCCCCGCGCGCAGCGACCTCGAGGAAGAGCGGCCGTTTATCGAACCGGCTCGAGGCGGTGCGGCCGGTGCACGGCGCGAGCCGTCGATAGCGGACGGCTCGCACGAAGGCGATGCCGCCCGAATCGAACCGAGTTTCGGCGGCGTGTCGGCGCCGCTCGATATTCCGGCCGATATCCAGGCGGAAACGACAACGCCGAACGGTTTTACGTCGGAGCCGCCGATGGGCGGGGCCGTCGCCGAAGCGGCGCGAGACGATGCGCAAGCGGTGACGCCTGCGGCCACGACGATCTCGGCTGCGCCGCCGCATATCGTCGACCGCCGCATCGATTGCGTGGTGCCGATCCGCCTGTCCGGGCCGATCTCCGGCGAAAAAGCGTCGCCGTTGGCGCAGCGCTTGCGCCGCGCGGGCAGCAAGCCCGTTTATATCGAAGGTAAGCCCGAAGGCGCCAGCGCGTGGGAATTGCTGCAAAACGCCGAGCGCTATGAGGAACTGCGTGCAGCGGTGCAACTGGCCAACCGCAGCGGCCCGCTCAATGAATTGGAGTTTTCGGAGTTCGTGTCGGGTGTGCAGCAGTTCGCCGACGCGATCGACGGCGCCCCCGAGTTTCCGGACATGCTCGAAACGGTCTCCATGGCGCGCGAACTCGATACGTTTGCGGCTCAATGCGACGCGCAGCTGTCGATCAACGTACTGTCCGACGGCGCCCCGTGGTCGGCCAACTACGTGCAGGCCGTGGCCTCGCAAGACGGCTTGCTGCTGTCGCGCGACGGGACGCGCTTCGTCAAGCTCGACGCGAAGCAAAGCCCCGTCTTCATGCTGCAGTTCGGCGATACGAATTTCCTGCGCGACGATCTGACGTACAAGGGCGGGCAGATGATCACGCTGATCCTCGATGTGCCTGTTGCCGATGAAGACATCCTGCCGTTCCGGCTTATGTGCGATTACGCGAAGTCGCTGGCGGAGCGGATCGGCGGGCGTGTCGTCGACGATCAACAGCGGCCCTTGCCTGAGCCGGCGCTGCTCGCGATCGAAAAGCAGCTGATGACGCTTTACGCGCGGCTCGAGGAGGCGGGGATTCCCGCCGGGTCGGCCGCTACGCGGCGCCTGTTCAGCCAGTAACCGCGCTCGACTGCAGTTAGCCGCAGTTGGCTGCAACCCGCTTAGGGCTGACCTGAAAAGCAGCCCCTGAAGCGCGCCCGATTTCGTATGCATCCAGAATAAAATCAACGACATGGCTCGCAACCACGCCGAATCGCCTCCGCCCGCCGACCAACCGGCCGAACGCGCCGTCTGGCTGCGCGCCGAACTTGAACGGGCGAACTACCAGTATTACGTTCTCGATCAGCCGCAGATCCCGGACGCCGAATACGATCGCTTGTTCTCGGAGTTGCAGTCGATCGAGGCTGAGCACCCCGATCTGATCACGCCCGAATCGCCGACGCAGCGGGTTGGCGGGGAAGTCGCCAGCGGCTTCGCATCCGTCGTTCATGCGCTGCCGATGCTGTCGTTGAACAACGGCTTTACGGACGAAGATGTCACTGCGTTCGACAAGCGCGTGAGCGACCGGCTCGATCGTGCGCCCGTCGAGTATTCCTGCGAACTGAAGTTCGATGGGCTGGCGATTGCCTTGCGCTACGAAGACGGCCGCCTGGTGCAGGCCGCCACGCGCGGCGATGGCTCGACCGGCGAGGACGTGACGCAGAACGTGCGGACCGTGCGCTCGATCCCGCTGCGCTTGAAGGGCGATCGCATTCCGCGCGTGCTCGAGGTGCGGGGCGAAGTCTTGATGTTCAGGCGCGATTTCGATCGCCTGAACGCACATCAGCGCGAGGCGGGACAACGCGAGTTCGCCAATCCGCGCAATGCGGCGGCGGGCAGTTTGCGCCAGCTCGACTCGAGCATCACGGCGCAGCGGCCGTTGTCCTTTTTCTCCTATGGCATCGGCGCGCTTGAAGGCATGGAGATGCCCGATACGCACGATGCGCTGCTCGATTGGTACATCGAACTCGGTATGCCCGTGTGCGGCGAGCGCGACACCGTTGAGGGCGCCGAGGGGCTGCTCGGTTTCTATCGCCGCATCGGCGAGAAGCGCAAGTCGCTGCCGTACGACATCGACGGTGTTGTCTACAAGGTCAATCGCAAAATCGATCAGGACGCGCTCGGCTTCGTCTCGCGCGCGCCGCGTTTCGCGCTCGCCCATAAATTCCCGCCGGAAGAAGCGCTGACGGAACTGCTCGATATTGGCGTGAACGTCGGCCGTACCGGTGCAATTACGCCTGTGGCGCGTCTGGCGCCGGTGTTCGTCGGTGGCGTGACCGTGACGAACGCCACGCTGCACAACGAAGACGAAGTCCACCGCAAGGACTTGCGCGCGGGTGACACGGTGATCGTGCGCCGCGCCGGCGACGTCATCCCGGAAGTGGTCGGCCCCGTGCTGGAACGGCGCGTCGAAGGCGCCCAACCGTTCGTCATGCCTACTGCATGTCCGGCCTGCGGCTCGGCTATCGAACGGTTGCCGGGCGAGGCGGTGGCGCGGTGTACGGGCGGGCTTGTCTGTCCGGCGCAGCGCAAACGGGCGCTCGAGCATTTCGCGCAACGGCGCGCATTGGACATCGACGGGCTGGGCGAGAAGATCATCGATCAGCTCGTGGAGCAGAACCTCGTCCGTACGCCGGCCGACTTGTTCAACCTGGGCTTTTCGACGCTTGTCGCGCTCGAACGCTTCGCCGACAAATCGGCGCAAAACCTGATCGATTCGCTCGAGAAGGCCAAGCATACGAAGCTGGAACGTTTCATCTTCGCGTTGGGTATTCCTGACGTTGGCGAATCGACGGCGAAAGATCTTGCCCGCCACTTCGGTTCGCTCGATCCTATCTTGAATGCATCGGTCGAGACCTTGATGGAAGTCGAGGGAATCGGTCCGGTGGTGGCCGAATCGATTTATCAGTTCTTTGCGGAGGCGCACAATCGCACCGTAATCGACCAATTGCGTGCGAATGTCACGTGGCCCGAAGGGCCGCCGGCGCCGCGTGCGCCACAAGGGGTACTGGCCGGCAAGACGATCGTGCTGACCGGTACGCTGCCCACGCTCGCGCGCGAGCAAGCGAAGGAAATGCTGGAAGCGGCCGGCGCAAAGGTGGCCGGTTCGGTGTCGAAGAAGACTGACTACGTCGTGGCGGGCGCTGAAGCTGGAAGCAAGCTGGCCAAGGCTGAGGAACTTGGAATCAAGATTCTCGACGAAGACGGTATGCGCAAGCTCCTGGAGGGCGATAAGCCATGATTCGTGACATTTTGAAGATGGGCGATCCGCGCTTGCTGCGCATTGCCCAAAACGTCGAACACTTCGATACCCCGGAACTGCACGCGCTCATCGCCGATATGTTCGAGACGATGCACCATGCGAACGGTGCGGGGTTGGCTGCGCCGCAAATCGGCGTCGATCTGCAGGTGGTTATTTTCGGGTTCGGTCAGAACGAGCGTTACCCGGAAGCGCCGTCCGTGCCCGAAACGGTGCTGATCAATCCGACGATCACGCCCGTGTCGCAAGACATGGAGGAGGGGTGGGAAGGGTGTTTGTCGGTGCCCGGCATGCGCGGCGTCGTCAGCCGGTTCTCGATGATTCGCTATCACGGCTTCGATCAATACGGGCAACCGATCGATCGGGTGGCCGAAGGTTTTCATGCGCGCGTGGTCCAGCACGAGTGCGATCACCTGATCGGCAAGCTTTATCCGATGCGGATTAACGATTTTTCGAAGTTCGGGTTCACCGAGGTATTGTTCCCGGATCTCGATCCGAACGTCGACGATTGAATGAGCGGGCCGACAAGCGCAAGCGCTTGCCGGCCTGAACCACCTCAGCGCGGTGTGAAGCCTTCATTGCGCGCTAGGGCGCAACCCTCTGCGCCCCTCGTCGCTGCGCTCAAAACGCCTCGTTCGGCAGCAGATATCGCCATTTCCCCTGCGGAAGCGGGCCCAGCGCCACGCTGCCCATGCGGACACGCTTGAGTCCGACCACTTGCAGGCCGACAAGCTCGCACATGCGGCGGATCTGCCGTTTTTTCCCTTCGCGAAGGACGAATCGAAGCTGTTCGCCGTTTTGCCAGCTCACTTTCGCGGCTTTGAGCGCAACGCCGTCGAGCGACAGCCCGAACCGCAGCAGTGCAAGCTTGTCCGCGGGGAAATGCTCGGCGACATCGGTCGTCACATCGCCGAACGTCACACGCACGAGATATTCCTTTTCCACGGTCGAATGCTCACCGATGAGCTGTTTCGCGACGCGGCCGTCCTGCGTCAGGACGAGCAAGCCCGTGGAGTCGATATCCAGGCGGCCTGCCGGCGCGAGTGCGCGCAGGTGGCTCGGCGTGAAACGCGTGTCGGCACGATCGCCTTCCCAGTGGTTGGCGGCCGTGATCAGTGTGACGGCCGGCTCAGACCCGTCTTCGGCTTGGCCCGACACGTACCCGACGGGCTTATGGAGCAGGATCGTGACTTGCCGTGATTGCGCCGCTTGGGCATCGCGGGTGACCTCGATATGCTGATCGGGACGCACGCGCGCACCTAGCGTATCGATGCGCTCGCCATCCACTCGCACCCAACCGTTTTCGATCCATTCATCGGCTTCGCGGCGCGAGCACAAGCCGAGTTCGGACATGCGCTTCGAGAGGCGGAGGAGGCCGTCTTCGGCTCCGCCGCTCGTTCGTTCGGCCACGGGGCCGCCGCTCGATGCGGCTTTGACCGGCTTGGCGACGCGCAGCGGGGCGGCTTTCCCATGCGATGCGTCCGCGCGTTTGCCGGACGCCGGCCGCGCACGCGTTTCGGAGGGGGCTCGATCTTCTCGGTTGAAGGTCTTTATCCCTGCGCTCGGGCCCGAACGTGAAAATCCGGTTTCGCGCCGCGACGTGGCTGCCCCCGTCGATCCGGCGCCTTGTTTGGCCGGGCGGCTGAATTTGCGCGGCTCTCCTGTGCCCGAATTCAGCTCCCGAGCCGGGCGTGCCCCGGCGCTGCTTGCAGGGCGCTCGCCACGTGCGGGACGCTCGCCACCAAAGGAGCGCTCGCCGCGTGCAGGGCGCTCGCCACCAAAGGAGCGCTCGCCGCGAGCAGGGCGCTCGCCGCCAAAGGAGCGCTCGCCGCGTGCAGGGCGCTCGCCGCCAAAGGACCGCTCGCCGCGTGCAGGACGTTCGCCGCCAAAGGACCGCTCGCCGCGTGCTGGACGCTCGCCACCAAAGGAGCGCTCGCCACGTGCGGGACGCTCGCCACCAAAGGAGCGCTCGCCGCGTGCGGGACG
>NZ_JBQCDN010000118.1:0-6446 GCF_051961175.1 Trinickia sp. | reverse complement strand
TGCACTTCACCCGTGCTCGGCTCGACTGCGAGCGGGGTCGTCGTCAGGAAATCGTGCGAGCGGTGCATGCCGCGCTTCGACGGCGACTTCTTGTTTTGCTGGACTGCCATGGTAACTCCTAAAAATTTTGGGGATTCTAACACAGCCCGACCGGCGTAACGCCACTGGCCAAACGGCCGGCGCGCCGCATCGCGCTACTGCTATTCAAGCAATGGCTCAGTGCTTCTTGCCGCCCTCTCCGCCGCCACGCTTGAGCGCTTCGAGCGCGGCGAAAGGATTGGGCTTGCCCGCATCGCCGCCATCGGCGGCGCCGGGCGTCGGATCCTCGCTCCCGCTTTCCTCGTCGCTCAGATCGCTCGCATGCTCGCCGGCCGCACCCGAGACGAGGCTCTCGTGCACCTGCGGGCAAACCTCATGCTTCGGTACGAGCGGCAGCGACAACAGCAGCTCTTCCTCGATCAGCTCGACGAGATCGAATTGGCGCGAGCCCACGATCACATCGAGTTCGTCTTCATCGAGCGGAAACGCCTCGGCTTCCTCTTCGGTCGCCACCAGGCGGTACGTGGCTTCCACATCGAACGGTTGCTCGTACGGCGCGAGACACCGCTGGCAGTCGAGCCACGCCGCGCCGTGCAGCGCGAGCCGCAAATACGGCTGTGCCGCTTCGGTGCCGTCGTCCTGCAACTCGGGCTGCGTCGAACCTTCGGCTTGCCAGGTGAACAGCGTGTCGCGATCTGGCGCATCCGCAGGGACTTCGTTTAACATGCGCGGCAATTGCGACACACGCACCGCGCCGGCAGCCTGACGGCCGCTGCGCGCAAATTCGAAGACATCGAACGCATGCGGATCAATGAGCCCGCCAGCCTTGCCGGGATGTTGGGACATGGTTCGCTCCTCGCTCCGCGCGGTATCCGCTTTGGTTGGCCGGCCGGGTTGATTCGGGTTCACTTGAACAACCGCCTCAACCCAGTGCCCCAACTCAGTGCCAACTTAGTCAGCGGCACCTTGCGGCTTGCTATCGACTTGACTTCGTGCTTACTTGACTTCGTGCTTTACAACGACTGCTGCAACCCATCCACGGCCTCACCCAGCCTATCCGCCAGGGACACCGTGAAAAGCCGGAGAGTATATTTGATTTACCTTTTGCAGTCAATCACTTAAACGATCCCGCACACGCGGGGCGAGCGACAGGCGAGCGACAACCGCCGCCGGCCCGCACCGCACCGATTTCCGCCTATCGACCAGCCCATGCACGACTCCAGCATCCAGCCGCCCCGGCTGATCCTCGCCTCCAGCTCACCCTATCGCCGCACCCTGCTCGAACGGCTGCGGATCGCGTTCGACATCGCCGTTCCGGCGCTCGACGAAACGCCGCTCCCGAGCGAGACGCCGGCCGCCACCGCGCTGCGGCTCGCGCAAGCGAAAGCGCGCGCCGTTGCCGCCCGCGAAACCGCCGCGCCCGATGCGGCGCCCGTGCTCGTCATCGGCTCGGATCAGGTGGCCACGTTCGACGGTCTGCAAATCGGCAAGCCCGGCACCCACGAAAAAGCGCTCGAACAACTGCGCATGATGCGCAATCGCGTCGTCGAATTCCATAGTGCGCTGTGCCTGTTCGACAGTGCGCGCGACCTCGCTCGAACGGAAGATGTCGTCACCCGCGTGCGCTTTCGCGATCTGTCGGATGCCGAACTCGAAGCCTACCTGCGCGCTGAAACGCCCTACGATGTCGCCGGCAGCGCGAAATCGGAGGGCCTCGGTATCGCATTGCTCGATTCCATCGAATCGGACGACCCGACCGCACTCGTCGGCCTGCCGCTGATCGCGCTCACGCGGATGCTGCGCGCCGCCGGCTACCCGCTCTTCGCAGGTGCGCGATGAGCGGCGTCCTCTATTTGATCCCGAACGCGCTCGGAGAAGGCGACGCGAGCGCCCTGGCCACTGTCCTGCCGGCCAGCGTCGTCGCGCGCACGGCCTCGCTCGGCTACTTCGTCGGAGAGAACGCCAAGAGCACGCGCGCGTTCCTGAAACGCATCGGCGTCACGCGCCCGATCCAGGAGATCGAGATTCGCGAGCTCAACGTCAACACGCCTGCCGCGGAAGTCGAGCGGCTGCTCGCACCGATTCTCGCCGGAGCAGACGGTGGGCTCGTTTCGGAAGCGGGCTGCCCGGCGGTGGCCGATCCCGGCGCGCTGCTCGTGCGCCGGGCGCACGAGCGCGGCATCAAGGTCGTGCCGCTGGTCGGGCCGAGTTCGATTCTGCTTGCGCTGATGGCCTCGGGGCTGGACGGCCAACGCTTCGCCTTCCACGGTTATTTGCCGGTCGATGCTGCCGAGCGCGTCAAGACGTTGCGCGAACTCGAACAACGCTCGCGCAAGGGGCGCGAAACGCAGATCTTCATTGAAACGCCTTATCGGAACCGCGCCCTGCTCGATGCGCTCGTTGCGAGCTGCGCGCCGTCGACGCTGATTACGGTCGCCGTCGATCTGACGCTCGAATCGGAGCGCATCGCAACCCGGACCGCCAGCGATTGGAAGAAGCTGGCCGGCGCATTCGAGATGCACAAACGGCCGGCGATTTTCTTGATGTTGGCGAACTGACGAGGACGGCGAGGCCCCGCGGGGGCAATGGCGCAGGCCGACAGGCGCCGCCCCCGCCGCCCAGTCACTGCCTCAGGGCAATAGGCGGATCACTGACGGCACCCGAGCACCGCAGCGTCTGAGCGTCTGAGCGTCTGAGCGTCTGAGCGTCGAAGCACCCGAGCATCGGCAGGACCCGCGGGAAGCACGCTCAGCGCACTTTCCAGCCGCCGAGCACGAGCGCATGCATGGCGCCCTCGCCGACCGCCGCGCCGAACTTGCGGGCGATCCGATCGGAAATGCTTTCCTTTTCCGTGTAATCGACGATGTTCGGCGCCTTGATCACTTCGCGTGCCACGTAGCCGGTATCGCCGAAACCGTCGGCCAGCCCGAGTTCGACGCTCTTCTCGCCCGTCCAGAACAAGCCCGAGAACATATCCGGCGTTTCGTGCAATCGTTTGCCGCGTCCTTGCTTGACCACGTCGATGAACTGCTGGTGGATTTGATCGAGCATGGCTTGCGCATGGGCATCCATTGCTGGCGTCTCAGGCGAGAACGGATCGAAAAAGCCCTTGTTCGCACCGGACGTGTGCAGCCGGCGCTGGATACCGAGCTTGTCCATGAGCCCCGTAAACCCGAAGCCGTCCATCAGCACGCCGATCGAACCGACGATGCTCGCGCGGTCGACGTAGATTTTGTCGGCCGCGGCGGCGACGTAATAACCGCCCGACGCGCACATATCGCCGACGACCACATACAACGGCTTGGCCGGGTACTTCTTGCGCAGCCGGCGAATCTCCGAATTGATGATCCCGGCCTGCACGGGAGAACCGCCGGGGCTATTGATATAGAGCACGACGCCGGCCGCGTCGTCATCCGCAAACGCGCGCCGCAGCGAGCGATCGATGTCCTTGGCATTCGCGTTGGTATCGGCGGCGATTTCACCCTCCAGGGAGACGAGCGCCGTATGGCGGCCCGTCGCGACCGGCTTGTCGTGCGACGCGCTGAACACGCCGAAGACGGCCAGCAGCAAGACGGCGAGAAAAGCGAACCGGAAAAAGATCCTCCAGCGGCGCGCCGCCCTTTGCTCGTTGATCGCCGCGAGCGCAATCCGCTCGAGCGCCGCACGCTCCCAATTCGGTTCGCGCCCGGAGGCGCTGGGGCGCGGCTGCGGCTCGGGGGGATGCTGCGATTCGGGCGTGTATTGGTCGGCCATGTGTTCTAGGTGCTTCGTTGTTATCGGGATAACAGGAAAGGGAGGAAACGGGAAACGGGAAACGGCATTTGGACCTGACTTCGCGCATCAGCGCGCGCCGCGGCCGATGTCAGCCGGCGCTTTCCGGGGCGGGCTGCAAATCGCCGTCGGGCAACCAGAAAACGGCCCGGCCCTCGGGCGTATCGCGCTCCTCGACTGCGACAGGCCGCAGCCGTGCGCCGCGGCACGGGCCGCCGACGCAGCGCCCGGTATCGGGCGCATAAATGGCGCCATGCGTAGCGCACATCAAGTATAAGCCCGACGATTCGAAGAACTGACCCTCGACCCAATCGAGCTCCATCGGCACGTGCGCACACCGGTTCAGGTAGCCGTGGACGCGCCCGTCGTAGCGCACGAAGAAGACGACGGCGTCGCTATCGAGATAGCGCGCCGCCCGACGCACGCCTGCGCCGCCGTCGATGAGATCGCCGGCTGCGCATATGCGCACGGCCAGCCCTTCGCCCGCGCTCATGCGTGCTCCCGCAGCCAATCGCCGAGCAAACCGACGCTTTCGGCGACGAAACGGGGCTCGAGTTTGACGAGCGCGTCGACCGGATGCGCCCCGTAGGTGACGGCCACACTCGCCGCGCCCGCGTTGGTCGCCATCTGCAGATCGTGCGTCGTATCGCCGATCATGACCGTTCGCTCCAGATCCTGACCCAGCTCGCGTGTGAGCTCATGCAGCATCGCCGGATGCGGCTTCGAAAAGGTTTCGTCGGCGCAGCGGGTGCCGTCGAACACACTGGTGAGCCGCACCTCGTCGAGCGCCCGGTTCAGCCCGACGCGGCTCTTGCCCGTGGCCACCGCGAGCAGATAGCCTTCCCCGCGCAGTTCGGCCAGCAGCTCGCGCACGCCGGCGAAGAGTTCCGTGTGCGCGTCCTTGACCAGATAGTGGAAACGATAGCGCTCGGCCAGACGCGGGTAGTCGGACGGATCGAGCGTGGGCGCCGCGATCTGCAGCGCATCGCGCAGCCCCAGGCCGATCACGTAACGCGCGGCGTCGTCGGCGGGCACGGGCAACCCCAGGTCGCGGCAGGCGGCCTGTATGCTGCGCGCGATATGCGCCGTCGAATCCATCAGTGTGCCGTCCCAATCGAAGACGATGAGGTCAAATTGCTGTCGGGCCATCGGAATGCGTCTCGTTGCGCAGGTCGGTCAGTTGATCGAGGAATCGCCGGCATTCGTCCGGCAATGGAGCGGTGAGTTCCATCGGCTCGCCCGTGATCGGATGCGTCAGACGCAATCGATGCGCGTGCAGGAACATGCGTTTGAGCGACGGACGCGCGTTCGCACGCGCGAGCGCCTTGTTCAGCGCGAAATCGCCGTACTTGGCGTCGCCGGCGATCGGCAAGCCCAGGTGCGCCAAATGGACGCGGATCTGGTGCGTGCGCCCGGTCTTCAGTTCGGCTTCCACGAGCACGTACCCGGGCCAGCGCTCGATCAGGTTGAACACCGTGTGCGATGGCGAGCCGTCCGGCTGCACGCGCACGCGCCGCTCGCCTTCCGGCGTCAGATATTTATACAGCGGCTCCTTGACCGCACGGCGGCGCCCCCAGTCGCTGGCCCACTGGCCGTGCGCGCAGGCGTAATACCGCTTGTCCATCCGATTTTCCCGGATCTGCTCGTGCAGCCCGACGAGCGCCGCACGCTTCTTCGCGAGCAGCAAGATGCCCGACGTTTCGCGATCGAGCCGGTGCACGAGCTCCAGAAACTTGCCCGACGGACGCGCCTCGCGCATCTGCTCGATCACGCCGAACGCGATGCCGCTGCCGCCGTGCACGGCCACGCCGGCCGGCTTGTTGATCGCGATGATGTGCTCGTCTTCGAACAGGACCTCGAAATGTGCCGGCGGGGGCGGCAAGGCCAATGCGGCGTCGAATGCCTCCGATTGCGCGATGCGCACGGGCGGCACGCGGACGACATCGCCCAGCTCGAGCCGATATTTGGCGTCGACGCGGCGCTTGTTGACCCGCACTTCCCCGCTGCGCAGGATCCGATAGATGTGACTTTTCGGTACGCCTTTACAGACGCGCAACAAAAAATTGTCGATGCGCTGCCCGGCGACCCCGTCGTCCACCTGTATCATCGAGACCTGGTCGGGTGCGACCGATTTCTGGGATATTTTGCCTAACTCATTCATTCTGAATATAATTTGCCCAGCCAACCGTGCGTGCCGCTCATTTTTTTGCGGCCCATCATCGCCCGGATTGTGCAGGGTGAAGCAAGAACCTGCTATTTTACTTGCTTGGCTGCACCCGAGGGTTGGTTGCTCGCCCTGAATCGAGAAGCAACGAGTTGCACGCACGGCATCCATCGCGGCAGGGACGTCGCCCATAGGCGCGTTCGGTCCGGTCGATGCCGACGGTAACGGAATTTTGGTAAAAAAGAATTCATCAGGTGAGCCTTGGCGGTACCGCTCGATGTCGAGCGAACCTGGGCTCCCGATTGCGAAACCTACGGCGAGCGCCCTTATGCGTTCCGCGTGAAGCGGGACGCTCGGCGACGTCAAAAAAATTGGCGAGACACGCCGCGCGGCGGTCGAGCATGCATCGGGCTTCGCGCCGCCACACGCGGCGCGGCTTCCCCCGATCCGGCACAGGCACCGAACGGTGCGC
>NZ_JBQCDN010000117.1:0-4807 GCF_051961175.1 Trinickia sp. | reverse complement strand
AAGGCGGCAGTGACGCCGCGCTTGCGTCAGCTCTCTGCGCAACTCGTGGGTGATCGCACAACGCATGAAGACAAGGCCCATGCAATTTACGACTGGGTCAGCCAAAACATCAGCTATGGCGGAAACTGCGTGGGCATTGGCTCCGTCGTGCCTCGTGACTTGGATGTCGTCCTCGATGCAAAAATGGGTGACTGCAAGGACCACGCTACGCTTATGCAAGCCTTGCTTGCAGCCCAAGGTATTGCCAGCGAACAAGTACTCGTCAATGCGGGCGAAGTTTACAGGCTGCCCAAGATCGTCGTGGCCTCGACGGTCAACCATGTCATCAACTATGTGCCGGAAATTAAGCTCTTCCTGGACGCCACTAGCGGCGGCACTTCGTTTGGCCGACTGCCCGTAGCAGATCAGGACAAGCCCGTGCTTAGCGCGTCTTCTGACGTGCCGGCCCGTACTCCGGCCGACAAGGGCAATAACACTCAGGTCTTGAGTTCTCACGTGAAAATTGACAGTGATGGCTCGATTGAAGGCGATATCGCCGTGCACGTAACTGGGCTGTATGCAGAGCTGGCACGCCAGCGTCTGCTCGACATCGGCAAAGACGAGCAGGCGCGCTTCATTCGCGAAGCGTTCCGCCGCGATGGCTTTGAGGCCGATGGCACCTTTGATTTCGACGACCCGCATCGACTGGTGGACCATTTTTCCTACAAGGGAACGTTCAAGGTGCGAAAGGCGGTTCGCTATCCAGGATCGGGCGGGCTCAGCATCAAGCCTTGGCTGTACACCGAGGCGGCGGTGTCGCATTTTGCGGAGCAAGCCTTGCTGCCGGTCGAGCCCCAAGATACGGTGTGCCTGCCCGGTACAACCCAAGAGGAGTACGTCATCACGCTGCCTGAAAAGCTCCGAGTGTTGTCGCTGCCAGACGGGGCTAAAGTGGACAGCACGTTTCTCAGCTATGAAAGCCGCTATTCGCTGGAAGGGCATGAGCTGAAAGCGTCCCGCACATTAAGCGACCGGAGCCCTGCCAATATCTGCTCGGCCGACGTTTCGAAACGGATCAGCGAGGCCCTGCGCCCCGTTTTGGACGACATGCGTCAGCAAGTGCTCTACAAGTAGGTGGGCAACGGAGGCTCTTCACGTCGCAATCGACTCACTCGCACGCCTTATTCGCATCAAAGCGTAGTCGATGCTGACGACACAGTTCATATATTCGAAATCGAACCGAACAATGGTTGAAGAAATCCATAAAGAAAAAACGTCGCTCGACGCAGGCGGCGCGGCGGCAGCCGGTTTGCGGCGCAGGACTGCCGCATTCGCAATCGACGGTATCGTCCTCGGCCTCATCGGGACGGCCGTGATTGCGCTCGGCTTCGAGTGGCTGGCTCGTATCGGCGCGTGGGGTAGGCTGATCGGGTTCGCGTTCGGCTCGCTGTATTTCACGCTCATGGAAGGCGTGAACGGCCGGTGCCAGACATTCGGCAAACAAGCGTTGAAGATCAAGGTGGTGAGAGTCACGCCGGGCGGCTTTGTGCCGCTCAGTCCGATTCAGGCGTGGGCGCGGTATGCGATCATTGCAGTGCCGTTCGTTCTGGGCGGCGTTGGCTTTATGGACGTGCCCGTGATGCTGCAAGGGACGTCGTGGCTGGCGATTGCCAATTCGGAGGTCGTCTTTCTATGGGGAACGGCGATCGTCTACCTGCTGGTTTTCAACCGGCCGAGCCGCCGATCTTTGCACGACATGGCTGTCTCCGCAGCGGTGGTGCCTGTCGAGGCGCACGCCAGTCCGCAAGCACCGGTGCGTCGTGTTCACTGGATCGCGATAAGTGTCATCGGTACGCTGTTGGTGGTGGGCGGTCTCGTCGCGCAGCACCGGGTTAAGGCAGCACTCGCCGATTTATGGGGAATTCAGAAGGCGGTCGCAGACGTTCCCGGTGTGCGGCAAAGCTCGGTTTCGAGCTTACATCGGGCAGGGGCGGCGTCGCCGCTTGATAAGCAGACGATCATCACCGCGGTGGTGGGCACGCCGGCATTGCAAACCGAAGCGGGCGGCCTCGCGATCGCGCGTGCCGCATTTACCGCGACGCCGACGCTTGCCAACCGGGATGCCGTTACGGTGGTTATCGTGCGTGGCGTCGACTTGGGCATTGCTACGTGGCGGCGGCAGACCGTGGAGAGCCTGCCAGGCCGCGAATGGGCATCACGACTGAAGGCGCGTCCGCGGCCCTGAGCAGGACGGAGTGCCTGGAGTTTAGCCACAAAGACGGCAGTCGGGGCCGCGAATTCGGTCGGCGGTGTCAAGCTGGCTACCCAGCCGTCCGCTGGGAAGGCGGCCTGTCGCCCAAGCGCCGACGTCGATTGAGACCACGCGCGTCAACAGACTGCGGGCCGAGGTGGTGGGTGATCCGGTTCGGCCACGAGCCGTCGTTCGTCTGTACCCACACTCAGACATTCGGACGACTGCTTCGATCAGTAAGCGACCTTTCGGCAGGGACAATATTTGAATCGGGACATGGCTGGGTGCGGCTGAGGCAATGTGTTCTATGATTGGTCGGGGCAGTAACGTTAGAACTTGCGATCTCCGCGTCCCGAATGCGGCGCCCTTTTGCCTGCGTGCTTCCCCCTGAAGACGGAGTCAAGCATGCGTAAGCGGCAGCTTTGGCACACCGAACGGAGAATCGTGCAACTGAGGGTCTTGCGTAGGGGCACCGCCGAGGAGCGCCGGGTGTGTCAGCCGTCCTGTGCCCTGGCCCCTTGATGCCGCGCATAGTTGAATGGCAAGAGGTCCGTAACTTCGGCGTCCGGTGGACGCTGCGGCAGTTCCTTGAGTACGTGCAACAGATAGTCGTTCGGTTCGACACAGCAGGCACGGCACGTCAGCATGAGACTGTAAATTGTGGCGCTCGCCTTTGCGCCGTCAACCGTGTCGCTGAACAGCTACGACTTCCTCTTATGGAAATGCTCCTCTAGGAGGAACAGCTGGCTGTTCTCGGACACAGTCGACGGCGCACGCCAATCTCTATTCGCTGGTCGAAACCTGCAGGGCCAACGGCATCGACCCGCATCGCTATCTCACCTGGTTATTCCAGCGCATCCGACTGGCGAAGACCGTCGACGACTACGACGCGCTGCTTCCCTGGAAGATGCCTACCGATCTCCGCTGACCATCCCCAGTACGACGCTTCAGGCGGTACAAGTCCTCACTCTGAGAGGCGTCGCTTATGGACCGCTGACGAATGAGGTGCTAAGCCAGGGATTGTTTGAGCATTTTGGCAGCGGCACCCATGGCGAAGGCGACCACTTTGCCGGTAGCGAGGTTGGTAATGGCCGACTGTTCAACGCGCCACCCCGGCGAGATGCGGCGAAGCGAACGGCGTCGTCGCTCACCTGACGTTGACGAAGCGCCGTGCCTGCAGCGTCATTGCATGTGCACGGGAGCATGTTCGTTCATCAGCTCGACGACCCAGTCGATGAACGCACGCAGCTTCGCGCTAACATGGCGGTTCGGCGGATACGCGATGTAAAGCGGCATCGGATCGAGCTGCCAGTCCTCGAACAGCGCGACGAGTTCGCCCGTTCTTGGATGTGCTTCCGACATATAGCGCGGCAGCCAGAGGATGCCGAGGCCGGCCAATCCGGCCGCGAGGTAGGCATTGCCATCATCCACGGCGAGCGCGTAACGGCTTTGCACCTTCACCGTCTCGCCGCGGCGATGCATGACGAGCGGATAGAGGCTGCCCGCGCGTCCCCATGAGAACCCGATGATGCGGTGGTGCGAGTTTTCGAGTTCCCGGGGATGCGAAGGCATGCCTGCCAACGCGAGATATCCAGCCGATGCGAAGACGCCAAGCGGAAGCTCCGCCACGCGACGGGCGACCATGGACTGGTCGTTCGGCTCGCCTCCACGCACGACGCAATCCACGTTCTCGCCGATGATATCGACGGTGCGGTCGCTCACGCCCATGTCGAGTTGAATGTCGGGATAGCGGGCGAGGAATGCCGGCAGCGCCGGGATGAGGATCAGGCGTGCGAACGGACTCGGCGCGTCCACGTGAAGGCGACCTCGTGGCACAGCCGATGCGCTCGACAGGCTCGTCTCGGCGTCGTCCATATCGGCGAGCAGCCGGGTCACGCGTTCGTAGTACGCGATGCCATCCGGCGTGACGTTAATCCTGCGCGTTGTTGCGCGCAAAGTAATACTGAGCCACTTCGCGCAAAGTAAATCTGAGCCACCTTTCAGTACAGTCAGCCTTTTTCGCGCGAAGGCTGGCGATGCTCCAGAAGGAACAGTGGATGCAAATCCATGTGCTCAAGGCCCAAGGGTTGTCGGTGCGAGAGATCGCACGGCGCTTGGGCGTGTCTCGCAACACCGTGACCCGTTACTTAGCGTCGCAGGACGTGCCTCGATACAAGCAGCGTGAGCCGCGGCCAACCAAGCTCGATCCATTTCACGCGTATATCGTCGAGAGAATGCAAGCGGCGGCGCCAGACACGATCGCCGCGCCGGCACTGCTGCGCGAGCTCCGTGCGCTCGGCTACGAAGGTCAGCTACGCAGCATCCAAGCCTTCATGAAGGCGCATAAGCCTGCACCGGCGCCCGATCCGATCGTGCGTTTTGAGACCGAGCCGGGGCGGCAGATGCAATGCGACTTCGTCGTATTTCGTCGTGGCGCCCACCCCCTGTATGCGTTCACCGCGACGCTCGGCTTTAGCCGTTGGCGCTGGGCGCGCTTTGCTACCAACGAGAAGGCAGAAACGCTGATCGCTTGCCACCACGCGTTATTCGAAACGCTCGGCGGGGTGCCGCGCGAGA
>NZ_JBQCDN010000116.1:0-17133 GCF_051961175.1 Trinickia sp. | reverse complement strand
GAGCGCCCGGGCGAGCCCAAAAGGACGATCTGCTCGTCGATCCCGAGTCCCCAGTCCCGCGCGATATTGAAGAACGCACGCAAGCCCGCGGCGGACATCTCCGCGATGGACGGAGCGGCGGCGGACGCCTGTTTGCGCAAATGCCTATCGGCGGCGGACAAGCGATGGACAGCGGCGGGCGGCATGAGCGATCTCTATTTGAATCACACATCTATCTTAGTCTATTTATGGATTACGGCAAGCGCGGCGTGAGGAGCTGGCAATGGCGGCCCTCATACGAATAGGCGGGCGCGGCCGGTTTCATCGTGGGGTGGTCAACCGGCGGAAAACGGGGCCGAACTGTTCAAGGGCAACCCGCTGCCGGGGGCGGAATTCCCGGTGTAAATTTCCAAGAACACTACCGGGTCCCCCACTGCACTAGCGTATCGCTTGCGGTAAATTCACCTGCGCGCCCCGACAGAGCGCTTGTCTACTTGGCTACCCCTCCACCGATGAGAATTTGATCCGATGACCACGACGATACGCAGAATCGAAGTACGAGACCAAGCACGCTGGCGCGAGCTCTGGGACGGCTACACCCGCTTTTACGAACGCGAACCCTCCGAGCCGGTCACTCGCCATGCCTGGGCGCGCATCATGGACGAGCATTCGCCCGTCCATGCGATCGTTGCGGAGCGGGACGGCGAAATCATCGGCATCGCGAACTACGTTATCCACGAAAGCACCTCCCTGCTCGCGCCGGTCTGCTACCTGCAGGATCTGTACGTCGATCCGCTCGTGCGTGCGGGCGGTGTCGGGCGCCAATTGATCGACTGGCTGCTCGACGAGGCGCGCGAGCGGGGCTGGTCGCGCGTGTACTGGACGACGAAAGAAAACAACTATCGGGCGCGCGGCCTTTACGACAGCTATACACCTCGCAGCGAGTTCGTTCAGTACCGCATCGATATCCGCTGATTGCCTGCTGCCGAGCGTTAAACGTTCGCGAACGCGCTCAACGGCTATCCCCGCGCGAGCGACTTCGCCAGCACCCGCAGCGCATCCGCCGAGCGGGGGTCGCGCACGCGCGAATACATAACAACATGCGATTCGGGCAAGCGCGGCAACCCCAGCTTCTCGCCGACATCGACGACCCCGGGCGGTGCGACGCGCCGGGCGAGCGCAGAGACAGCGAGGCCAGCCGACAGCGCCGCGCCGATCGCGGCCATGCCGCCGCCGACGAACGTCTCTTCCCATTCGATCGATGCGCTTTCGAGCGCGCGCACCGCTGCGGCGCGAACACCGCAGGGCCCCGAAAGCACCGCTAGCGGCAGCGGGACATCGGCCGGTGGGCTCCAATCCGACGCCGCGAGCCAGACCAGTGGTTCGACGAACAACGCTTCGCCGTCCGGCACGCCGCCACCCGTCTGTGCCGTGCGTGCCGCCACTTCATCGGGCTCGTGCCGCACGATAGCGGCATCGAGCCGCCGTTCGTCGTATTGCGCGACGAGCGCGGCGGACGAACCTAAATGCATCTCGATCACGAGGCGTGGATCATGCCGATGCAAGCTTGCGACGAGCGGGGCGAGATCGGGACCGGCCACATGCTCGCTGAGCCCGACTTTGAGCCGCCTGCGTTCGGTACCCAGGGAGCCCAATGCACGATCGTGCGCTTGCAGCAGCTCTCGCGCAGCTTCGAGAAACGCGCCGCCGGCCGGCGACAGGCGCACGACGCGCGGGGTGCGTTCAAATAACGGCTTCCCGAGATGTGCTTCGAGCCGTTTGACTTTCAGGCTGACGGCGGACTGCGTCGTTCCGAGCAAATCGGCGGCGCGTGTGAAGCTGCGCAAGTCCGCGACGTGAATGAACGCCCGCACGGCGTCCAGATCGAGCACTTTCATTTCGGATTGAAATAGAAGAAATCGCAATTCATTCCTGTTCATTATGAATCACGCGCCGTATTCTGCCTACATCGAAATGATCGACACTCAGGAGAAACGCTATGCCGCTCGCTCGTATTTCGCTGCCCGCAGGCCGTTCGGCCGACTACAAGAAGGCGTTGGCCGACGGCGTGCTCCGCGCGCTCGTCGAGACGTTCAACGTGCCGAAGGACGATCAGTTCATGGTCTTCAGCGAGCACGCGCCCGAGGACCTGATCTATAACCGCGGCTACCTCGGCATCGAGCGCAGCAACGGTTTCGTGATGATTCAGTTAACGGTCAGCAACACACGTCCGCTGGAGAAAAAGCGGGCCCTCTACCGTCGTATCGTCGAATTGCTGGCCGATAGCCCCGGCGTCAGAAAGGAGGACGTCTTCATCAATCTGGTGGAAGTGCTACCCGAGAACTGGTCGTTCGGTAACGGCGAGGCGCAGTACGTTACGGGCTAAGCCCTGCAGGGCTCGCCGCGTCAGCGCGCTTGCCGACATTTCCACCATGTCGAGACGGGCGTGCGTGTATATCATTGACGCTCCGGATCAGCTTCGGAGCCGCAATGACGTGGGGTACCGTCGAACTCGCATTGGTGGTCGAGCCCACTGCCGCGAGCGAATGGATGGCCGGACCGGTCGCAGCCGGGGGCGGGGGCCGCACGGTCGGCCATCGCGTCGCGCGAGCGCACGCGGGCGTTCGGGCCGCGCATCAGCGGACGGCCCGTCGGCGGGCAAGCACATCCGTATCGGCACACGCCGATATCGGCGCGGCGATCGCCGATGCATTGAGCCGGATGCCCGGGACCTCGCCACTCGGCACGCCTATGGCTTCGACGATGCGTGCATTTATCGAACCGGGGGGCAACTGGCGGGTCATGGTTGCGGCCACGGAAGACGGTGCGCGCCGCGTCATGGCGTCGCGCGCCCATGAACTGACGCCCGGCGTGTGGCGTTGCGAGAAGGTGTGCGACGAGTCCCTTGAACCCGGGGCGCCCCTTGCGCTCAACGCTACGCTGCCCCACGTGCTTAGAGACGCGCTGGGCAAACCTGACAAGCTCGCACCCTCGCCGGCGCTCGCGGTACGGGTTGGCGCCTGGCGTTGGAATGGACCAGACGGGGCCATCGTCGACGTCTATCTGCACGATGCCTGCGTTGCTTTCAAGCGCGCGGATTCAGAGGCGGACGCACCGCAGCAGCCCATTCAGCGCACGAAGACGAAGACCGGCTCCGCTGCCGCGGTTCCGTCGCCGGAGCGCGGGCGCGGACCGGCCGCATTTTGCGAATTGCGGTTGGTTGCCTATGTCGGTTCGTTAGACGCTCCGGCCGGAGGCGAACAACAAGCCGAACAACGGGCCGATACCGAAACGGTTAAGTCACCGGCAACCGTCGCGGCTCGCCGCGCCAATACCGATAGCCGACGGCCATCCGCCAGCGAAGCCGGCGAGTCACCCGAAGCGGAAGGTTCGGCGCTGCGCGCGGTGTTCGCGGCCGCGGCCGCTTTGACGGATGTCTTGCCTGTGTTTCCGGCGCTCACGGATGGCTACGCGCGCATCTGCGAATCAGGTGCGACGGGCGCAACCGACGCACCGGTCCGCGCCGGCCGCATCGACCTATCCCATGCAAAGACGCCGCACGGCGCGCTGATCGACGTCGCGGCGAGCGTGACCCGCCAATGGCTGGGCAACGAAGCGGGCGTGCGCTACGGCGCCGGTACGGAATTTGTGCATCAGATGCGCGTCGCGCTGCGCCGATTGAAAACCTTGCTCAAGACATTTCCTCGCTGGGTCGACGATCCGTGGGAGCGCACGATCGCCCCTGATCTCGATTGGCTCGGCGCTCTGTTGGGCCGAGCTCGCGATCTCGACGTGTTTGTCGATGCCACGCTCCCGGCGCTCGCCGGGGCCGATATCGGTGCAGGGGGATGGGCGCCGCTGAAAACGCGGGCCACGGTGCATCGTGACGAGGCGCGCGAGCAACTGCGCGCGGCGTTGCGCACCCGTCGCTATGCGGCGCTTTTGTTGGCTTGGCTGCAGTGGCTCGCGGCACTGCGGGGTTCGACGGGTCCCGCTTCGATGATGCACAAGACCCTCGCCGGCTACGCGCGCAAGCGCGTCCGCAAACATTACGGGCGCTTGATCGCCAAGCCGGCACTCACGGCCCTGACGCCCGCCGAGCGCCATCGTCGACGCATCGAAGCGAAGCGCCTGCGTTACACGCTCGAATTCTTCGAATCGTTGGCGTCGCACAAGACGCGGCGCGAGATCGCGAAGCAGCTCGGCCGGATCCAGAGTGTGCTGGGCGACGGCAGCGACGCCATTGCAGCCTTGCATTTTCTCGAAGCGCTCGATGTGCCGCCGTACGAGCATGGCTTCGCGCGAGGCTGGTGCGAGGCGGTGAATCGTTGGTCCGCCATCGAGGGCGAACGGCTCTTGCAGGAACTGGGCAAACCCAAGATCGTTCGTGCGATCTAGTGCCCTGTCCCGCAAGTTCCTTTGATATGAAATCGCCCATTTGACTGCCAGGCGGCGTCGCTCGTCGTTGCCATAGCTACGGCTATGGCGCCTCCTCGCTTCTTGCCTGACAGTCAAATGGACAATTTCATTTATCAAAGAACTTACGGGACAGGGCACTAGCGACATAGCGATGCGCGAAGCCGCAAGGGCGGCGCCTATAATGCCGTTTCCGTTTCCGCTTCGATCAGCTGTGCGACTGGCCTCCCATGAGCGACCTCCCCCCGTCATCGCCTGACTTCGCTATCGGCGACGGTTCGGCCACGCCGCTCGAACTGGGCGGCTCGGTTTGGCTGCGCGCGGGCCAGCAAACGCTGGGCGGGGCCGCACGCATCGCGCTGCTCGCCGCGATCCGCGACACGGGCTCGATCACCTCCGCCGCCAAGGCGGTCGGCCTCAGCTACAAGGCGGCGTGGGAGGCGGTCGACGCCATGAACAACCTTGCGGGCGAGCCGCTGGTTGCGCGTGCGGTAGGCGGCAAAGGCGGGGGCGGCACGACGCTGACCCCGCGCGCTCACCGCCTCATTGAAACCTTCGGTGCCGTGGAGCGCGAACACCGCAGATTCATCGAACGGGCGAGTGCGGCGATCGAGAATTTCGCCGGCGATTGGGCATTGATCGGAAGGATCGGTATGAAAACGAGCGCGCGCAATCAACTGTTTGGGACGGTGTCGGCGGTGAAGCGCGGCAGCGTCAACGATGAAATCTCGTTGGCACTGCCGGGCGGGCAGACCATCGTCGCGATCGTGACCCATGAGAGCACGGAAACGCTCGGCCTGGCTGTCGGTGCACCGGCATTCGCGCTCGTGAAGGCATCGTGGGTCATGCTGATGGTGGATGACGCCGAGGACGACGGTGCGGGGCGGCCGCTGCGCCTGTCTGCCCGCAATCAGCTGCGCGGCGTGGTCACGCGGGTGACGCGTGGTGCCATCAACACGGAAGTGTCCCTCGCGCTCGCCAGCCCCCCGGACGGGCCGCCCGATACGAATTCGGCCGTGATCGCAGCGGTCGTGACGAACGAAAGCGCCGAGACGCTCTCGCTTGCCGAGGGCAAACCGGCGATTGCTATTTTCAAAGCCTCGAGCGTGATCCTCGGCACGCCCGATTAACCCACCTACGGTTGGCCCGATGCAGCCGTTGAGCGCAATCAAAGAGCGCGCTGCCATCAGCGCGATGCGTTGCGGGCGATGAAGCCATCGTAGTGCGCGACTTCCCGCACGCCGCCCTCCGCGAGCTGAACCACCTGATCGCCGAAGACGGCCACATCCGCTTCGTCGTGCGTGATCAGGACCATCGGAATATCAAGCCGCGTTTGCAACTCGGACAGTTCGCGGCGCATGCGTTCGCGCATGCTGGCGTCGAGCGCGGCGAACGGTTCGTCGAGCAGGAGAAGGCGCGGTTTGGCGACCAGTGCGCGTGCCAGTGCTACACGTTGCTTTTGTCCACCCGATAGCTGTGCCGGATAACTGCCGGCGACGGCCATCAGATCGAACGCGTCCAGCCAATATTCGACTGCCTGCGAGCTTTCTCGCGAACGCGGGTTGAGCCAGCCGCGCCGGAGCGCGAAGCCCACGTTTTGCCGCACGTTCAAATGCGGAAACAACGCATAGTCCTGGAACAAGTAGGCGGCCCCCCGCTCGCGCGTGGGGATGTCGATGCTACGCCCGGCATCGAACAGGGGCTCGCCGCCGAGCGTAATGGCCCCCGCATCGGGCTTGAGCAGCCCCGCCACGGCTTTGAGCGTCAATGTCTTGCCGGCACCGGACGGGCCGAACAGCACGATGCGCTGACAGCTTCCCGTGAACGAGACGGAAAGTTCGAAGCGACGTTCACGCGCGATCAGTGTCTTGCGGATGTCGACGGTCAACGTCATGGCGGATGTCCTGAGCTAGCGGGACGTCAACAGGCTCTGCTGCGGGACGAGCCGTCCCGCCACGAGCAGCACGATCACGCATACGATGGATGTGACGAGGACGAGCAGGTTGGCCGTCCTGTCATCGCCGGCTTGAACGGCGGAGTACACGGCCACCGACAGCGTTTGCGTACGTCCCGGCAGGTTGCCAGCGATCATCAGCGTGGCGCCGAATTCGCCGAGCGCGCGCGCAAAGGCGAGCAGCGCACCGCCCAGAATGCCGCGCGCCGCAAGCGGCAACGTCACCCGAAAGAACAAGGCGGCTTCGCCGATGCCGAGCGTTCTGGCTGCGTGCTCGAATTGAGGATCGACGGCCTCGAATGCCGATCGCGCCGCTTTGAGCACGAGCGGAAACGCTGCGATCATCGACGCGATGACCGCTCCTTCCCAGGTGAAAACGAGGCGCACGCCGAACGTATCGAGCCAAGCGCCGATGGGCCCGCGGCGGCCGAGCAGCACGAGCAGGTAGTAGCCGAGGACGGTCGGCGGCATGACGAGCGGCAGCGTCAGCAGCGCATCGACGATGTCGCGCATGCCGGAGCGCCAGCGCGCGAGCGCGAGCCCTGCGGCTACGCCGAGGAGGGCGTCGAGCGCCGTCGCCCATCCGGCAACCTTCAGCGATAGCGTAAGCGGGATCCAGGCATCTTGCATGGCGGGTGGGACTATCCCAATCTCGAATGTCAACGGCCTGCCGGCGGCTTGAAGCCGTATTTGGCGAGGATCGCCTGGCCTTGCGGCGAGAGCAGCAAGCCAGCGAAATCTCCGGCTTCGGCCGCATGAGCGCTGCCCTTCACGAGCGCGACCGGATAGGCCACGGGCTGAGCGGTCGGCACGGTCGCCGCGACTTTAACCTTTTGCGGCATTAAGGCCGCGTCGGTGCTGTATACGAAGCCGGCCTCCGCTTCGCCGCGCGCCACATAATCGAGCGCCTGCCGCACGTTACTGGCCAGCACCGCTTTGGCGCTGACGGCATCCCAACTGCCTTCGTGCTGAAGCGCCGCCTTCGCATAGCGCCCGACGGGCACCGATGCCGGATCGCCGAGCGCGACGCGCTTGACCTGCGGCAAGGCGATCGTTTCGCCCACCGACGCCACCTTCAAATGGCTATCGGACGGCACGATCATGACGAGCGAGTTCGTCGCGAAATCGTGCCGGCTGGAGGGGACGACGGCTTTCGCTTCCACCGCCTTGTCCATCGCGGTTTCATCGGCGGACGCGAAGACGTCGGCCGGCGCGCCGTTGACGATCTGTTGCAGCAGCACATCGGAGGCGCCGAAATTGAGGACGACCTTCGTGTCGGGATGCGTTTTCTCGAACGCAGTGGCCATGTCCCGGAAGGCATTGGTGAGACTGGCGGCGGCCGACACGACGAGTTCATCGGCGTGAGCGGCGCTCTGAACGAAAAAGGCAGCGGCGGCGCCGGTGCAAAGCGCAAGGGCGCGAAACCGGCGGCGGGCAGCAGTCAGGCGAGCGTTCATGGGGACAAAGACGAAACCAAAACCGACATCGTAATATACCGAAGGTAATAACGCATCGGTCGATGGCGGACATATGGCCGTGCCTATAGCGCGGCGGCTGAGTGCAACGAACCGGAAATACCGACGCTCGAGCCGGTCAGGGCGGGGAACGGGTCAGGCAAAAGGGCTGTCGAGCGCCGCGCTGCGGCCCATCGGCGGCGCCGGCACCGGGCGCGGGGCCTGGTGCCCCGCTTTCCAGCGCGCGCGGATATACGGCCGGTCGCGGCCGGATAAATGCAGGGCGATGTGGGTGATCCAATATTGCGTGGGTACCCGCACGTCATGCAATGCCGCGGTGAGCATCAGCAGGCTGACCGCGACCGGCACAGCCGACAGCCGGCTGGGCTTGGCGTTCCAGGCGCAGCGGACGAACAGCATGGCCGCGAGCGCGCCGACGATACAACCGGCCACGGCCTCGGACGGCGAGTGCGCGCTGAGCACGACACGCGAAAGCCCGACGGCCAGGCCCGCGGCGAGCCCGCAGGCGAAACCGGCCAGCCGGATGCTCGCGCGAGCGGGCAGCAGCGTCAGGAAAAAGGCAACCGGATAGACGGCCGTGGACAACATGGCGTGCCCGCTGACCCCGGTGAAATCCCATTCCCGAATGCCGACGCCCCAGCCCAGGAAGGCGATTTTCGTGAGCGTGACGACGCCGGCCGCCGCACCGACGATGGCCAGCCAGCCGAGCGCGAGGCGCCCCGAATACCCGAGCGCGAGCCAGAGCGCGATCGCGATGGCGAGCGGCAAGGTCAGCCCCGCGCCGCCGAGGCGCGTGATCGAAAACCAGAGATGAAGGGGCAGATCGTACATATCGGGCACAGGCCGGGCAGCGCGGCCGCGGAACGCCGGTTGGGCTTGATCGCGAGGGCCGGGCGAAACGGCGATGAGCATTACGGGAACGGACAGTATAACGAGCCCGGGCGGCCTTGGTGGCGCGCGCGCGTGCGACGGCGCACGCGGCCGATGTCTCAATGGATGAGAGTGCGTTCCGGGCGGCAACACATGAAGAGGGTATATTGTGCATTGCGTCATAAAACTGCGCCGCGTTGTCTAACTGTCCCTTTTTAGCGAGCCACGTCCAATGACCAAAAGCCTGACGAAACTTTGGTTGCAAGGTTTTAAACGGATGTTGTCCGGCGTTCCCGCAGCGCAGGCCGAGTTGCTGCGGAAATCGGCGAAGCCAAAGCGGCGAAAGCGCGCGGACTCCGCCCGGCGCACCGCTGGCGCGTCGAGTGCGTCGAGTGCGTCGAGTGCGTCGAGTGCATCTGGCGTGTCTGGCGCGTCCCAAGCCCGCGAGTCGCGCGTGCGTCCGCGCGCCGGCGCCTGGACGAAGGGCCAATGGACGCGCTCGTACCACTCTGCGCCGCCGCTGCCGGGCCGGCTCGTCAATCATTTGTCGTATGGCTTGTATGTTCCGCCAAGAAGGGCCAAAAGCCTTATGCCGCTCGTCGTCATGCTGCACGGCTGCAAGCAGACGATCGACGAATTTGCGATGGGCACGCGCATGAACCGGGTCGCGGACGAACACGGCTTCGCCGTCGTCTACCCCGAGCAGTCGAAGCACGCGCATGCGCACCGATGTTGGCACTGGTATGACGATCGCGATACCGCGGGGCTGGGCGAGGCGCGGGCCGTCGTATCGCTCGTCGATTCGCTGATCGAACACCATGGGGTGGACCCCGAGCGCGTCTATATCGCCGGGTTGTCCGCGGGCGCCGGCCTTGCCTCGCTACTGGCGCTCAATTATCCGGACCGATTCGCGGCTGTCGCGCTGCATTCGGCACCGGCATTGGGCGAAGCGCATTCCGGCATGACGGCAATGGACGTGATGCGGCGCGGCGTTCGGCGCGATCCGATCGCGCTCGTCGATGGGCTCATCGATGTCGCGAGCTACCCGGGCATGCCGGCCATTATTGTTCACGGTGATAGCGATCGGGTTGTCGCCCCTAAGAATGCGGAGCAGCTGGGCTTGGCTTTCCTGCGCCTGAACGGCTTCGTCGACCGCGCCGGTGCATGGATGGGCGGTACGTTGCACGAAACGCGACAGGGCGGCGCACAGATGAACGACTATGCGATGAGCAATCGCCATGTACTGCGGATTTGCCTCGTGACCGATCTGGGGCACGCATGGGCCGGCGGCGACGAGGCCGTGCCTTTTCATTCGCACAAGGGACCGGACGCAAGTGCATTGATCTGGGCGTTCTTCCGCGATCAACGCCGTCGACTGTCGACAGCCGCCCGCCGCGCGGCCAGCCGGTAAGGACGTCCGTGGCAGGCGTGTGTCGCGTTTTGCTGTGATGCGGAAAAACCACACAGCAGGAACCCGTGCAAAAACCCCTGGCGCATCCCTAGGGTTTTCCCTATAATTCGGGTTGTCGCTTAGGTGTTAACACCTACTACCGCACGAGGCCCATCATGTTCCTGCTTACCCGCCTGTTCCTTTTCCTGACGCAAACGGCCGAAGAACGCCAAAAGGCGAACAATGACGCGTACCTCGCGGAAGCGGCCGATCTGTACGATCTCGAATTCCGTATGCGCAAGCTCGACCGCGAAGCGGCGGTTGCGCATCCGGCTTGGCAAGCCGCGCGCTGAGTCCCGCAGTTCCCAGCGTGCCCGCCGGCGTGGATCAAAGGCCGGGCGTTCCGGGGGCGCCGTTCCCGGTGTTCGGTTCCTGAACGCCGTAGCAGCCGCGATACGTGGCGTAGAACGAGCAGTAGAGTACCGTCGACAACGTGACTGACACCGGATACAGCACGGCGAACGCATAGTCGTGTGCGCCGACGGCAAGCATCAGCACCAGAATCCCGAACAGTACGAGGATCGCGGTGGCGAGCCATAGGGCGCCGAACACGATGAAGGCCCCGCGATTGCGCCAGCACGTGACGAAGCTGAAGAACATCGCTTTGACGGGCGGCACGTCGTGCCACACGGCCAGCACGGGCGCAAACCAGAACAACATCGCCACCGGTAAATAGCAGCCGATCGCAAAGAGCTCCGCCATCGCGAGCGAGCTCGCGACCAGCGTCTCGGAAGAGACGGGCTCCGTGCCCATAATGAGCTTGAACAGCACGCCGCCGTCCACCAGCGCGGAGCCGCCAACAACCAGTGCGATGGCCACCACATAAATGCCGCCGAGTTCGAGCAGGCGCACCGCGCCGGCCGTCCCGTAGGACCGGAATCCATCCAGAAGCACGGTTGGGAATACGATTTTCCCGGCGATCGTATCCCGGCAGGCCGTCATGAAGCCGACGGCAATGCCTGGAATCAGCAGGAGCGACAGCACCGGCCCGGCCAGCGGAACCCTCGATATCGCCATCATCGCCAGCAGATACGTGAAGAAGATCGTCAGAAACCCGAGCGGATTTCGACGAAACAGCCAGATGCCTTGCCGGAACCAGACGTAGCCGGTCTTTGCGGAAACTTCAGTTAGTTGCATGGACTTGACGCAGTCATCGGTGCGACGCCGGCAAGCCGGTCGCGCAAGATGCGTTCGAAATGGGTGGGATCGTGCGGCTTGAGCATTTCGGCCGCGCGGGGCAGGTAGAAGTCGTACAGGCGCGACACCCAGAACCGGTAGGCGCCCGCCCGCAGCATATCGGCCCAATGGCGCTGTTCTTCCGCCGTGAATGGCCGCACGGTCTGGTAGGCGCGCAGCAACGCGTTCGCGCGAGCCGGATCGAGCGCGCCGGTTGCGAGATCGACGCACCAATCGTTGACCGTCACCGCCACATCGAACAGCCACTTGTCGCAGCCGGCGAAATAGAAATCGAAGAAGCCGCCCAGGCGGACTGTATGGTTCGTCCCCGGCGTGGCCGGCGCGAACAGGACGTTGTCCCGAAACAGATCGCAGTGGCAGGCGCCGCCCGGCAGCGCCGCATAATCGTCCGAAGCGAAAAAGGCAGCCTGGTGCGCCAACTCGGACGTCAGGAGCTCGCGCTGGGCGTCCATCAGGAACGGCAGGATCTGCGGGACGGTCTCTTGCCACCACGGCAGGCTGCGCAAGTTCGGCAAATACCGTTTGAAATCGCGCCCGGCCAAATGCAGGCGTGCCAGCATCTGGCCGACTTCCGCGCAATGCTCCGCCCCGGGTGCCAATTCGGCTTGTCCCGGCAGCTTGGTGACGATCGCCGCGGGCTTGCCGTGCAGCATGCCGAACAGCGCGCCGTCGTTGCGCGGCATGGGATCGGGCACGGGCACGCCATGATGAGCGAGGTGGCGCATCAGTTCGAGATAGAACGGCAACTGCTCGGCCGTCAGCTTCTCGAAGATCGTCAGCACGTACGCGCCGCGCGTCGTCGTCAAAAAGAAGTTGCTGTTTTCGATGCCGGAGGGAATACCGCGGAAATCGACGACATCGCCGAGATCGTAGTGGCGCATCCAGTGCGCGAGATCGGTTTCATTGACGACGGTAAAGACGGCCATGCGAGAGGCTTCGAGTGCGATTGAACGGGGGGCGGCGGGCGGCAACGGCGGCCTGGCCGCCCATAGCCGCCGCGCGTGCGACCATGGAGCGAGTCGCGCGCGGCTTGGCCGAGAGGCGATTAGTAATGCAGACCGATCGACGGCAGGCGCGTGCTGGGTTGCGCGCTGCTATGGACCTGGGGTGAAGTGTCCGGGGACGCACTCATCTGGTAGTGCGTACCGAAGTTCGAATGGACATCGATTTCCACGGGTTTGCCGCGATCGCGGTATTCGGTGATCTCGGTGCCGTTGCGGCTTTTCTCGTGGAAGCTCGGCTTGCGCGGTACGTCGTTGATATCGACTTTCGACGAAACCTGCGCCGCGGGACGATTGATCTTGGTGAGATCGGGCAGGCCGGCCGCCTCATTGGCGGCGCGCTGCGCTTCGCGTGCCTGCGCGTCGTCGGCTGGCGCCGCGAGCGCGAGGCGCGGTGCGGCCGCGAGACTCGCGGCGGCTAACGCAGCACAAAGGGCGGCGGAAAAGTACGGCTTCATGATGGGTCTCCGGAAGATCCCTGAATTCTAGCAAATGCGCCCCTCGGAGCGCGTGCTGCCCAGCGATCGAGCAGCGCGCGGGCCTCCGCCGAGCCGCGCGGCACGGGGGCGGAATGCGGGTGCTTCGTGGTAATGTCGTTGCAACGAACGAGGCGAAGCGAACGATGAAAAACGATCTGACACAACACGCACGACACGCGCGCGCAATGCATCCGACCGACTTCCCGACCGAGGCGTTCACCGACGCCGCCGATGCCGTGACGCGCCTATCGGAAATCTACGAAGCGAATGCGGCTTTTCTGCGCGACGCGTTCACCCGTTACCGGCGCAACGAACCGTTTCACGAGCGCGTGCGGGCATGCTATCCGTTCGTGCGCTTGCGCACGGAAGTCAACACGCATGTGGACTCGCGCCGTTCGTACGGGTTTGTTGCCGGCCCGGGCGTATTCGAGACGACGGTGACGCGTCCCGATTTGTTCGGCCACTACTATCGCGAACAACTGCGCTTGCTGGCGAAGAACCATCATATTGCTATCGAAGTCGGGGTGTCGCAGCAGCCGATCCCGATTCACTTCGCATTCGCGGAGGGCATCCATCTCGAAGGCGATCTCGGGCGCGAGCGCCTGATGGCGATGCGCGATGTATTCGATACACCGGATCTGGCCGCGCTCGACGATCGCATCGTCAACGGCACCTACGAACCGTTGCCCGGCGAGCCGTTGCCGTTGGCCTTGTTCACGGCGCCGCGGGTCGATTTTTCGCTGCATCGGTTGAAGCACTACACCGCGACATCGCCTACGCATTTCCAGAATTACGTCCTCTACACGAACTACCAGTTTTATATCGACGAGTTCACGAAGCTCGGGCGTGAATTGATGGCCCATACCGACGACGAAGAGCTGCGTGCGTATCGCAGCGAGTACACATCTTTCGTCGAGCCTGGCGACGTGATTACCTACAACGCGAATCTGGGCGAGCAGCCCGACGAGGGCACCGCACCGGCGCGGCTGCCGCAAATGCCGGCTTATCACTTGAAGCGGGCGGACGGCAGCGGCATTACGATGATCAACATCGGTGTGGGCCCCTCCAATGCGAAAACGATTACCGATCACATCGCGGTGCTGCGTCCGCATGCGTGGGTGATGCTCGGCCACTGTGCCGGGCTACGCAATACGCAGCGGCTCGGCGATTACGTGCTGGCCCACGGCTATGTTCGAGAAGATCACGTGCTGGATGCCGACCTGCCGCTGTGGGTGCCGATTCCGGCGCTCGCCGAAGTGCAGGTGGCGCTCGAGCGTGCCGTCGCGCATGTGACGAAGCTCGAAGGGGCCGAGCTCAAGCGCGTCATGCGCACGGGAACGGTGGCCAGCGTCGATAACCGCAACTGGGAGCTGCGCGATCATCGGGAACCGGTTCAGCGCCTTTCGCAGAGCCGCGCGATTGCGCTCGACATGGAAAGCGCGACGATTGCCGCGAACGGTTTTCGGTTCCGCGTGCCGTATGGGACGCTGTTGTGCGTGTCGGACAAGCCGCTGCATGGCGAGCTGAAGCTGCCGGGGATGGCCGATCAGTTCTATCGGGCGCAGGTTGACCAGCATTTGCAGATCGGCGTGAAGGCGATGGAGCTGCTGCGGATGAACGGGCTCGACCGGTTGCATAGCCGGAAGCTGCGCAGCTTCGCCGAGGTGGCGTTTCAGTAGCCGGTGCCATCCGAAAACCGCGCGGGCGGGCACGCAGGGCCGAGGGCCGATCTCAATCGCCATCCCCGGATTAGGGGCGCGAGCGAGCAGCCTTCCGGCCTCTTGTCTGATTAATTTTTAATTTTTTTCGGAATCCTCAGACTGTAAGCTTTTCGTAACAGACGCGGAAAGTATTCGAAAGAATGCAGTCCGCGCCCGTACGGATCTACAGCAGGAGGACATCGATGAATTACGCGAAGCGGCTGCTGCTCGCCAATCGCGCATGGTCACAAGAGGCGAGGGCCCGGGATCCCGGCTTTTTCGAACGACTCGCACAGGGCCAACAGCCCCGCGTGCTTTGGATCGGTTGCTCCGATAGCCGCGTGCCGGCCGAGCGCATCACCAATGCTCAGCCCGGCGAGCTGTTCGTCCATCGCAACATTGCCAATCTCTACACGTCCGACGACGGCAATACCTCAAGCGTTGTCGAATACGCCGTCCATGCGCTGGGCGTCGAGCACATCGTGATTTGCGGCCACCATCATTGCGGCGGCGTGCGCGCCGCGCTATCCCAGCCTTCCGACGCGCTGCCCGTTGTGAATCGCCGCATCGCCGGCTTGCGTCAGCTTGCGCATCGTCATCAGGAGGCGCTAAGCGCCATCGCGGATTTCGAGGCGCGGGTCGATCGTCTGGTCGAACTGAACGTCATCGAGCAGGTGAAGCTGCTGCGCGAATCGCCGATCGTGCGCAGCGCACCGCGGCCGCCAACGGTACACGGTTGGGTATTCGGCTTGCGCGAAGGGTTGCTGACCCCGCTCACCGATGCCGAAGAAGCGCCGCATTCCTGTGTACCGGCCGCGGCGATCGCTGAAGGTTGATGCCAGCATCCAGCCGCTCGGCTCACTAGCCTTTCCGACTCATAGGCCGCCGCCGCTTTGCGGCGCGGCTCCATTCGTCTCCGCACGATCATGTCCCTATCTTCCGATTCGAGCTTATCCCCGTCGTTCTCGACTTTGCGCAGCGATGTTTTCGCGGGCATTGTCGTCTTCCTCGTGGCACTGCCGCTGTGCCTCGGCATCGCTACCGCGTCCGGCGTCGCGCCGTTCGCGGGCCTGGTGTCGGGCATCGTCGGCGGCCTTGTCGTCGCCCTGCTGAGCGGCTCGCATTTGAGCGTCAGCGGCCCGGCCGCCGGGCTCGTCGTCATTGTCGTCACGGCGATCGCGTCGCTCGGCAGTTTCTCCGCGTTTCTGGCCGCGGTGCTGATTGCCGGAGCGCTGCAGGTCGGCTTCGGTCTGCTGCGCGCGGGACGCGTGGCAAGCTATGTGCCCGCCGCCGTGATCAAAGGCATGTTGGCGTCGATTGGCCTCTTGTTAATCCTCAAGCAGATACCGCTCGGCGCGGGGCTCCTTGCCGGCGCCGATTCGCGCATCGTGCACGGGGCAGCGATAGCGACGCCGTTCGGCCGACTGTTGCCGGTTTCGCTCGTACTTTGTGCGGTATCGGTTGCGATGTTGTTCGCATGGGAAACGCCGCGCGCGAAGCGCTTTGGATTCGTGCGAGCCGTGCCGGGCCCCTTGGCCGTGGTGGCCCTCGGCATCGGCGTGACGGTGCTGCTCGATCGATTCGCCCCGTCGCTCGCCACGCCGGTCGAACATCGGGTCGTGCTCGCCGCGCTCGATTCGCCCGCGGCGCTGCTCAGCGCGATTTCGATGCCCGACCTCACGCAGTTGGCGAGCCCCGATGTCTGGCGCGTGGCCATGACGCTGGCCGTCGTCGCGAGCCTCGAAACGCTGCTGAGCCTCGAAGCCCTCGAACGGATCGATCCGAAGCGCCGTCGCGTGTCGCCGGATCGCGAGTTGAAGGCACAGGGCGCGGGCAACATCGTGGCCGCGTTGTTCGGCGGGTTGCCGTTGACGGCCGTCATCGTGCGCAGTTCGGCGAACGTGCATGCCGGGGCGCAGACGCGCCTGTCCGCCGTGATTCACGGTGTGCTGCTGCTCGCGAGCGTGTTCGCGCTCACGGCCGTCCTTAACCTCATTCCGCTGGCCAGCCTGGCGGCGATCTTGATTCAGACGGGCTATAAGCTTGCGAAACCCCGGCTCTTCGTCGATATGGCGCGCGAGGGCGCGGGCCGCCTGGTGCCGTTTGCCGCGACCATCATCGGCGTGCTGGCGACGGATCTGTTGATCGGTATCGGGATCGGTATCGCCACGAGTGCGCTGTTTGCGATGCAGGCCAGCTTCGCGCGCACGTTCGTCCTTACGCGGCACGACGATTACTTTCTCCTCTCGGTGCGAAAGGATGCGACGTTTTTCGCCAAGCCGATGCTCGCGCGTTGCCTCGCCCAAATTCCCGAGCGTGCGACGGTGCTGATCGACGCGGAGCGAGCCGATTTCATCGATACGGACATTCGCGAAACGATCGATGCATTCGTGCAGGAGGCCCCGAACCGGCAGGTGACGGTCGAGCGATTGCGCTGGCCGGAGGCGCCGCCCGCTTTGCTGCCTGTTTCCTCGTAGACGGGACGGCTTCGACGTTGGCCCCGCCGCGTTCGGCGCGGCGAACACAAGCAACGCCGCCAAACCAAGGCCGCAACCCGCAAACATTTGCGCAAATTTAAAATAGTGAACCCATTCGCCCCAACGCTGGAGAAA
>NZ_JBQCDN010000115.1:0-13978 GCF_051961175.1 Trinickia sp. | reverse complement strand
CGCTCGATCGTTACCTTTTCAAGAAGCCTCAACAGCTACAGCCACGACGCGCTGTAGCTCTTTTGATTCAGCCGGGTCCTATCGCCGGCGCGCGGCAAGCAGCGATTAAAAGCGATAGGTCGCTCCGATCTTCACTATCGGATAGAAGCGAAAGCGATCCACCTTGCTTTGCAGCTGCTGTTCTTCGGCATTGACGTTCGCCTGCCCCGCCTCCGCCACGATCGCAGCCGGCACGTCGTAGTCAAGATGCGGACGGCCGTACGCGACGCCCGCATCGAAGAACATGCCCCAACCGCGAGTCGCATGCGGCGAGTGACCGAAACCGATGCCGAGATACGGCCGCACAGCCGGATACTTAGCCTTGGCATGAATCGTCTGGCCCAACGACGAATACGTCGTGCCGTTGATCGTGTAGGTGCCCGATGCTGCGGTAGCGGTCGCGTCGATGTTGTCGCCGCCGATCAGCAATCCAGCAGTGAGACGGAACGGCACATAGTTCGGGGCCGGGAAGAAATCGGCGTAAAGGCCGCCGTGGTAAAGGTTCAGCTTCGCGTCGTAGTTGATGTTGCCGGCCGTGAAGGTATGCGAAAGCGAAAAGCCGTTAAATTCGACTCGCGCATTCACCATCGAACCGAGGACGTGACCGTAGCCGATGCCGATGCCTTCCGTGCCGACCTGTCCGTAAACCTCCTGCGATACTTGCGCATGCGCCGACGAGCCCGCCGCCAGCGCAATCCCCGCGGCCACAGCGCCAATCCAATGCTTCATTTTCTCTTGTCCTTGTGATTGATCGAAGCCGAACGCCGCTTCACAGCGATCCCCGAAACGGTGTCCGGCTGCGCACAGTCACGCGATCGCATCATCAAAAGCCGACTCGCGAACGATCGACGCATGGCGCACCCGTGCACACGTCTGTTTACGACATCTGCACAGTGTTCTTGAGCGCGCGTTTGGGGAGCAACGGCAAGAGGAATACGCGCTGTGCCGATGCACCGCGCGCGTCATGGGGAGAGGAGGCGTAAGGGAAAAGCGCGCGCCTAGCGGCGACGCATCAAAAAAACGAACGTCTTATCCTGCGTCGAACTTTCGACGATTTCGTTGCCCGTTTGCTTGGCGAATGCGGCGAAGTCTCGTTGTGACCCCGGATCCGTCGCCAGCACCTTTAGGATTTGGCCGCTTTGCATATCGGCCAGCGCCTTCTTCGCGCGCAAAATCGGCAGCGGACAGGTCAATCCGCGTGCATCGACTTCCTTATGAATTTCCATCGACAATCGGCCTTTCCGTGAAGCGCCTCAAGCACGCTCGAGCGGCACTCGTCGGAATGCGCCACGCCCAGCCGCCAAGAGGCAAATAACAAATTTTACCTCACGGCCTGCTTAGTTCGCCTGAGTCACGGGCACCGGCGAGAGAGCCACGCCTGCTCAGCATGACTGCCGACGCATGGTGCAGACGCAATGGCCGGGCCTCGCTGCGCGAGCGAGGCGGCTTCCGCGGCCTACAGCGCAACCGGCACCCCGCTCGCGCACGCCTCGCGTAGCGCCTTGCCGATGCGTGTCGCTTCGAGCGCATCGGCCAGCGTGGCCCCGGCCTCGGCTTCAGGTTCGCGGCCCGCCAAGCGCGCCGCCACCGCCTGCACGAATGCCTGCGCCTCGTGCAGAAACGCATCCTCGAACCGATCGAAGAACGTCGGCGTGCTCTCGCTGCGCACCCCGCCCGCTTCGTAAATCTCCACGCGGTGCTTGCGCGGATTGTGGCCGATCGCCAGCGCACCGCCCGTGCCGATTACTTCGCTTTGCGTATCGTTGCCATGCGCCATCGTGCGCGAGGCATAAAACACAGCCAACCGCCCGCCCTCGAACTCAACGACACCCACGCCGTTATCGACATCGCCGAACTCGCGCAACCCTTCATGCAGCGCGATCGTCCCCGTCGCGAATGCACGCGTGGCCCGCGCGCCGCCGAAGAACCAACGTGCGACGTCGATATCGTGCACCGTGCAATCGAGAAAGATACCGCCGGAGGTCGGCGCAAAACGGACGAAGAAACCATCCGGGTCATTCTGGTCGGTCGTTTGCGAACGCACCATAAAAGGCCGCCCAATCTTGCCTGCCATCGCCTTCTCGTACGCATCGCGGTAGCTCGGATCGAAGCGGCGCATGAAGCCGATCGTCGCCTCCAGGTGCGGATATTCGCGCGCCACATCGAGCACGCGTTCGCATTCGGCCACATCCAGCGATAGCGGCTTCTCGCAGAACACATGCTTGCCCGCGCGCAATGCCGCCACGATTTGCTCCGCGTGCAGCGACGAAGGCGTGACGAGCCAAATCGCATCGATCTCGCGATCGGCGAGCAAACCTTCGTAGTCCGAATACAGCCGAGGCTCAGGCAACGTCTCCCGAGCCCAATCGAGTTCTTCGTCGACAGGACTACAGGCCGCCGCCAACACCGCACCCGGCACACGGTAGGCCAAGTTCGTCGCATGCCGCTTGCCTAAGCGGCCCAATCCCGCGATGCCGATCTTCACCGGCCCGCGCTTCGCCATCGTCGTCACTGTCTCGCTCCTTGCCGCTGTCGTCTTTGAATGCGTCAGTCGTTCCGGCCATCGCCGCTTGAACCGCATTCACCGTTCCGGCGGATCTCAATGGGGCGCATCCGGCCCATCGGTGATGCCCCGATGCGCGTTGGACCGCTGGCCTACTCGCCCATGTTCACCACCCGGCCCTCGCGCCACGACCGTGTCGCTGCTTCGGCCAATTCCAGCGCCTTCACGCCATCCGCAATCGTCGTGCGCACGGGCGCGCCTTGCGTGACCGCATCGAAGAAGTGCGCGATCTCGTTCGCATAAGCGGCGCGATAGCGTTCCAGGAAAAACGCCTCGGGAACGTCGCTCGACACCGCGTTCGCCGAATACGCAACGACTTCCGTCGGCCGCACGTTGCCCGCTTGCAGCATGCCGGCGCTGCCGAGCACTTCGAAGCGCTGGTCATAGCCATATGCCGCACGGCGTGTCGTATTGATCTGGCACAGACGGCCACGCTTCGTGCGAATTGTCACGGCTGTCGAATCGGCATCCCCGGCGTCAGCGATCGTGGGATCCGTCAGACAGCTCCCGTTCGCATGCACCGTCACCGCTTCGTCGTCGAGAATCCAGCGGAAAACGTCGAAATCGTGAATCAACATGTCCTTGAAAATGCCTCCCGAGCGGCGGATGTAATCCACGGGCGGCGCCCCGGGATCGCGGCTCGTGACGACAAGCATTTCCGGCGTGCCGATCTCGCCCGCCTCGATGCGCGCCTTGACGGCGGCAAACGTCGGATCGAACCGGCGTTGAAAACCAATCATGCAAACCACGCCCGCCGCCTCAACGGCACGCGCGCACGCCCGCGCGCGCTCGAGTTCCAGATCGACAGGCTTTTCGCAGAAGATATGCTTACCGCGCGCGGCCGAGCGTTCAATGAGATCGGCGTGCGTATCCGTACTCGAGCAAATCACGCTCGCGCCCACCGCTGCGTCGGCCAGCGCCACCTCGGCGTCGACCACCGTCGCGCCGTATTGCGCGGCCAGCTCCGCCGCCGCGACGCGATTGACGTCGACGACATACTTGAGCCGCGCGCCGGGATGGCGCGCGAGGTTGCCCGCGTGAATGCGGCCGATGCGGCCCGCGCCGAACAGTGCCACGTCGATCGTGCCGCTACTGCTACTAGTCATCGTATCCTCCGGTGTCCTTGGATTCTTCAACGTTCAACTCGAGCCGGTACGCAAGCGCGACGAACAGCGCCTGGCACAAGCAAATCGTGCTTGTCAGCGCGCGAAACGCAAACGCGCTGCCTTCCTTCACAAACAACTGAGCACTCGCATAGCGCGCGAGCGGCGACAGACGGCTGTCAGTAATGATCAGCGTCTGCGCTTGATGATGATGGGCGATGCGCAGGCAGTACTGCGTCTCGCGTCCGTACGGCTCGAAGCTGATGGCGATCACGACGTCGCCCTTTTTCACGCTGCGAATCTGCTCGCGGAACATGCCGCCGAAACCCGAAATCAGATGGACACGCTTGGCCGTGTGCTGCAGCGCATAAACGATGTAGCTCGCCACTGCGAAGGAGCGGCGCACGCCGATGACGTAGATGTTTTCCGCATGCTGGAGCATCGAGACGGCCGCCTCGAATTGCTCGTCGTCCAGCGTGGCTTCCAGTTCGTCGAGGCCGTTGCGGCAGGCGGCGACGAATTCGCGCGCAACATTGCCGCCCGAGAGACGCCCCGGCTTTTCGTCGATCAACTTGCGGATGCGCTGCTTGTAGGTCTGCCCCGACGGGCTTTGCCCGGCATACGCCTGCTTGAAGACTTCCTGCAGGTCCGAAAACCCGGAAAACCCGAAACGCTGCGCGAAACGCACGACCGCCGACGGATGCACGCCGCAACTCGCGGCGATATCGCTCGTGCGGTCCACCATCACGCTCGAACGGTGCTGCTCGAGGTACGCAGCCACGCTCTTCAGTTGCCGCGGCAGCGAATCGTACGTCTCGGCGACGCGCTGCATCAGTTCGTCGACGCTCGGCAGCTCGTCGGTGGTGTCTTCCTGCATGACTCTTGTCCTTGTCTAAGCGGATCGCCGCGTCCAGCCTCGCCTACAGGCTTTCCCTAGGTGACGCACGCGCGTCCCGACGATGCCGATTATAGGCAGGCCCGGAGCAAAATGGAACGAATTTTCCATTTTTCATTGCAATGAAATTTTCTTTGCAATCGCAGGAAAGTTCGCCTACTCTGTTTCGTGAGCGGCGCTGGTCGGTCCCGTCGCCGCTCCTAACGACATAACTTCGAAATAGGTGGAGACAAATGAGACTTGGCACCCGCAAGGCCGCTTTGAGAACGTTCGCCGCGACCTTCACTTCCGCGCTGGCATTCGCGTTCGGTCCGTTCGCTGTCTCGTCGGCCCACGCCGCCGACGCTCACTTCGTGCTGATCAGCCACGCCCCCGATTCCGATTCCTGGTGGAACACGATCAAGAACGCGATCAAGCAGGCGGATGAGGATTTCAACGTCGAGACCGACTACCGCAACCCGCCGAACGGCGATTTGTCCGACATGGCGCGCCTCATCGAGCAGGCGGCGGCGCGTAACTACGACGGCGTCGCCACGACGGTCGCCGATTTCGATGTGCTCAAGAGCTCAATCAAGAAAGTCACCGACAAGAAAATTCCGCTCGTGACCATCAACTCGGGCACGCTGGAGCAGAGCAAGCAGCTCGGCGCGATCATGCACATCGGCCAGCCTGAATACGTCGCGGGCCACGCGGCCGGCGAGAAGGCCAAGGCGGCGGGCATCAAGTCGTTCCTGTGCGTGAATCACTACGCGACGAATCCGGCTTCCTTCGAACGCTGCCGCGGTTTCGCCGAAGCCCTGGGCGTCGATTTCAAATCGTCGACGCTCGATGCCGGCCAGGATCCGAACGGCGTGAAATCGAAGGTGGAAGCCTATCTGCGGAATCACTCGAACACGGGCGCCGTCCTCGCACTCGGGCCGCTCTCCGCCGATCCGACGATTCGCGCGCTGAAGGACATGGGCCTGGCCGGCAAAATCTGGTTCGCGACGTTCGATTTCGACAACGACATCGCCGCTGCGATCAAGGACGGCACGATCCAGTTCGCGATCGATCAGCAGCCGTATCTGCAAGGCTATTTGGCCGTCGCCGTGCTGGCGGTCGTGAAGCACGACCACACGACCGATCCGCTGAAAATCGAAAAGGCGCTGCAAGCGAATCCCAAGTTCCAAAAGCGTCTGGAAACATACGGGCTCCAACCCGTTTATCAGCCCGATACGATCCTGTCCGGCCCTGGCTTCATCAGCAAGGCCAATGTGGAGAAAGTCGTGAAATACGCGGGGCAGTACCGCTGATTCTTGCGGGCAACCACCGCTCGCCCGAAGGTATCGCTGCAGCGATAGCCACAGCGATAACGCCAGACGAGCGGCCTCAGCAATCCAGTCATTCAGCCTGACCGCGCGGTTCGAGCCCTCTTCCCCTGGCGGCTCGAACCGCCCGACCGAAGGAGACATTCGATGGGCGTCGCCGATCACTTCCACGCCAACATCCGCAAACAGGAACCGCCCACTCAGCCCGGCACCGGCGGTTCGCTCGACGAGCGCGTGCGCCGCGAATCGCGGCTCAAGCATTTCCTTTCCCGCCCCGAGTTCGCTTCGCTCGCGGGCACCGTCATGGTGTTCCTCGTCTTCGCGATCGGCGCCGGCAATTCCGGCATGTTCAATCTCGACGGCATCATGAATTGGTCGCAGGTCGCAGCCTATCTGGGCTTGATCTCCGTCGGTGCCTGCGTGCTGATGATCGCCGGCGAGTTCGACCTCTCGATCGGTTCGATGATCGGCTTCGCGGGCATGATGGTCGCGCTGCCGACGATGTATTTCCACTGGCCCATCGAATTGGCGATCGTCTTCGCGTTCGTGGGTTCGATGCTGCTCGGCGCGCTCAACGGCTACCTCGTCATGCGCACGAAGCTGCCCTCTTTCATCGTCACGCTCGCGTTCATGTTCATCCTGCGCGGGTTGACGCTGGCACTCTCGGTCATGTTCGCCGATCGTACGATCATCTCGGGCGTGGGCGACGTCGCGGCTCAAAGCGGCCTCGCTCATGCCTTGTTCCAAGGCGTGGCGTTCCATGGCCTGTTCCGCTGGCTCGGCCATCTCGGCCTCGTCAAGCTGCTCGACTCGGGTGAACCGCTCGTGCCCGGCGTGCCGAAGGTCATCGTCTGGTGGATCGCCCTGGCCATCGTCTGTGCGTTCACGCTGGCCAAGACCCGCTTCGGCAATTGGATCTTCGCCGTTGGCGGCGATGCCAATGCCGCCAAGAACGTTGGCGTGCCGGTGCGCCGCGTGAAGATCCGCCTGTTTGTGCTCACTGCTTTCTGCGCGTGCCTGTTCGCCGTGCTTCAAGTGTGCGATATCGGCTCGGCCGCCGCCGATCGCGGCCTGCAAAAGGAATTCGAAGCGATCATCGCGGCCGTCATCGGCGGCACGCTGCTCACGGGCGGCTACGGATCCGTCGTGGGTGCCTGCTTCGGCTCGCTGATCTTCGGTGTCGTGCAGATAGGCATCACATACACGAGCATCGACTCTGACTGGTTCCGCGTTTTCCTCGGCCTCATGCTGCTGTTCGCGGTGCTCTTCAACCACTATGTGCGCAGCCGTGTCGCGCAATCGCGTTGACCGACGGAGGAAACGATGACGACGATTACCCCCAATCAAGATCAAGGCGCCGACACCATCCTCGCGCTCGAAAACGTCAGCCGCTACTTCGGCACCGTGATCGCGCTCAAAGACGTCACGCTGCGCCTGCGGCGCGGTGAGGTGCATTGCCTGCTCGGCGACAACGGCGCCGGCAAGTCGACGTTGATCAAGACGCTCGCCGGCGTCCATCCACCGAGCGAAGGCCAGTACCTCGTCGACGGCCAGCCCGTGCAATTCGGCTCGCCCAAGGACGCGCTCGATCTCGGGATCGCCACCGTTTATCAGGATCTCGCGCTCGTGCCGCTGCTGTCGGTCGCCCGCAACTTCTTCATGGGCCGCGAGCCGAACAAGAAGTTGTTCGGGCTGATCAACGTGATGGACATCGAGACGGCGGCCACGACGGCGCGCGAGAAACTCGCGGAAATGGGCATCCACGTACGCGACGCACATCAGCCGATCGGCACCATGTCGGGCGGCGAACGTCAGTGCCTCGCGATTGCGCGCGCCATTCACTTCGGCGCCCGCGTGCTGATTCTGGACGAGCCCACGGCCGCGCTTGGCGTCAAGCAAAGTTTCAACGTGCTCAAGCTCATTCACAAGGCGCGCGAGCGCGGCATCTCCGTCATCTTCATCACGCACAACGTGCACCACGCCTACCCGATCGGCGATTCGTTCACGCTACTCAATCGCGGCCGCTCGATGGGTACGTTCACGAAAGACACGATCAGCAAGGAAGCCGTTCTCGACATGATGGCCGGCGGCGCGGAAATGCAGAAAATGATCGCCGAGCTCGACGGCGCAACGATCTAACGCGATTCACGACGCTCATCGCTCACTCAGGATTTCCTTCAATGGCAGCCTCTCCCACTTCGAACATGACCGCCAGCCGCTTCGCGCCTGGCCGCACGCGCGACATCATTTGCCTCGGCCGTCTCGCCGTCGATCTCTACGCGCAGCAAATCGGCGCACGGTTGGAGGACGTTTCGAGCTTCGCCAAATATCTCGGCGGCTCCTCGGCCAATATCGCGTTCGGCTGCGCCCGCCTCGGGCTCGCCTCCGCCATGCTCTCGCGCGTCGGCAACGATCACATGGGCCGCTTCCTGACCGAAACGCTCGAACGCGAAGGCTGCGACGTGAGCCATACGCGCATCGATGCGGAGCGGCTGACCGCACTCGTGCTGCTCGGGATCAAGGATCGCGACACATTCCCGCTGATTTTCCATCGCGAGAACTGTGCCGATATGGCGATCGAAGAAAGCGACTTCGACGAAGCCTTCATCGCATCGAGCAAGGCGCTGCTCATCACCGGCACGCACTTTTCGACGGAGCGCGTGAACCGGGCGAGCCGCCGCGCCCTCGAATATGCGCGGCGCAACCAAGTTCGCACTGTGCTCGATATCGATTACCGGCCCGTACTCTGGGGCCTCACGGGCAAGGCCGACGGCGAGACGCGCTTTATCGCCGACGAAAGCGTCACCGCACATCTGCAACGGATCCTGCCGCTGTTCGATCTCGTCATCGGCACCGAGGAGGAATTCCGCATCGCCGGCGGCAAGCATGAACTGATCGACGCCCTCGCGATGGTGCGCGCCGTCACACCGGCCACGCTCGTCGTCAAACGCGGCCCGCTCGGCTGCACGATCATCGAAGGCAAAGTGCCGGCGTCGATCGACGATGCCCCCACCGAGCATGGCATGGAAGTGGAAGTGTTGAACGTGCTCGGTGCCGGCGATGCATTCGCCTCCGGCTTTCTCTCCGAATGGCTGCGCGATGCGCCGCTGGCGCAGTGCGCCAACACGGCGAATCTGTGCGGCGCGCTTGTGGTCTCGCGGCACGGCTGCGCCCCGGCCATGCCCACGCCGGCCGAGTTGGACTACCTGCGCGATGCCCTGGCGCGGGACCCGGTCAAGATGCGCCGCCCGGATCTCGATACACGGCTGGCGCGGCTGCATCGCGTCAGCGTGAAACGGCCGGTGCATGACGAAGTACTAGGCTTCGCGTTCGATCATCGCAATCAGTTCTTCGAACTCACGCAGCAAACGGGCGCGAGCGAAACGCGCGTCGCCGCGCTCAAGCAGCTGTTCGTGCAAGCCGTTGCGCAGACCGAGCAGGCGCTCTCGCTGCAGGGGCGCATCGGCGTGCTCATCGACGATCGTTACGGGCAGGACGCCCTGAACGCCGCCACGGGCCGCGGCTGGTGGGTCGGCCGGCCGGTCGAGCTGCCGGGCTCGCTGCCGCTCGTGTTCCAGCACGGACGCTCGGTGGGCACGGCGCTTGTCGCATGGCCCCGAGAGCACGTCGTCAAGTGCCTGGTCCAATATCATCCTGACGCCCCGATCGAAGAACGCGTAGAGCAGGAAGCGCAGTTGCGGGCGCTCTACGATGCCGTGCAGGCGAGCGGACACGAACTGCTGCTCGAAGTGATTCCGCCGAAACGCGATACGTTGTCCTCGGCGCCCGATACCGTGTTTCGCGCGCTCAAGCGGCTCTATAACCTCGGCATCCAGCCGGAGTGGTGGAAGCTGGCACCGCCGGCCGCCGAGCAATGGCAAGCGATCGATGCGCTCATCGCCGAACGCGACCCGTATTGCCGCGGCGTCGTGCTGCTGGGCTTGTCGGCCGGTGTCGACGTACTCAGCGAAGGCTTTCGTGCGGCTGCTGTTTCCCATACGTGCAAGGGCTTCACGGTCGGCCGTACGATCTTTTACGAGCCGAGCCGCGCTTGGCTCGCGGGCGATATCGACGATGCCGCGCTCGTCTCGAGCGTAAGAGCCACGTTCGAGACGTTGATCCGCGCGTGGCGCGAGGCGCGTACGCAGGCCGGTGCCGCCACACCGCATGCAACAACGCGGCGGGAGGCAGCGTGATGAACGTGAGACATGCGGCAACAACGGCGGACGCCGTGACCGCTGAGGGCAGCGAGACACCCTCTCCGACGATCCGGCTGACGGCCGCGCAAGCGCTCGTGCGCTACCTGGCCGCGCAACGGGTGCTCGACGATGACGGTGTGTCCACGGTGCCGCTATTCGGCGGCGTCTTCGCGATCTTCGGCCACGGCAACGTCGCGGGCCTCGGCGAAGCGCTGTACCAGCACCGCGACGCGCTGCCCACGTATCGCGCCCATAACGAGCAAGCGATGGCGCACAGCGCGATCGCGTATGCCAAGGCCCACTTCCGGCGCCGCATGATGGCGGTCACGACGTCGATTGGCCCCGGCGCGACCAATCTCGTCACCGCCGCGGCGCTAGCCCACGTCAATCGCTTGCCGGTCCTGCTGTTGCCGGGCGATATCTTCGTTTCGCGCGCCCCCGATCCGGTTCTTCAGCAAGTCGAAGATGGCCAGGACGGCGGCGTGTCCGCGAACGACACGCTTAAACCCGTGTCCCGCTACTTCGACCGCATCGTGCATCCGGCACAGTTGCTGAATGCATTGCCACGCGCGATGCGGGTGCTGACCGATGCAGCACAGGCCGGCCCTGTCACGCTTGCGCTGCCGCAGGATGTGCAAGCGATGGCCTACGATTACCCTCGGGCGTTTTTCGAGCCGCGCGTGGTGCGCTTTCATGCGCCCGCACCCTGCGTCGACGAGCTCGACGCCGCGCTCGAGATGCTGCGCCGCGCGTCGCGGCCGATGATCGTCGCCGGCGGCGGTGTGCTGTATAGCCGCGGCGGCACGGATGCCCTGCGGGCATTCGCGCGGCGGCATGGCATCGCCGTGGGCGAGACGCAAGCCGGCAAGGGGGCGCTCGCCTGGGACGATCCCCTCAATGCGGGCGCGATCGGCGTGACGGGCTCCAGCGCGGCGAACACGCTCGCCCACGAGGCCGATTGCGTGATTGCCGTCGGCACGCGTTTGCAAGACTTCACGACCGGCTCGAACACGTTGTTCGCGCAAGCGCAGGTCATCGGGATCAACGCCAATGCGTTCGACGCGCTCAAGCACGGCGCGGCAACCGTCCTCGCCGATGCGTGCACCGCACTCAATGCACTCGACGAACAGCTCGGCGATTGGCAGGCGAGCCCCGCCTGGAGCGAGCGTGCACGCACGCTATGCCAAGCGTGGCGCGATACGGTTACGGCCCGCACGAACGCCACGCCCCAGCCGGGCACCCTGCCCTACGACGCTGACGTCATCGGCGCCGTGCAGCGTTCGAGCGCACGCTCCGCGCAAGACGACATCGCTGTCTGCGCGGCGGGCACCTTGCCGGCCGAACTGCATAAGCTCTGGCGCGCGGGACGGCCCGGCGGCTATCACGTCGAGTACGGCTATTCGTGCATGGGCTATGAGATCGCGGGCGGCCTCGGCGCCAAGCTCGCGCGGCCCGAGCGCGAAGTCATCGTGTTCGTGGGCGACGGCAGCTATTTGATGATGAACAGCGAGATCGCGACCTCGGTCATGGTCGGCGCCAAGCTCATCGTCGTCGTGCTCGATAACCGCGGCTACGGCTGCATCAACCGCCTCCAGCAAGCGTGCGGCGGCGCACCGTTCAACAACCTGCTCGACGATTGTCTGCAAGGCCCGCTCGGCGCGCCGCAGATCGATTTCGCCGCGCACGCCCGCTCGCTTGGGGCGCTGGCCGAACACGCGGCCGACATCGGCGGATTCGAAGCGGCGCTCGGGCGCGCACGGGCTGCCGATCGTACCTCCGTGATCGTCATCGATACGGATCCGGCCCGCACGACCGACGACGGCGGGTGGTGGTGGGAAGTGGCCGTGCCCGAGGTATCGACACGCGAGGCCGTACGCGAAGCGCGGGCGGCCTATGAAGCGCGGCTCGCCGAACGCGGTGGCCACGGCGCAGGCCAGGATGGCCAAACCAGCTGATATGCAGTGAACGGCGAGGTCGATATCGACATCGACCTCGCAACCTCATGCGAACAAAGGAATAGAGCATGACCGATTCTCAAGTGCTTCAAGTACGTATTGGCGTCAACCCGCTCGCGTGGATGAACGACGACCTGCCCGCGCTCGGTGGAGAAACGCCGCTATCCGTCGCGTTGACCGAAGGCCGCGCGATCGGCTACGAGGGATTCGAACTCGGCAACAAATTCCCGCGCGAACCGGCCGCGCTGAAGGCGCTGCTCGCGCAATACGATCTGGCGCTCGTCTCCGGATGGTACTCGGGGCGCCTGGCCGAGCGCAGCGCCGAGGAGGAGATCGAAGCGGTCGGCCCGCATCTCGAACTGCTGGCGAAGAACGGCGCGGACGTCATGGTGTACGGCGAAGTCGCGAACACGATCCAAGGTTCGCCCCTGCCGCTGTATCAGCGTCCCCGCTTCTTCACCGAAGCACAGTGGGACGAATACGCACAACGCCTCGATCGCTTCGCGCAATACACGCTTTCGCACGGTGTGCGTGTGGCCTATCACCACCACATGGGCGCCTACGTCGAAACGCCGGCCGACGTCGAGAATTTGATGAAGCGCACGGGCGACGCGGTGGGCCTGTTGCTCGACACCGGCCACATCACGTTCGCCGGCGGCGATCCGCTCGCCATGCTCGACGCCTACGCCCCGCGCATCTGCCATGTGCATTGCAAGGACGTCCGCCCCGAGGTCGTGAAGCTCGCACGCAATCGCGATTGGAGCTTCCTCGAAGCCGTCATCAACGGCGCGTTCACGGTACCCGGCGACGGTGCGGTCGATTTCGCCGCCGTCATCGCGGGGCTGAAGCGGCACGGGTATCGCGGCTGGCTCGTCGTCGAAGCCGAGCAGGATCCCGCCGTCGCGCCGAGCTTCGAGTATGCGCAGCTCGGCTATCGAACGCTGCGTTCGCTGGTCGATGCGGCCACCGCATCGGAAAAGGAGCCCGCATGAGTTTGCTCGTGAAAGCCCAGCGCGAGGGAATGACCATCGCGCGCGTGACACCGGAGACGGCCGCATGGCGCTATGTCGGCTTCTGCGCCTATCGCCTCGCGCGAGAGGAGGTGCTGTATGTCCATGAGGACGCCCGCGAATCTTGCATCGTCGTGCTGTCGGGGGCGGTCACCATCGAGGTGGACGGGACGCGCTATGCGAGCCTCGGCGCGCGCGACAGCGTCTTCGAGGATGCCGCCCCGTATGCGTTCTATCTACCGCCGAAGGTGCAAGCCACCGTGCGCGCGGAGCGCGATGCGGAGCTCGGCGTAGCCAGTGCGCCGGCGCAAGGCCGCCATCCGGCCCGCCTCATCGAGCCGTCGCAGATGAAGCGTTCCGTCCGCGGCAAAGGCGCGAACACGCGCTATGTATGCGACATTCTTCCGCAAACCGAGCCGGCCGAATCGCTGCTCGTCGTGGAGGTACGCACGCCGAGTGGTCATTCGTCCAGCTACCCGCCGCACAAGCACGACGCCAACAACATCCCGCTCGAAAGCGCGCTCGAAGAGACGTATTACCATCGACTCAATCCCTCGCAGGGCTTTGCGTTCCAGCGGGTCTACACCGATTCGCGCGATATCGACGAATCGCTGGCCGTTGAGGATCATGACGTCGTGATGGTGCCGCGCGGCTATCACCCCGTCGTCGTCCCTTACGGATACGACTCGTACTATCTGAACGTCATGGCGGGCCCGCAACGCGTGTGGCATTTAAATAACGACCCGGCGCACGATTGGATCGCGAAACGCGATGCAGGCTGACAATACCGCGGCGATCCTCAAAAGCTGATCGTCGCGGTGACGGTATCGCTATAGGTACCGGACAGCGGTGTCGTCTGCGCCGGAATGTGCCCATATAAGATGAGTGCGTCCGTGTTCCCACTGCC
>NZ_JBQCDN010000114.1:0-24515 GCF_051961175.1 Trinickia sp. | reverse complement strand
CGCTCGACGGCCAAGTATTCTCGGTCGGCGACGCCAAACAGCGCTTCTCGATCCAGAGCATTTCGAAACTCTTCGCCTGCACGCTGGCGTTCCAGCTCCTCGGCGATGCGTTGTGGGAGCGCGTCGGCCGCGAACCCTCCGGCACGGCGTTCAATTCGCTCGTGCAACTCGAAAGCGAGCGCGGCAAGCCGCGCAACCCATTCATCAACGCAGGCGCGCTCGTCGTCACCGATGTATTGTGTCGCCGCTTCGTCGGCGCGGAGACGGCACTCGTCCAATTCATGCGGCGGCTCACCGGTGTCGCCGATCTCGACTACAACCAACGTGTCGCAACGTCGGAGCTCCAGCACGCCGAGCGCAATCGTGCCATGGCGCACTTCATGGCTAGCTTCGGGAATCTGCAAATGCCGGCCGAACCCGTCGTGGAGGCATACTGCCGCCAGTGTGCAATCGAAATGAACTGCGTCGAACTCGCCACGGCCGCGCTCTTTCTTGCCAACGCCGGCGTCGCACCGGTATCGAACGAACGGATCCTCGACCCGAGCTCGGCAAAGCGCCTATCGGCGTTGATGCTGACTTGCGGCACTTACGATGCCGCGGGCGACTTCGTCTATCGCGTCGGCTTACCGGCCAAGAGCGGCGTAGGCGGCGGCATTGTGGCAGTGCTGCCAGGGGAAATGGCCGTGTGCGTGTGGTCGCCGGGGCTCGATGCGAACGGCAACTCGCTTGCCGGCACTAAAGCTTTAGAGTGGTTGACGACCTATTCGGGGCGGTCGATCTTTTGAAGCAACGGGTCACGCGCGCCACTGATAGCACGCCAACGGCATCAGGCTGTTATCAACGCGCGTGCACGGCCCTTTGCTCCCAACCCTCGCCTTCTATTGTCGACAAGTCACCTTGGCGGAGCGATCGCCAAAGTCGCAGGGCGTCCACGATCGATACGTTGGCACGCCTGCGCTCAGGCACAAGTTCTACTTCGAAGTCCAAATCTACCCATTGGCTGAATATGATCGTGCCGCTCCCGTAGACCTCCAGCACACACATCCGGCCAGTTGAGCAGCCCAAGCGCAGCAAAGCATTTGGGTGCTCGCTGTCCGAGCTATCCCAAAGTTCTCTCAGAGCAAATTGAAGGTCTCCGTCAGATGGCGAGCGAATATCAACGCCCATCCGGTTCGTGAGAATGCACCAATCTTTCGTCATGACAGTTCCTCACTAAGGAGGCGTCTGCGTTACCCCTAATGCAATAATCCCGCGGCCAACCCCAAGTCCTCGGCAGCCTTCCCCAGCCGCTTATCCCTCGTCCAAATCCCGATCCCGGGTTGCAATCGCGCCGAGGCCAACAGGGATGTATCTACGTAACCGATGTCACGGTTGAACAACTTCTCGCGCTCGATAAGGAACAACGTTTCTTCGGGCGTGGCAACGGGGGCACCGGGTAGATCACGCAAGGCGCCAAGCACGACGTCGCGATTGCGCAGGCTGCCCAGCGCGATCTCGGCAATCACGTACGGGTGAACGAGTACCCGTCCGTCGGTCAGCAGGGTGACTAGCACCGGATCCGTGGCATTGATATGGTCGATCCAGATCGACGTATCGACCAGGATCATTTGACGTCCTGTCGGCGGCGCGGCGCCGCATCGATACCCGGCTCGCTTCCACCAAGATTGGCGAGCCGTTTGGCGGCTTCGCGCTGGATCAGGGCCTTGAGCGCCTCCCGCACGAGCGTCGATTTTTCTTCCACGCCCGTATAGGCTTGCGCCTTGGCGAGCAGATCATCATCGAGTGCGATAGTGGTGCGCATTTTTGCTCCTACAGAGTCCAGGCAACCGAAGCACGAAGTATGGCATCAAATGATGCCGAAAGCAGTGCATACCATCACGCTTCGTGCGGGCGCCTTCCCCGGCCGCGGCGTTCGATGAGCCGGCTATGTCGGGTTTCAGCCGGCTATCGGCGACGAGCGCCGCCTCGTTCGATCAGCAAAACGAAAATTGAACGAAGCCGCCCCTAAACAGCGCATCTCCCGTCGCGAGAGAGCGAACGCGTGTTGGTCCGTCAGTTAGCGCGGTGACCGTCGGAATGTTGAGCTCGAAGCTACGCCGCGCGTATACTCCCCCGCTTTATTGCCTGTGCCGGGCATCAAGGATTACCCATGAGTTCATTGCCTCCCTGCCCGAAATGCGGTTCCGAGTTCACGTATGAAGATGGAAGCGCCTACATTTGCCCGGAGTGCGCGCACGAATGGTCGGCTCAAGCCATCACCCAGACCGAAGCCGCGGCCAAGGTCTATCGCGATTCCGCGGGGAACGTATTGCAGGACGGGGATACCGTTACCGTCATCAAGGACTTGAAGCTGAAGGGCTCGAGCGGCGTCGTCAAAATGGGGACCAAGGTTAAAAACATCCGGCTCGTCGATAGCGACCACGACATCGATTGCAAGATCGACGGCTTCGGCGCCATGAGCCTGAAGTCCGAATTCGTCAAGAAGGTCTGAAAGAAACGGCCTCTATTCGGGTTGATCGCGTTCATCCATCAAGTCGTGCAAGCTGCGTGCGGCAGGCTTGAGCGGTTCGCGATGCTCGGTCCAGCCCATCTGGTTCTTCGGCGCAAAGCCGCGCAGGCGTGTCGCGGCCCAGCGCAATATCCGATAGGCGCGCGGATGAGCGAATGCGCCACTCCAGAAGCGCCAGATGAATCGCTCTTCGCGGCTGAACTTCGCGCCCTGCCCGCGCAGCGGATGCGTCACCACTTCGCTCGGATCCCGATTCGCTTCGGTGCGCAGTCTGATCAGCAGTTCGGGAATCGGAATACGTACCGGACACACTTCGCCGCATGCGCCGCACAAGGTCGAGGCGGTCGGAAGATCGGCCGTTTCTTCGAGGCCCAACAGGTGCGGCGAAATGATTTTGCCAATCGGGCCCGGATAGGTCGTGCCGTACGCGTGCCCTCCGATACGCGTATAGACGGGGCAGTGATTCATGCATGCCCCGCAACGGATGCATTGGAGCGTCGCGCGCAGTTGTTCGTCCGCGTAGGCTTGCGTCCGGCCGTTGTCCAGCAGTACGACGTGCATCTCACGCGGTCCGTCGCGCTCCCCTTCTCGTCGGGGCCCCGTGATCAGGTTGAAATACGTGGTGATCGCCTGCCCGGTGGCCGAGCGCGTCAGCAGGCTCGACAGCGGCACGATATGCGAGAGCTTCGCCACCACCTTCTCGATGCCCATGATCGCGATGTGCACGTCCGGCACTGTAGTCGAGAGCCGGCCGTTGCCTTCGTTTTCGACGAGCCACAACGTGCCCGTATCGGCCGCGGCGAAGTTGACGCCGGACACGCCGATGTCCGCCTCGGCAAACGCGCGCCGCAGCGCACGTCGCCCTGTCTGGATCAACGCGTCGACGTCTTCCGTGTATTTTGCGTCGGGAATGTGCCGCTCGAACAGGCCGGCGATGTCGGCCTTTGTCTTATGAATGGCGGGCATCACGATGTGTGACGGCTTTTCGTGCGCAAGCTGCACAATGTACTCGCCCATATCGGACTCGATACAGTCGATGCCGCGCGCTTCGAGGTAATCGTTCAGTTCGATCTCCTCGCTCGCCATCGATTTGCCCTTGATGACGCGGCGAGCGTCATGCGATTGCGCGATGTCGTGAATGATCGCCGTGGCGTCGGCGGCCGTTTCGGCCCAATGCACGTGCACGCCGCGCGCCGTGAGGGTCTGCTCCAGCTGTTCCAGCAGTGCCGGCAAGCGCGACAATGCGTGGCGTCGCACGGCTTCGCCGAGTTCACGAAGCTGTTGCAGCTCGTCGTCATCGGGGAATTGGGCACGCCGCTTCGTCTGCAGAAAATCCATGGCCCCGCGAAAGCTGGTGCGCAGTTTTGAATCGTCGAGCGCGGCACGTGCGCGTGACTTGAAGTCTTGCGGCGGGATGAAATGCATTGGGCGCGCGTTCATGCCGGGTCTCGCTTGGCGAGCACTTGCGCATCGCCCTCGCGTTCGACGATCACCACCCACAGTTCACGCGGGCCATGCGCGCCGTAGGCAAGCGTTTGTTGAATGTCCGAAGTCTTCGATGGACCCGAGACCAGCACCAGGTTCGTCGGCATGCCCGACGCCCATTGTTCGGCTCGCATCGCGGCATGCAGATCAGCATGCAGACGATCTGCGTAGACAAGGGCGATATGCAGCGGCGGCACGAGTGACATCGTCCGCGGCGATCCCGCGTCTGGCTCGATGACGAGCGTCCCGGTCGAAGCCATGCCCGAACGTGCCACGGTGAAGCCCGCATCGATCGTCTCGAACAGTTCGGACTTCCATACTTCGATCGCCCGGTCGTAGGCGTGCGGTTCGACGGACGATGGCAGCGCCTGCTTCAGCGCGGCGCCCTCTTTGCCGGACGGATCGAACAGCACTCGCTTGACCTTTGCTTCTTCGAGCCGCTGTGCGATCAACCCGGGCCAGGATCGTTCTGTCGCGCGCAGGACTTGGGCGTGAGAAGCCGTGAGCGCTATCTGCAGCGCTTCGACCAGCGCTTGCATGCCGGCAGCATGCGGCAGGCCGTCGCAGCGGTTGTCGTAGTGCGAATCGATGCATTGATCGATCGTATCGATGTCTTCCGGCGCAACCACCGAAGGGGCTGCGGCACGCAATCGGGCCAGCATGCGTTCACGCGCGTTCACGCTTCGCCTCCATCGCCGGAAGCCGCGCTTTGCGTGCGTCGCCACAAAAAGCTCGCCAGGTGTTCAACCTGAAGCGGCGCGCCTTGCCGCCTTGCCGCGTGCCCGATGTTCAGCAGACAACCGCAATCCGCCGACACGACCCGCTCGCAGCCCGTGGCGCAGGCCGATGCGACCTTGTCGCGTACCATCGCACCCGAGATGTCCGGATGCTTGAGCGAAAACGTGCCGCCGAAGCCGCAACATTCCGATTCCCGTTCGTGCTCGACGCGGGTCACCCCGGGCAGCGCATCGACGAGTTCGATACCGTGCGCGCGCGTCCCCATCTCGCGCCGCGCCGCGCACGATGTATGAAGCACTATCCGTTCCGACGGTGCGTCGGTGACAGCGGGCAAGGTAACGTGCAGCACGCGAAGCAGGAATTCGCTCAATTCGTAGGTGCGCTCGCCCAGTTCGCTCGCTTTCGCGGCTGTGACGGGCTCGTCTGCGAAAAGACGCGGCCAATGGTGGCGCATCATGCCAGCACATGAACCGGACGGCACGATGACGGGCCATGGATTGACGAATAAATCGAGTTGGGCGCGCGCGACGCTGCGCGCCTGCTCAGGGTTGCCGCTGCTATAGGCTGGCTGGCCGCAGCAGCTTTGCGCGCGAGGAAAATGCACGGTGAGCCCCTCGCGTTCCAGCAGCTTTACCGCATCGAGCCCCGCCTGGGGCACGAAGAGATCGACCAGGCAGGTCGCGAACAGATAGACGTCGCGCGGGGCCGCCGGATATTGCCTTTCCTTCACGTCTCACTCCAAAATGCGCCCGCATCGGGCATCCGATAACCCGTCAAGGGCGCTGCACGGATCAATTGAATCGTTCCCGCATCTTGGCCAAACATGCGCGACAATTCAAATTGGTTGGACCAGTGCAGCCGACGTGGGCGTACTGAATGCAGGCAACGGAGACAGGGTATGACGATAGGCACGGGCGCACGCGGCAGAGTCGAGGCGGTCATGCGCCGGATGGAAACATCGTTGCTCGACGGCACATGGCCCGCGGGTTCGCGCCTGCCCGCTGAGCGCCTTCTGGCCGAGCAATACGGCGTGTCCCGCAATACGGTGCGCGAAGCGATTCAAAGGCTCGCGGCGCGCGGCCTGCTGCAAAGCCGGCGCGGCGCGGGCGTCTTCGCAACGGACAAGTTGCGCGCAGGGATTGCATCGCCATGGGGACAGCTGGTTGCGGATCATCCCGCGCTGCGCGATGACATCCTCGAATTTCGCCGCGTGCTCGAAGGCGCGACAGCGCATTTCGCGGCGCTGCGCGCCAACGCGGCGGACATCAAACGTATCCGCGCATCGATGCGGGAACTGGAACGTGCGCGAGCGCGCGACGACAAGGAGAGCGAAGCGAGCGCCGACGCCCAACTGCACGATGCCATCGCGCTCGCCTCCCACAATACGATGTTCCTGCATCTCCATACCAGCGTGCTCGGTATGCTGCGCGAGCACATCACGAGCAACGGCACAGATTTGCGCGCGGAGAATCGCGAGGCCTCGGATCAGTTGCTAGTTCAGCATCGGACGCTATGCGATGCCATCTGCAATGGGCGCCCGGAGGAAGCGCGCACCGCGATGCACGCGCACATCGACTTCGTGCGCAATCGCGTGCGGAACGAGCCGGATTAAAGCGCGATCAAAGCGCGATCGGCCTGCGAGTGGTCCAACCAGTGCTCGCGCAGTCTGATCTTGATTCCGCGGATAATCGCTCAAACACGACCCGGAGGTATCCATGAGCCAGATCCACGAGGTTTTCCCGTATTTGCGCGTCAAAAATGCCGTTGCGGCGATCCAGTTCTACTCGCGGGCGTTTGGCGGCGTCGAACAGTTTCGCCTGACCGAACCCAATGGCCGTATCGGCCACGCCGAGGTCAAGATCGGCCCAGCCACAATCATGCTCTCCGACGAATATCCCGAATACGGCATGCTCGGCCCCACGGCCGATGGCACGACGAGCGTCGTCCTGCACATCCATTGCGACGATGTCGACAGGCTGTTCGAGCGCGCGATCCAGGCAGGCGCTTCGGTCGTCCGTCCGCTCACCAATCAGTTCTATGGGGAACGCACGGGCACCGTGCGCGATCCCTTCGGCCATCAATGGCTACTCGGCTCGCCAATTGAAGCGCTCTCGCCCGAAGAGATGCAGCGCCGATTGACGGCGCTATTCAACGCGTAGTCGATCGCGTTCCGGCGTCAGCTTGCTGCGGAAACGACGCTTCGGCCGTGAAGACGCTTGATGCCGCGCGGCGGTTCGAAAGCCGCGCCGCCGCTTTGGGGGCCGGTCCCTTAGATCGATCAGAATCACTGGCTTTCCCTCCGCCGTATGGTCGATCGAGCCAAAGTCTCGACGCATTTAATCGATATTCTGCATTTAGCGAACGGACCGAAATCGTCCTAATCTTTTCAGTGTCAGGGCGGCTTTTCCGCCCCGCGGCGACGCATTTCGCAGGCGTCGGCTGAGAGAAATGAAAATCCATCCGTTGCCGCGCATTTCGTCGACTCGCCCAGCGCCCCGGCTCGCGTGGCTGCGCCTATGGCTCGTTGGCTGGGTGGCCGCATTGCTCACGCTCCACGCGCTCGCCGCACGCGCTGCAGCGGCCGACACCGCACCGGTGCGCGGCGGCAACGTCGTGGTGATTCCCGTCGTCGGGGCGATCGGTCCGGCGAGCGCCGATTTCATCACGCGCTCGCTCGCGCGCGCCGCGAAGCAGCAAGCCCAATTAGCCGTCCTCGAACTCGATACCCCAGGCGGGCTTGATACGTCGATGCGCCAGATCATCAAAGCGATCCTGGCCTCGCCGGTTCCGGTCGTCGCCTTCATCGCACCCAGCGGAGCACGCGCGGCAAGCGCCGGGACTTATATCGTCTATGCGAGTCATATTGCCGCGATGGCACCGGGCACCAATCTCGGCGCGGCCACTCCGATTCAACTCGGCGGGCCCGGAATGGGATCGCCCGAGCCCGCGCCTAAGCCGACGACCCAGCCGACGACCCAGCCGGCAACCCGGCACGGTAAGCCGACGGGTCCGGCATCGGCTCCGACGCCGGCACCGGCCACTGACACGCAGTCCACCGAAACCCGCAAGCAAATCGGCGATGCGGCTGCCTATATCCGGGGCTTGGCTCAACTGCGCGGGCGCAACGCCGCCTGGGCGGAACGTGCCGTGCGGGAAGCCGTGAGCCTGTCGGCCAGCGAAGCGCTTGCCCAGAAAGTCGTCGATCTGACCGCCCGGGACTTGCCCGACCTGCTGACGAAGGTCGACGGACGCACCGTCGAGACAGCGAACGGCACGCATAAGCTGGCGACCGCACATGCCGCGGTCGTGACGCTCGAACCCGACTGGCGCAGCCATGTACTGGCCGTCGTCACGGATCCGAACGTCGCCCTGCTTCTGCTGACGATCGGCATGTACGGGCTCTTCTTCGAGTTCGCCAATCCCGGCTTCGTGTTACCGGGTGTGGCGGGGGCGATTTGTCTCTTGATCGGCCTGTTTGCGCTGCAACTCCTGCCGATCAGTTACACGGGCTTGGCGCTGATCTTTCTCGGTATCGCCTTTTTGATCGCCGAAGCCTTCCTGCCGACGTTCGGCACGCTCGGTTTCGGCGGCATCATCGCCTTCGCCGCCGGCGCGCTCATGCTGATCGATACCGAGCAGCCCGGGTACGGTATCCCGCTATCTACGATCGCCGCCATCTCAGCCGTCGGCGCCGTGTTCGTCTTCTTCGTCTCGAGCTTCGCCTATCGTGCGCGAAGACGGGCTGTCGTTTCCGGCGGGGAAGCGCTCGTCGGCAGCGTCGGCGAAATCATCGACGCGGCGCTCTCGCCCGACGGCGAGGGCGGCGCGCACGGCGCGGCGAGCACCGGTTGGGCTCGCGTGCACGGCGAACGCTGGCGCGTATGCGCCGCCGCACCGCTGCCGGCCGGCACGCGCGTGCGCGTCACAGGCCGCCACGGGCTGACACTCGATGTCGTATCCGCGGAACAAGCACAACAAAAAGGAGGATCCCCATGATCGGCTTCACCTACAGCTTCGGCACGATCCTGCTCTTGATCGTCATCGTCTTCATTGCCTCCTCGATCCGCATCTTTCGCGAATATGAACGCGGTGTCGTCTTCCTGCTTGGCCGCTTCTGGAAGGTCAAGGGGCCCGGCCTCGTCCTGATCATGCCGATCGTGCAGCAAGTCGTACGCATGGATCTGCGCACGATCGTGTTCGACGTACCGCCGCAAGATATCATCACGCGCGATAACGTCTCGGTCAAAGTCAGTGCCGTTGTCTACTTTCGCGTCGTCGATCCCGAAAAAGCCGTCATCCAGGTGGCCCGGTTTCTGGAGGCGACCAGTCAGCTTTCGCAAACCACGCTGCGCGCCGCGCTCGGCAAGCACGAACTCGACGCCCTGCTGGCCGAACGCGACCAACTGAACGCCGACATCCAAAAGACGCTCGATGCGCAGACCGATGCATGGGGCATCAAGGTATCGAACGTCGAAATCAAGCATGTCGACATCAATGAGACGATGATCCGCGCCATTGCGCGGCAAGCGGAAGCCGAACGCGAGCGGCGCGCCAAGGTCATCCACGCCGATGGCGAGCTGCAAGCCTCCCAGAAGCTGCTGGAGGCGGCGCAAACGCTCGCGCAGGAGCCGCAGGCGATGCAATTGCGTTACCTGCAAACGCTGACGACGATCGCCGCCGATAAAAATTCGACCATCGTTTTCCCGCTCCCGATCGATTTGCTCAACACCCTGCTCGATCGCCGCTGAACGGCCCGCCTCCCGCTTCCTGAAATGCCCGCTCCGCGCGATGCGCTGGCGCAGGCACAGGGTCGCTATTACACTGTGCGGCCGGTCTGCGGCAAGGCCCACGCGCAGCGGGCTGCCGCCGCATTCGATAGGAGACGCTCACCCATGGATCAAGTCAAAGCCCTTCCCTTGTCGGCATCGGCAAAGCGCTATTTCGGCTTCGGCGAGGCCGGCACCAACCTGCGCACGGAAGTACTGGCCGGCCTCACTACGTTCCTGACGATGGCTTACATCATCTTCGTGAACCCCGCGATCCTCGGCGATGCGGGGATGCCGAAAGCCGCGGTGTTCGTCGCGACCTGTCTCGTGGCCGCCATCGCCACGCTCATCATGGGCCTGTACGCGAACTACCCGATCGCCTGCGCGCCCGGGATGGGGCTCAACGCGTATTTCGCCTATACCGTCGTCAAGGGCATGGGCTTTACATGGGAAGCCGCGCTCGGCGCCGTCTTCATTTCGGGCTGCTTGTTCATGGTCGTCACGCTGCTCGGTGTACGCGGGATGATCGTCAACGGAATACCCCGTTCGATCCGCGCCGCCATCACCGGCGGTATCGGGCTGTTTCTCGCCATCATTTCCCTGAAAACCGCAGGGGTGATCGTCGGCAACCCCGCCACGCTCGTCACGCTAGGCGATCTGCGCAAGCCGGACGTGGCATTGGCGGCGATCGGCTTCTTCGCCATCGTGACGCTCGATGTCCTGCGCGTACGCGGTGCCATCCTGATCGGCATTCTCGGCGTCACCGTCCTATCGTTCTTCTTCGGCGGCAATCAGTTTCACGGCGTGTTCTCGGCGCCGCCGTCGATCGCGCCCACGCTGTTTCATCTCGACATCCGCGCCGCCCTTTCCACCGGGATTCTCAACGTCATCCTCGTATTCTTTCTCGTCGAGCTGTTCGACGCCACCGGCACGTTGATGGGCGTGGCCAACCGGGCCGGGCTGCTCGTCGAAGGGAAGATGAACCGCTTGAACAAGGCGCTGTTCGCCGACAGCACCGCCATCGTCGCGGGCTCGCTGCTCGGTACGTCGTCCACGACGGCTTACATCGAAAGCGCCTCGGGCGTGCAGGCCGGCGGCCGCACGGGCGTGACGGCGATCACCGTCGCCGTGCTGTTCCTGGCGTGTCTGTTCGTCGCCCCGCTGGCCGGCGTCGTACCCGCCTACGCCACGGCACCGGCGCTGCTTTACGTCTCGTGCCTGATGCTGCGGGAATTGGCCGATCTGCCGTGGGACGACGCGACGGAAGTAGTACCGGCGGTGCTGACAGCGTTGCTGATGCCGTTCACCTATTCGATCGCCAACGGTGTGGCATTTGGCTTCATTACCTATGCCGGGCTGAAGCTTTTGACAGGCCGGGCACGGCAAGTCAAACCGATCGTGTGGATTATCGCCGCCATCTTTCTGTTCCGCTTCTTCTATTTAGGCGGGGGGTGAGCACCACGCGGCGGCCGTGCGGGCGCGCGCAATCGAGCAGCCGCCGTGTTCGGCGGTTTTTCGTTTGCGCGGATCAACGTGAGCAGGGCCTAGGCGCCAGCATTTGCTTCGTAGAATCTCACATACCCGCTGCGCAGCGTGACGCATTGCGCGCGCGTCTCGGCGATCAGCCTGCGCGCCGCAGCCTCGATTCTCGCTCGATGCGCATCGAACGCACCGACCATGTCCTCGAGCCTCGGCGAAGCGGCGCCGAAGTGATCTTCGAGCGCTTCCGCCGTAATGCTGCACCAGACACGCTCGCCGTTGATGAGCGCCGGAAACGCTACCTTCAGCTCGCGCCCCGAATACTCGGGTGCTTCGTTGGGAAAACTGATTTGCATGGGATTCGCCTTTGCCGTGACGAAAACACGCGATGACCGCGCCGAGTGGGAGTGCTTCCTTCTTGCTGGAAGCGCGGGCTGACCGGCCAAGACGAAAACGCCATGTCCGCTTTCATCTACTTTAGGACGTTTGCGGCGGCGAGCAAGTTTTTCCTTTCGCTTCGTCGTTTGGCACCGGTTTGACATGACGAATCCCGCTGCAATTGCGGATCGGAACGAAGAGGAGCCCGAATCGTTTCGTATCGATGCGCCGATTTCGGCAAGCGCTGAGCGGGTGGCCTGAGGTAAGCCGCCGGGTGGAGTATGCCGTTGTCATGCCGATCCCTTCATCGCGCGCTTGCTATAAGCTGCGCTAACCACGTCCCTTTATTCTTTTGTTCTATCCAAGATGACCTCCCCGCCCGCGTCCCCCATCGTCCGCGTCGAGCCGCATGGGTACACCTTCGAGGCGCCCGCCTCTCTTTCGCTGCTCGAAGCGGCGGCGGCTGCCCATATCAGGCTTCCGCGCTCTTGCCGAAATGGAACGTGCCGGACCTGCATGTGCCGTCTGGTAAGCGGCACCGTCTCGTACCGCATCGAATGGCCCGGGCTCTCTCAAGAGGAAAAGGCCGAGGGCTGGATTCTGCCTTGCGTCGCGCTCGCGGAGACACATCTCGTTCTACTCGCGCCAGAGGCCGAGGCGCGCTGACATTCTCTCGCCCAAGCGCCGCGTTCAAGTCAGCGAGTGTGACAACCCGCGCCTGCTCGCAAACGACGAACGTGCGCGAGGCGCCGCCCGCCCGGTTCTTGCTCAACCATTACCACGCTCCGGTGCAAAAAAGGGTGCTGATTTGTGCAAATTGACGTAAGCGCACATCGATTATTGCCATTTGGAGAATTGTGTTTCTACGGAGATAACGATAGCGATCCTGGCCGGACCCGAATACATTTACAAAGCTAGAGTCCAGGAGCTGCTATGAGGACCAGAAAATCTCACGCAATAGACGTAAGCCGCGTCCAAATTGAAATTCTCGAACAATCCGACACCACGCTAATCATCCGCTGGGTCGAGCCGGGCCGTTGCCACTACGGGGAACAGCGCTGGCGCCGGCGCTCGGCCAATTCATCGGGGACATGCATCGTATCGCGCCGGGCAATTCGCCGGGGCGATGCCGTATTTCGCCCCGCGGAACGTCCAGCGCCGGCTAATGCCGCCGCGATGATCTCCGTCGATGCTTTTCGCCGCACGGCCGAGGAATAATTCTATTTAGCCGGTTCGGCCTCCCTACGATTTTCAGTAGTTGCGCATCATCCACGTTTACGCCGATTTGAGCGTGCAATTCGCACGCTCCCCCACGGCCCGTCACCGTTGTCGCATTTGATCAGGCTGCTGTCGCCTCTTGACAATAGCCGTCCCCTGGATCTGCCGTTATTCACACGGTGAGCGCTGCCAGTTTGCGCCCTCCGCCGCCGCTGGCCGTCCGCCGGACGCGCCCCGGCACCCGCCCGCCGTACGGGCGCACCGCAGGTGAATACCGTCATGCAAATCTCGCTCTCGATTCGGGGCGGCCTCGCGGCCGCGATCGCCGGCTACACGGCGCTGCTGATGCTCGTCATCGCTGGCGCGATCGCCGTGCTGTCCGCGAGTAACGCAGCACTCGGCGCCATGTATCGCGACGACACCGCATCGCTGCTCCATTTGAAAACGAGCTCCGAGCGGCTGCTCGTGCTACGAGGCGGGCTAAGCGAGGTCGAGCAATTGATCAGCGCCGGTCAGCCGGCAAAAGCCCAGATCGTGCGCCTGCATCAATTGCTGGCGCAAAGCAATGACGAACTGGCGGCTTATCAAAGTCTGCACACGCCGGATGCCGAGGAGAAGCAGCGCCTCGATACGCTGCTCGCAGCCCGGCAGGCCCTTTTGAAGCAAACGCTTCAAAAGGCGCTGGCGCAACTCGACGACGACGACCAGGTCAATTTCCTGGCGACCCAGCGGGAAGCGCCGCCCGCGCTCTTCACTGCTTACCAGGACGCCATCACCGAACTCGAAAACCTGCAGGTGGCCCGAGAAAAAGCCCGGTTCGAGGCGGCCGAAATCCGGTTTCACGGTGCACTCTGGGCGCTCGGTGCGGCCGGGGCCTTCGCGCTCATCGTCGGCCTCCTGACGCAGCGCACGCTGTCCCGCGCGATCGTGACGCCCGTTAATTCGGCCGTCGATCACTTCGACCGCATCGCACAGGGCGATTTGACGCACAACACGACCGTGGTGCGAGCGAACGAAATGGGCCATTTGCTGACCCGCCTGAACGATATGCAAGCCGGGCTGGCCGGCACGGTCAGCCAAGTGCGCACCAGCACGGAGTTGATCGTGAACGATGCCCGCACGATCGCGCATGGAAACATGGAGCTGTCCGATCGCACGGAGCAGCAAGCCGCGTCGTTGCAAGAAGCGGCCGCCAGCATCGAGCAACTCACGGCCACCGTCCGCCAAACGAGCGACAACGCGCGCGACGCCCGAACCTATGCGTCGAGCGCCGCGGACATCGCGCTCAAGGGCGGAGCGGCGATGGCGCGCGTCGTCGAAACGATGACTGCGATTTCGACGAGTTCGACCCACATTGCGGGCATCGTTGGCGTCATCGAAGGCATTGCGTTTCAAACCAACATCCTGGCGCTCAATGCCGCGGTGGAAGCCGCGCGCGCCGGAGAAAACGGCCGAGGCTTCGCCGTGGTCGCATCTGAAGTGCGCAATCTCGCGCAGCGCTCGGCGTCCGCGGCGAAGGAAATCAAAACGCTGATCGGCGACTCGACTCAACGCGTCGACGGCGGCAGTGCACTCGTCGGCGAAGCCGGCGCGACGATGAGCGCACTCGCGGATGCGGTGGACCGTGTCCGCACGATCATCGCCGAAATCAGTCTCGCCTCCGAGCAGCAATCGATCGGGATCGAACAAGTGAACACCTCGGTCGCGCACATGGAGCAAGCGATGCAACGCAATGCCGCATTGGCCGAAGAAGCCGCAGCGGCGGCGGCGTCCCTCGAAGATCAGAGCCGCCGCCTCGACGAAGCGGTCGCACGGTTCCGGCTCCCGCGCAGCGCAGCCTGACGGGCGGATACCATCGCCACGGCGATTCGGTTCTATCGCCCGGCAATCGGGTTTGGTCTACTTGGGTATGCCGTGCCATGGTGCACTCGTCTGAACCATGCGCGTTTTATTGGAGACCAGGGCTTACTTCTATGTCGACTCCCGATCGTTCCCATCAATTCGTCCTCACGCTCGCCTGCCCTAGCGCTGCCGGCCAAGTCGCTGCCGTTGTCGCATTGCTCGATAAGCATGGCGGTTATATCGACGAACTCACCGTTTTCGACGACGATCTCAGCGAACGCTTTTTCATGCGCTGTGTCTTCCACGGGGCCGGCGCGGCCGCTTCGGCAGGAGGCCGCGACGCCTCGCTCGATGTCGACCGGCTCAAAGCGGAATTCGCGCCGATCGCCGCCGGGTTCGACATGACGTGGGCCATTCACGACGCCAATGTGCGCCCCAAAGTGCTGCTGATGGTGTCGAAGCTCGAACATTGTCTTGCCGATTTGCTGTTCCGCTGGCGCATGGGCGAGATGAAGATGGACATCGTCGGCATCGCATCCAACCACACGACGCTCGAGCCGATGGCCGTGCAACACGGCTTGCCGTTCCACTACTTGCCGCTCACAGCCGATACGAAGGCACGCCAGGAGGCCCGTCTACTCGATCTGTTCGACACCACCGGGGCGGAATTGATGGTGCTCGCGCGCTACATGCAGATTCTTTCCGAAGAAACGAGCCGCAAGCTCGCTGGGCGCGCGATCAACATTCATCACTCGTTCCTGCCCGGGTTCAAAGGCGCGAAGCCCTATCATCAAGCGCACGCGCGCGGCGTGAAACTGATTGGCGCAACGGCGCACTTCGTGACCGACGATCTCGACGAAGGGCCCATTATCGAACAGACCGTCGAACGCGTGGATCACTCGCATAGCCCAGAGCGGCTCTTGGCCGTCGGGCGCGACGTTGAATGCATTACGCTCGCGCGGGCCGTCAAGGCGTTCGTTGAGCGGCGCGTGTTCATCAATGGCGAGCGCACGGTGGTGCTGCAATAAAAAACGCGGGGCGCAACGGCCTTTCGGCCGTGCGCCCCGTATGGGACACCTGATGCATTGCCCTACGCCGAGCGTTACTTCACGTCAGCGGTCCATTCCGAAACACGGTTGGGGTGGGCGGCTACCCACGTCTTCGCAGCTTCTTCGGGCTTCGTGCCGTTTTGCGCTGCGAGCATGACACCGTCGATCTCACCCGGCTTCCATTGGAATTTCTTCAGGAATTCGACCACCTGCGGCGCCTTCTTTTCGAGCTCGGGATTGATCACGTTATCGACGTGTTCCGCGCCGCCGAACACCTTCTTCGGATCATCCAGGAACTTGAGCTTCCACTTCGCGAACATCCAATGCGGCGCCCAACCGGTGACAACGATCGGTTTATTCGCATGAATATCGCGCGCGAGTTCGGCCGTCATCGCGCTGCCCGAGCTCGGCATCAACTGCAAGCTGAGGTTGTACGCTTTGATCGCCTCATCGGCCTTCTTCATCACGCCCGCGCCGGCATCGATCCCGACGATGCGGCCGTCGAAAGCGGCCTTCTGTCCTTCGAGATCCGCAATCGACGTCGCTTTGACATCGCTCGGCACCACGAGCCCGATTTTCGCGTCGTTAAAGTTCGCGCCGAGGTCTTCGACCTTCGATTTGTATTGCGTCCAATACGCGCCATGCGTCGCAGGCAACCAGGCCGAGAGCGTCGCATCGAGATCGCCGCGCGCCACGCCGCCCCACATCACGCCCGCTGCCACCGGCACGAGTTTGACGGGGTAGCCCAGCTTCGTTTCGATGACCTGAGCCGCCACATTCGATGTGGCAACGCTGTCATCCCAACCTTCGACGTAGCCGATCTTGATCGTCGGCTTGCCATCCGCGAACGCCGGCAATGCGGTCGTAAGCGCCGCACCGAGCGCGGCAGTCAGTAGTAATTGTTTGAAAAGCTTCATGGTCACTTCTCCTGGTCGTCCATCCGCGGCGCGGGTGTTACAGCCTTTAGATTGGGTAGCCATAAATCGCCGTGTCATGCGCATTCCGACATGCGCTTGTCCGCGAGCGACGTAGGCCGGTCGCTTTCAGTCTATTTGTCGACCACAAGATCGCTGAGCGGCTTGCTGCAGCAAAGCAATACCATTCCTTGATCGATTTCTCGCTGACGAATGCCACCGTTGTGGCGCATGTCCACCTGTCCCGACACGAGTTTCACCTTGCAAGTGCCGCACATACCCTGCGTGCAGGATGCCGGCAGCCGCACACCCGCCCGCTTCGCCGCATCGAGCACGTGTTCATGGCCGCCGCATTCGATGTCGCGGCGCATCTTCGTGAACGTGACGGAAAACTTCGTCGCGCCGTCGGCTGGCACGTCTTCCATCGGCGCCACGGCACCCTCTTGGGCTGCCGCTTGTTCCGCAGCCGGAAGCGCGTCGAAGGAGAAACTTTCTTCATGATAGTGCGCGCGCTCGAACCCGGCTTCGTCGAGCATCGCCCGCACCGCTTTCATGTACGGCGCGGGGCCGCATGTGAAGATTTCGCGTTCCATGAAATCCGGCGCGATCAGCCGCAGTAACGGCAATGTCAGGAACCCGGTGATACCTGGCCAATTGGTCCGGCTACCGTGCCGCTCACAGACGAAAGACGTCCGAAAGTTCTGCTGATTCGCTGCGATGAGGTCGAGCTCACGCGCGAAGATGATGTCGTCGGGCGTGCGGGCACTATGCACGAAGACGATATCGCGATCTTCGCCAAGCTCGTGGTGCGACCGGCTCATCGACATCAACGGCGTAATCCCTGAACCCGCCGACAAGAACAGGTACTTTCCGGCTGCGTGGCGCGCACAGGTGAATTCCCCGGCGGGCCCGAGCACGCGCACCGAATCACCGGCACGCAGCGTATCGTGCAGCCAATTCGATACCTTTCCTCCCGGCACGCGTTTGACCGTGATCGAAATCGTGTGCGGCCGGGTCGGCGCCGAAGAAATCGTGTAGCAGCGATTGATCGTCTCGCCGTCGATCTCGAGCTCGAGCGTAATGAACTGCCCGGGCTCGAACGAAAACGTCCGCCCTTCTTTCGACATGAAGAAAAAGCTCTTCACGTCATGCGTTTCCTGCCGTACCTGGCAGCAAACGAGCGTCTCCTCGACATCGCTCGTCCACGGCGTACCCAGTGCTCGCCAGAATGCGGGTCGCGTGAGGCGTGCGTCTTGCGGCTCGAATGTTTGCGCGTCTCGCATCATGTTGTGCCCCGTCTCTCTCGGCTAGGCGCCGACGTGCGCGCCCAGGCGCCGAATGTACCAATCGCAGAACTTTTCCACGAGCCCTTCCGTATAGGGAGAATACGGTCCCGGCTCGTAGGCGCTGCTGCCCGAGCCGCGCTGCGAGAACTCGACGAGCGCGCGGTCTTGTGCGTTCGTCGCGTTCCACACGGCCGTCAGATTCTCGACGTCGTAATCGACGCCTTCCACCGCATCCTTATGCACCAGCCATTTCGTTCGGACGAGCGTTTTACCGGCCGAGAGCGGGATCACCGAGAACGTCACGATGTGATCGCTCATGAAGTGATGCCATGAATTGGGCTGCGTCCAGAACGAGAGCCCGCCGAGATCGGCCTGTTGGAATTGGCCCAGCAGCTTCTTCGATGCAACTTTCGCGTCGAGCGTCTGCGATTCGCCGCTGCGGTCGAGCGGCAGGCGCTGCGTGCGGAATCCCGTGACGTCGCTGAGCCGGTCGATCTCGACCGATGGCAGGCTCAGCGCTTCCCACTGCGCCGCACGTTCGACACAGGTGCGCTCGAACGCGGCCATGCCTTCGGCATTCGCGGCCGACGGCTGATAGCCGAAGCCGTACTCGTACAACGAAATCGTGAGCTCGGGATGGTTCGCGACGCAGTGATAGCACTCGCGATTGTTCTCCATCGTGAGCTTCCAATTGCCTTCCTCGATGATGTCCACCTGGGCCGCGATCTTGCAGCTCGGCAGATCGTGCGGCAGCACGTAGGGCTCCATCTCCGCGCGCATCACCGCAAAGTCCACCGGCGGCTGCTCGGCCAGGCAGACGAAAATAAGACCGCCCAGGCTTTCGACGTGCACGCTCTTCAAGCTGTGCTTGCAGCGGTCGAACTTCTCGCCCATATGTTCGGCGAACATCAACGCGCCGCTCAGGTTGTACGTCCAGCTGTGATAGGGACAGACGATATTGCCGACCGTGCCGCGCTCTTCGTTGCAGAGCCGGGCGCCGCGGTGGCGGCACACATTGTGGAATGCGCGGACCGACATATCGTCGTCGCGCACGATCAGAATCGATTCGCCGGCCAGTTCGACGGTGACGTAATCGCCGGGTTCGGGAATATCGGGTTCGACCGCCACATGAATCCAGTGCTGGCGGAAAATCGCTTCCATATCGAGCGCGAAGATGTCCTCGCTGTGATAAAACGGCGCCTCCAGGCTATAACCCTGTTTGCGCCGTTCGATGAGCGCGCGAATGTCTGCGGATACGGTCATGTCTGCTCCGGATTGCTTAACGTGCTTTTACGTGCTTGACGTGCTTAGTGCTGTAAGCGTGTCTCGAGTGTCTGTGTGTTGCAGGATTCCGTTGGCGGTGCCGGCTGGAATCCTTGCGAATTCAGTAATCGATGAGTCGATGCTCGCGCAAATACCCCAGGATGACTTGTGCTTTTTCGACCGAAGTCCCTTCAATTACGACGTTTCCGCCACGGCTTTCCGTCGTCGTCGCCGTCAGCATCCGGGCGTGCCCGGAGCGCTTCTCCAAGGCCGCGAGTTTGACCGGCTTGCGCTCGACAGGCGCAATCCGCCATGCACCGGTGCCCGGATCGCGCACCGGATCGGTCCGGTGGGCTTCGATCGAACCGGCCACGGCACGGGCGTAGGCGTAGCGCGGTGCCGCCGCGGCCTGCGGATGGACGGCCACCACCGCCGGCAGCGCCGCATCGACCTTGCGTCGAAACCCCTTCGGCAAGAACTGCGTGACCGCGAGGCGGTCGCCTTCCAGCGCTAAATCCAGCGCCGAATCGACCAACGCATAGCCGAGCGCATCGGCCAGCCTGTAGGGCAGCATGCCGGTGTCGTAGGCGCCCTCGGCGCGCGTGCCTGTCAGTACCAGCGATACGCCGCGTAGGCGTTCGGCGAGCAGCGCTGCCGCATCGTCGCCGTCACCGCATGCCAGTACGTCGACACGCGGCGCGCCGAGCGCCAGGTAGTCCGTCAGTGCGAGATTCGAGGCATCGCCCGCGTGCAGGACCTCGAGCCGCGCGCCATGCGCCTGGGCGAGCGTTCGCCCGATTTCGAGCGCCGATGCGTCGTTGCGGCTATAGCACGAGACGCCGCTTACGCGATGGCGCCCGACCGACACGAGAACGGCAATTCGCTCCAGCTTTCCTTGTGCTTTCATGCGGCCACATCCTCACGAAGGTTGGTACCGGCTGCCGGCGCGATTGGCACGGCGCGCCCTTGCTTCGCATCCTCGACCGCTTGCGTCAACGCGGTCATGGTTGTCTGCGCATCGGCGATCAGCGTCAAGTTCGCTCGCTTGGCGATCGGCGCGCTCGCGTCGAGATTGACCGCGATCACGTGCCGGCAATCCTTGATGCCCTGCAGATGCTGGACGGCGCCCGAGATTCCGAATGCGATATAGACACTGGCATTGACGGTCTTGCCGGTCGCGCCCACTTGCTTGTCGCGCGTGAAATGACCGTTGTCGACCGCGACCCGGCTGGCGCCGACCGCTGCCCCCAACGCGCGGGCCAACGTCTCGAAGGCGGCGATATCGGTCACGCCGTTACCCGCCGAGATGATGAAGTCGGCCTCTTCGAGTGCAACCTGCGCCGCGTCAAGCTGATTCGTGCCGCGGTCCGCGTATCGATTCGCATCGGCCGATCCGCTCGCAGGCACCCCAACGCGTTCGCCCGCGCCGACGAACGGCAGCTTGGAGGAGACGGTCTCGGGATCGAGCAAAATCACCTGGGGCCATGCACGGGTCGCGAACGATCGCCCCCCGTTCGCATAGCAACCGACGTGCTCTGCGTCGATCTCCACCACATGCGTGGCGATGTCCGCTCCCGCTTGCGCGGCGTAGCGGCGTCCCAAGTCGCCATCGCCGGTTGCGTTGTCGGGCATCAGGATGTGCGCCGGCGCAAACGCGGCCACGCAATCTCGCAACGCGGCCAGGGCGCGATCGGGCGCGAATGCCGGCCGGGCCAGCGCCGGACATTCGACAACCTTGTCGGCACCCAGCGCGGCGGCATCGTCGGTCAACTCGCCCAGGACGAGCAGGACGACTTCCGTGCGCGCATCGGCAACGATCGCGGCTGCAGCAAGGGCCTGACGCGCGTGTTCATCGAGCGCTCCCCGATCGCTATGGGCCACGACGAGCAAACTGCGCCCGCCAGCTTCATAAACGCGCCTGGGTTTCGGCGCCGGAGCATGCGAGCCGCGCGCGGATGCAAAACTCATTGCGTTCGTGGCATCCGCGACGCGATCGTCGCCGAGCGTAATGCGCCTGAGCCCCGATGCAGCGATGATGAACGGCCGGCGCGGATCGATTCGTTTGACGGTAGTCATGGCTTCTTACTCCAGCGCGGCGGCAACGAGTTCGGCGATGTCCAGCACTTCCGGCCGCGGTCCGACGACGCCTTCGAGCATGGCCGTACAATTCGGGCACCCGACAGCGACGACATCCGCCCCGATGGCGCGCGCGTCGGCCATACGAATATCGGGAATCCGTGCCTTGCCCGGGATATCGGTCAGCGGCGCCCCACCCCCGCCGCCGCAGCAGCGTCCGCGCATACCGTGGCGTTCCATCTCGACCACTTTGATCCCGATCGATTTGAGTACGCGCCGCGGGGCTTCGGTTTCGCCGTTGTAGCGGCCGAGGTAGCAGGGGTCGTGATAAGTGATGCGCTTGTCGGCCAGTGCGGCGGATGCCTTCGGCGACAGCCGCCCGGCTTCCACGAGTTCCGCAACGAGGCTCGTATGGTGCTGGACGTTGTAGCGCGCGCCGAATGCGCGATATTCGTTGCGCAGGCTATGCATGACGTGCGGATCCGCCGTCACGATCCGCTTGAAGCTCAATGCGCCGAGCGTCGCCATCATGCGCTTGGCCATGCGTTGGAATGTCGCTTCGTCGCCCAGGCGGCGGGCGACATCCCCCGTATCGGCTTCGGTCCCGCCGAGCACGGCGTAGTCCACACCCGCTTTGTTCAACACTTTGACGAGCGAGCGCAGCGTGCGTTGATAGCGCATGTCGAAGGCGCCTTCGCCCGCGATCAGCAACACATCCACCGCCATACCCGGCTGCGCCACACGCGCATTCAAATCGACGGCCCAATCGTAGCGCGCGCCGATGTCATAGCCGCCGGCACTGCCCGTCTCGCGCAGGTTCGCGAGTACCTCAGGCGCCTTGCCGGGGATATCGCCTTCCGTCAGCGTACGATCGCGGCGCATGTCGACGATTGCATCGACGTGCTCGATGAGCATCGGGCATTCCTGAACGCACGCACGGCACGTGGTACACGACCAGATCGTGTCCGACTCGATCAGGCCCGAGACGATCGGCCCATTCGGGACGCCGCCGTGCCGCCCGACGGCGATGCCCGGTGTCGGGCTCCCCGCATAGGCCGCATCGGTACCGCCCACCATGCCGACGACTAGATCCTGAATCAGCTTCTTGGGATTGAGCGGCTGCCCAGCTGCGAACGCGGGGCACGCGGCTTCGCATTTGCCGCACTGCACGCACGCATCGAAGCTCAGCAATTGATTCCAGCGAAACTCCACGGGCTTGGCGACACCGTAGTCGTGCTGCGCCAGGTCGGGCACCTTGAGCGCAGTCGGAGGGGTGCCGTTGCCGTTTCCGGTATAGGCGTCGCGCGTGGCGGCGAAGCGTTCCTGACGCGGATGGAAAGCCAGATGCAGCAACCCTGCGATGGCATGCTTCATCGGGCCGCCCTTGGCCGCGCCCATCGTCATTGCGAACGCGCCGATGCCGATCAGCACCGCGCAAATCACGGCAAACGCGCGCGACATCGCCGCGGCGGGCACGAGCGTGAAGAGCACGAGGCCGAGCGCAAACGAGCCGAGCACCCACGGCAATGCATTCCAGGGGCCACGCGACAGCCGTGCAGGCACGTCCTTCGCATGGCGGCGACGCCATACGAAAACCGCACCGATCAGCATGGAAAGCGCTGCGAGAAAGATCAGCTTGTCTAGCCAGGGCGAGTAGATCGCCAGCCCGTAGTTGACGAAGACAAGCGCAAGCGCGCCGATCGCACCGCCTGCCGTCGCCACGTGCGTCTTCGCGATATAAGGGTCGCGCGCGACGACATGGTGAAGATCGACGAAATACCGCTTGGGGATGGCGAACAGGTTGCCGATGCCGAACGCGCCGGGGGCGGTGGCGCGTCCCAAACGCCAATACGACGCGCGCTTGACGACGGCGAACGCGAGCCCAGCCACCGAGAGCCACAGCAACACGGTAATGAGAAATGCCGGGCTCATGATCAGAAGTCCTTGCAAAGCCGCAGCGAATCGTAGATCGCGCCGTGGATGTTATGCATCGAAATGCAATCGCCAACGCGGAACAGCAGGAATCTGCCGTTGCCCAATTCTTCCGACAGGCACGGCTGGGCCTCGGCTGCGAACAGCTTGTGCACGTCGGTCTGCCCTCGATTCACCGATTCCGGCTTGAGCGCCCAATACAGCGAGTCATTAGGCGTGCTGCCATTTTCGATGACGACTTGATCGACGGCGCGCTCCTCCTGCTCCTCCGTATATTCGTTGCGCAGCACGGCGATCGTCTTGCCGCCTTCTTCGTACACGCGATCGAGCCAGTAGTTCGGCGTGTGAATGACACCCTGCGCATACAGACGCCGGTAGAAAATCGGGAAGGTCGTTCCCCCACAATCGTCGGCCACCTTGACGTCAGGGGTCACGATTTCGACGTTCGAGCCGCGGCTCGAGATGAAATCGGCGACACCCGCGCCGGCATGCGTGCTGACGCCGTCATAGACGAGCACGTTCTGTTTCGGCTCGACGCGGCCCGAAAGAATGTCCCACGAACTGACCGCCAGCCCTTCCGAAACGCCCCAGCCCGGGACTTGATCCGAGAACGCGCGCCCGCCCGTCGCGAGCACGATGATGTCCGGCTTCTCGGCCATGATCATTTTCAAGTCGGCTTCCACGCCAAGACGCCGATCGACGCCGAGCCGCTTCGTTTCCATGTCGAACCAGCGCACGATGCCCGCCATCTGCTCGCGCTGCGGCGCCTTCGACGCGAGGACGATCTGGCCGCCCACTTCGGTATTCTTTTCGAACAACACGACGTCATGGCCGCGCGAACGCGCCACGCGCGCCGCCTCCAGCCCCGCCGGCCCGGCGCCGACCACCACCACCTTGCGCTTCGGCCCACGCGATTTTTCGATCACATGCGGCATGGTCGCTTCGCGCGAGGTGGCCGCGTTCTGCACGCACAGCACGTCCAGGCCGTTGTATTGGCGGTCGATGCAATAGTTGGCGCCGACGCATTGCTTGATTTCGTCTTCCCGCCCGTCGCGAATCTTGATGACCATGTGCGGATCGGCGATCTGCGCACGCGTCATGCCGACGAGGTCGATCATTCCCGAGGCCAGCAGACGCTCGGCCTGGCCCGCATCGCGGATGCTCTGCGCGTGCATGACCGGAATCTTCACGACCGACTTGATGCCGGCCGCCAAATGAACGAACGGCTCCGGCGGCAACGCCATCGGCGGCATGCAGTTCGCCAAGGTGTTGTGCGTGTCGGCGCCCGAGCCGATCACGCCGAGATAATCGATCAGCCCGGTCTCGGCCATCGCATGCGCGATCTCCTTGAGCTGCTCGTGATCGAGCCCGTCCTCGTGAAACTCGTCGCCGCACATGCGCAGGCCGACGACAAAATCGGGCCCGACGGCCTCGCGCACGGCCGTCAGCACTTCGACGCCGAAACGCAGGCGGTTGGCGAGGCTGCCGCCCCACTCGTCGTTGCGGAAGTTCGTGCGCGGGCTCCAGAACTGATCGATCAACTGCTGGTGCGCCGCGGAGATTTCGATGCCGTCCATGCC
>NZ_JBQCDN010000113.1:0-10400 GCF_051961175.1 Trinickia sp. | reverse complement strand
ATCGCCATGGCCGTTTGGCCAACCTTGAACGTCGTGAACACTTGCGCGCGCGCAACGGGAATCGTGGAAATGCGCGGAATTATTTTTTCGACAAACCCCCCCATCGTCTCGACACCGAGCGACAGCGGAATCACATCGAGCAACAGCCAGTCATCGCCCGGACGATTGCCTGCGAGCAAGTCGGCCTGAATGGCCGCACCGAGCGCCACCACCTGATCGGGATCGAGATTGGTCAGCGGCGGTTGCCCGAAAAACGCTTCGACGGCTCGGCGGATGACGGGCATGCGCGTAGCGCCGCCCACGAGGACGACACCCTTCACATCCTGCGGCCCAATCTTCGCATCGCGCAGTGCCTTTTTCGTCGGCACGAGCGTGCGCTCGACGAGCGAACGAACGAGATCGGCCAATTGCGCTTCGGTAATGGAGACTGAGACCGGCGTCCCATCAGAGAGCGTGGCCTCGAGCGTCGCTTCCGACGCGCTGGACAGCGCTTCTTTCGTGTTACGCACGCGATCGAGCAGCAGCCGGACATCCTCCGGCGCCAGCCCTTGCGGCGCCAGGCCGGCTTGCGTCAGCACATGACGGAACAGGACGTGGTCGAAATCGTCGCCGCCCAGCGCCGAATCTCCGCCCGCCGCCAGCACTTCGAACACACCCTTGGTGAGCTTGAGAATCGATAGATCGAACGTGCCGCCGCCGAGATCGTAGACCGCGTACAGCCCTTCGGCACCATGATCGAGCCCGTAAGCAATCGCCGCGGCTGTCGGCTCGTTGAGCAAGCGCAGTACGTTCAGGCCCGCGAGGCGCGCCGCATCCTTCGTGGCTTGGCGCTGCGCTTCGTCGAAGTAGGCCGGCACCGTGATAACAGCGCCCACAAGTTCGTCGCCGAGCGAATCTTCGGCACGGTAACGCAGCGTCGCCAGAATCTCCGCCGACACTTCGACCGGGCTCTTCACGCCATCGATCGTACGAATCTGCACCATGCCCGGCGCGTCGATAAATTCGTACGGCGCATTTGCGGCGCCTTCCACTTCATGCTTGCCCCGGCCCATGAACCGCTTCACCGAGACGATCGTATTGCGCGGATCGAGCACCGCTTCCGCTTTCGCCACATGGCCGATGCGGCGGCCGCCGCGTTCGAGGTAGCGCACCACCGAGGGCAGCAGCACGCGGCCCTCTTCGTCGGGCAAGGCTTCGGCAACGCTGTTGCGGACGGCGGCGACGAGCGAATTCGTCGTGCCGAGATCAATACCGACGGCCAGCCGCCGCTGATGCGGCGCGGGCGCCATGCCGGGTTCGGAGATTTGCAGTAGGGCCATTCTGATCTATATGGGTTCGTGCATCGCCGCGGCTGCGGCGACAACGTCGATTATCTCGCGGGCGCCGTTTTCGAGCAGCGAGCAGGCGACTCCGGCTGCAACGACGGCGACGTCGAATCGCCCTTCGTGCTACCTGAGCCCGCTTCAGTGTTCGAGGCGCTCGATTTGATGACCGATTTCACCGGCGACGCGCTCGAGGAACATCAGCTGCCGCACCGCCTCGGCCGCCGGCTGATCTGCGCCGCTATCGAGCAGCACCGACAGCCGCTCGAAACGCACGCGCTCGTCCTCGCGCAATTCGGCCAGCAGGGCCATCAGCTCGCTGACGTTTTTCGCATCGGCCGCATCCTCCACCCGCTCGCGCCACTCCATCTGTTGCATCAGGAATGCCGGCTCCATCGCCGTGTTTTCCGATGCGCCGACATCGACACCGCGCAGCGACAGCAAATAGGTCGCGCGCTTGAGCGGATCGCGCAGCGTCTGGTACGCCTCGTTCGCGCGCGTGGCCCATTGCATGGCGATGCGCTTTTGCGCTTCGCCGGCCGCCGCGAATCGGTCGGGATGAACTTGCGCCTGTACCGTCCGGTAGGCGTGCTCGAGCGCGGCAAGATCGAGCGCGAAACGGGCCGGCAGATGAAACAGATCGAAATGGCTGTCTTGAATCGAGGACATGGAGTCAATCGTCGGTGGAACGTGTGGCGCGACGCCGCTACGGCTTGTTAGTGCGACGCTAATGCGACGCTAGTGCGACGTTAAGGCAACGTAACGCAACGATAACGCGACCGGCCGGCAACGACGCCGCCCGGCGCCTGGAAACAAAAAGGCGGCCCGCGCCGCCTTCTCGTCCGCGCGAGGCGGCACAGGAGTGTCACACGCGGAACGACTCGCCGCAACCGCACTCGTCCTTCACGTTCGGATTGTTGAACTTGAACCCTTCGTTCAACCCTTCACGCGCGAAATCGAGTTCGGTGCCGTCGATATAGGCCAAGCTCTTCGGATCGACGACGACCTTCACGCCGTTGCACTCGAAAACTTGATCCTCGGGCTCCAGATCGTCCACGTACTCGAGCTTGTAAGCGAGGCCGGAGCACCCCGTCGTGCGCACGCCAAGCCGCAGCCCGAGCCCCTTGCCGCGGCGGACAAGGTACTTCTGCACGTGCTGCGCGGCCTTTTCGGTCAATGTGATCGCCATGATGCTTCGTGCGCTTACGCGGCTTGCTGCTTGGCCTCGTCCGCCGCTTCCGCGGTACCGTGACGCTGCTTGTAATCGGCCACCGCCGCCTTGATCGCGTCTTCCGCGAGGATCGAGCAGTGGATCTTGACCGGCGGCAGCGCCAGCTCTTCGGCGATCTGCGTGTTCTTGATCGAGAGCGCTTCGTCGAGCGTCTTGCCTTTCACCCATTCGGTGACGAGCGAGCTCGATGCAATGGCCGAGCCGCAGCCGTACGTCTTGAACTTCGCATCTTCGATCACGCCGTCGGCACCCACGCGGATCTGCAGCTTCATGACGTCGCCGCAGGCCGGCGCGCCAACCATGCCGGTACCGACCGCTTCGTCGTCCTTCGAGAAGGAGCCGACGTTGCGCGGGTTTTCGTAATGATCGAGCACTTTGTTGCTGTAAGACATGATCTAACTCCTGAATTCGTTAGGCGTGTGCGTTCGCCGTCGCTTAGTGCGCGGCCCACTTGATCGTCGACAAGTCGATGCCGTCCTGGTGCATTTCCCACAGGGGCGACAGATCGCGCAGCTTCGCGATCTTGCTCTCGAGCAGGTTGATGACGTAATCGACATCCTGCTCCGTCGTAAACCGGCCGACCGTGAAGCGGATCGAGCTGTGCGCGAGTTCATCGTTGCGCCCCAGGGCGCGCAGCACGTACGACGGCTCGAGCGAAGCCGACGTGCAGGCGGAGCCCGACGACACGGCCACATCCTTGATCGCCATGATCAGCGATTCGCCTTCGACGAAGTTGAAACTGATGTTCAGGTTGTGCGGCACCCGGCGTTCCATGTCGCCGTTGACGTAGACCTCGTCGATCTGCGTCAGGCCGCGCAGCAGACGATCGCGCAGCATACGAATGCGCTCGTTTTCCGTCGCCATTTCTTCGCGGGCGATACGGAACGCTTCGCCCATGCCGACGATCTGGTGCGTCGCCAGCGTACCGGAACGCATGCCGCGCTCGTGGCCGCCGCCGTGCATTTGCGCTTCGATGCGCACGCGCGGCTTGCGGCGCACGTACAGTGCGCCGATCCCCTTCGGACCGTACGTTTTATGCGCCGAGAACGACATCAGATCCACCTTCAGACGGCTCAGATCGATTTCGATCTTGCCCGTCGCTTGCGCGGCATCGACGTGAAACACGATGCCCTTCTCGCGACACATTTCGCCGATCGCCTCGATGTCCTGAATGACGCCGATCTCGTTATTCACGGACATGATCGAGACGAGAATCGTATCGGGCCGCAGTGCCGCCTTGAAGACGTCCAGATCGACGAGGCCATCGGGCTTGACGTCGAGATAGGTGACGTCGAAGCCTTCACGCTCAAGCTCCCGGCACGTATCGAGCACGGCCTTGTGCTCGGTCTTCACCGTGATAACGTGCTTGCCCTTGCTCTTATAGAAGTGCGCGGCACCCTTGATCGCGAGGTTGTCCGATTCCGTAGCGCCGGAAGTCCAGATGATTTCGCGCGGATCGGCGTTCACGAGCGCGGCAACGTCCTCGCGCGCCTGCTCGACCGCCCGCTCCGCGTCCCAACCGTACGAGTGGCTGCGCGACGCGGGATTGCCGAACTGCTCGCGCAGATACGGGATCATTTTGTCCACCACGCGCGGATCGACAGGTGTCGTCGCGCTGTAGTCCATATAAATGGGCAGGTGGGGCATCTCGTTACTCATCAATGGCTCCGGGGGAAATCGTTGTAGCTCGTCGTTCGTGCGTTCGGCTCTCTGGCCTGACTCGTTCCGTCTTTCGCCGGCTTCACGAACTCGCAATGTTGAACACGGAATTCGGCCCTTTCGGCACCACGCGCGCCGCCTCGACGGCTGCGCTCTCGGGGCGCCTGTCGCGCAGCACGGCGGGAGACCCTTCCCGCGCGCGTTGCTGATCGACCAAATCTTGGAGTGAAACGGAATCGAGGTACTCGACCATCTTCTGGTTCAGCGTCGACCACAGCTCGTGCGTCATGCAGTGCCCGTCGTGCTGCTTCGTGCCTTCGCACGAACCCTTGCCGCCGCATTGCGTGGCATCGAGCGGTTCGTCAACGGCGATGATGATGTCGGCCACCGTCACCTCTTGCGCCCGGCGGGCGAGGTTGTAGCCTCCGCCCGGCCCGCGGACGGATTCGACGATCTCGTGCCGGCGCAGCTTCCCGAACAGCTGTTCGAGATAGGACAACGAGATCCGCTGGCGCTGGCTGATACCAGCGAGCGTCACCGGACCTTGCTCTTGGCGCAGCGCCAGATCGATCATCGCCGTGACGGCGAAACGGCCTTTCGTGGTGAGTCTCATAGGGACGGGGAACCAGAATTCTCGACGATTTTGGTCAAGTATAAATACATGAGGATTTTAGTCAAGTATCCCCTTCGGCGGGCAGGGTAATGGTGCCGGAGCGGCCGGATAGACCCTGCGGCCCGGCTCAATCCAGACTCGGTCCAGGCAACCGGCGCTCAACCTTGAGCCAGCCGGGCCTGCAGATGGGCGAGCAAACCTCGGCAAGCCGCTTCCACCTGGTCGAGCACGGCTTCGAAACCTTCGTTACCGCCGAAATACGGATCGACCACTTCCCGCCCCTGCGCGTGCGGGGCGAACTCCATCAACAGCCGAACACGTTCCCGGCGTTCCGGGGGACACAGCCGCTGCAAATTGCGCACGTTCGCCTCGTCCATCGCCAACAGCAAGTCGAAGCGATGGAAATCGGCCTCGGCAACCTGCCGCGCACGTAGCGGCGACAAATCGTAACCGCGCGTGCGCCCTGCGCGCTGCGCACGCTCGTCGGGCGCCTTGCCGACATGCCAATCGCCGGTACCCGCCGAATCGATCAGGATACGATCAGTCAGCCCGGCGGCTTCGACCTGCGCACGCATGACCGCCTCGGCGGTGGGCGAGCGACAAATATTTCCGAGACAGACGAAGCAAATAGAAACGGTTTTCATCGAGAAAGCGGCGGAGACCGATGCAGCCGGAAGGCCGACGGGGCCGTCCGACGGACGAATCCGACATTATATCGGCCCTTGACGCTTCACGAGATGCTTCACGACGCCTCGGACGTAGCCGCAGGCGCGTTAGGTGCGACGGCATGACGCGCGGCCGATCGTGCAGCGGCGGCGCCGCTATCGATGAGCCCGTACGATACCGTACGCGCGAGCTCCGCCGTCACTTGATTCGCCGCCAACGGTTCGCGCGGGGCCCCGCCGCCGCCATAAGCACGCAGTGCCGCCAATACGATCAGCGCCAACGCCAACACCACTGGCCAAAAGCCGGAGAGATAGCCCGATTTTGTCGTTCTCATAGTCGTGCCCCAATCGCCGCGGGCACGCGCCGATCGCGCGCCCGCATTCCAACTATGAGACGTATTCTATAAACGATCCCTATCGGGACAAAGACGCGAATAGCGAATTCAGCGTTGCGCCGGAATAAACAATGATCCCTCGCAGGGCGCCCCGCCGCCGCTCAACCGACATGACTGCGCTGCGCCGCGTAAAGCTCGCGGAAAGTGCGCCCAACGGGCGCCGGCATTTCGCGTGTCGCCGTCCAGCCTTGACCGAACGGCAGATAGGCGATCGAACGGCGGCTCCCGCCCGCACGCTCGAGCACGCGCACCGCCAGTTTGGTGACGAGCGCATAAAGCGCCGGCCGCATCGCGACGTAGCCCCAGATGGCGAGCGCCGCTCGCTCCGAGCGTGGCCGCAAACGCCGCTCGACTTGTTTCTCGCGCAACTTGCGCAGGAGATCGGAGATGGGGATACCGACGGGGCACACGGCGTTGCATTCGCCGCACATCGTCGCCGCCTGTGGCAGGTCGAGCGCTTTATCGACGCCGGTATAGCTCGGAGTAAGCACCGAGCCCATCGGCCCCGGATAGACCCAGCCGTAGGCATGCCCGCCCACCTTCTGATAGACCGGGCAGTGATTCATGCAGGCTCCGCAGCGGATACAGCGCAGCATCTCTTGAAACGCGCCGCCGATGAGCCCCGTGCGGCCGCCATCGACGAGCACGACGTACATATGCTCGGGCCCATCGAGATCCCCCTGCCCGCGCGGCCCCGTCAGCAACGAAAAGTAGTTGGCCGTGGTTTGCCCCGTCGCGCTGCGGGGCAAGAGCCGCATGGCCAACGCGAGATCCTCGAGCGTCGGCAACACTTTTTCGATGCCGGTCACGGCCACGTGCACGCGCGGCATGACGGTGCACATGCCTTCGTTACCTTCATTCGTGACGAGCGCCACCGAGCCCGTCTCGGCGATCACGAAATTGCCGCCTGTCACGCCCATGTCGGCCGACAAGAAGTGCGGGCGCAGCACCTCGCGGGCTTCGCGCGTCATGTCGGGTATCTCGTTGAGCCGGGCACGACCGTGCGTGGCGGCGAACAGATCGGCTATTTCCTCTTTGTCCTTGTGGACGACCGGCGCGATGATGTGACTCGGCGGTTCGTTGTTGTTGATCTGAAGAATGTATTCGCCGAGGTCGGTTTCGATCGACTGCACGCCCATCTCGCCGAGCACCGCGTTGAGCCGCATTTCCTCCGACACCATCGACTTGGTCTTGATGACCTTCTTGACCTCGTGTTTGCGTGCGATGTCCGCGACGAGCCGTGCCGCATCGCGCGTCGTTTCCGCATACAACACCGTCGTTCCGCGCCGCGCCGCCTCGCGCTCGAACGTTTCGAGCCAGACGTCGAGATGATCGAGCGCCCGATTCCGGCGCGCCTTCAACTCGGCCCGCGTCGCCGGGAAATCGATCGCCTGCATCGCCACGGCCCGCGCCGAAACGAACTTGGTCGAGAGCTTCTTCAAGTTCTGCTGCAGGCGGGGATTGGCCAACGCGTCTTTCGCACGTGCCTTGAAGTGCATCGATTGAACTTGCATGGGGGCTCGATCGGTTCGGAAACTAAACAAAAACCTGGGCTTAACGATCGGCGTCGCCAGCCAGCACTTGCGCGATGTGTAACACACGCGTGGCGGTATCGCCGCTGCGGCGCAATCGTCCTTCGATGTTCAGCATGCAGCCGAGATCGCCCAGCACGACGCAGCCGGTGCCGCTCGCTTGGACATTGGCGCATTTTTCATCGACGATGGCTGTCGAAATATTGCCGTATTTCACGGCGAACGTGCCGCCAAAGCCGCAGCAGTGTTCGCAATCCTTCATTTCGGTCACGGCCACGCCGCATTGCGCGAGCAACGCGCGCGGCTGCGCTTTCACGCCCAGCTCGCGCAGTCCCGAGCACGAATCGTGATACGTAACGGGCCCTTCGAACGATCCGGGCGCGAGCTGCACCTTCGCGACATTGCCGCGCAAATCGGTCACTTCGTAGACGTTCGGGCGGAGCCGTTCATAGCGGCCCATGAGTTCCGGGTCGTCTCGCAGCAGATCGCCATAGTGCGCGGCGATCATCCCGCCGCACGAGCCCGAGGGAACCACCACGTAGTCGAACTGCTCGAACTCGCGCAGCATCTTTTCGGCGAGGTCGCGCGCGATGCGCCGCTCGCCCGAATTGTAGGCGGGTTGACCGCAGCACGTCTGCGCAGGTGGCACGATCACCTCGAAGCCGGCCTGCTGGACCAGCTTGACGACGGAGAAACCGATCTCCGGGCGCATCAGATCGATAAGACAGGTAACGAACAGTCCGACTCGCATGGTGATCACAAGTGAACGAAACGGGTCGATTATCCGTTCGTTTGCGCCGCCCGGCGACGGAAAAGTCGAAAAAAGTGCACGCGTGGAATCCGGGGCGGCATTCGAACAGCGTTCGCTTTTTTCACAATACGAGATACAATGGGTCCACCTATTAATTGCCGCGTCAATTGATTTCCAATGAGCGAGACGAACCAGGACTCCAAAACGTCGATCCAGGTGATCGAACGTATGATGCGCCTGCTCGACGCCCTGGCTGCCCATACCGATCCGGTCAGCCTTAAAGAGCTCGCGCTGCGTACCGAACTCCATCCGTCGACGGCCCACCGCATTCTTAACGACATGGTGACGTGCCGTCTCGTCGATCGATCCGATCCGGGTACGTACCGGCTCGGCATGCGGCTGCTGGAGTTGGGCAACCTCGTCAAGGCGCGGCTGTCCGTGCGTGATGCGGCGCTTGCGCCGATGCGCGAATTGCACCGGATGACGGGGCAGACGGTCAATCTTTCGGTGCGGCAAGGCGATGAGATCGTCTATATCGAGCGGGCTTATTCGGAGCGCTCGGGCATGCAAGTGGTGCGAGCGATCGGCGGGCGGGCTCCGTTGCATTTGACCTCGGTCGGCAAGCTGTTCCTCGCCGCCGACGAATCGTCGCGCGTGCGCGCTTATGCGATGCGCACGGGGCTGTCGGGTCACACGCAAAACAGCATCACCGATATCTCGCGGCTCGAACGGGAACTGACGCAGGTGCGTCAGCAAGCCTGCGCACGCGACAACGAAGAACTGGAACTGGGCGTGCGCTGCATCGCCGCGGGTATCTATGACGACACGGGCAAGCTTGTCGCCGGCTTGTCGCTGTCGGCACCGGCCGATCGGCTACAGGATGCCTGGATCGGCCAGTTGAACCAAACGGCGCTCGTCATCTCCGAATCGCTCGGCTACCACCCGGAAGCGGCGGCTGGCGCGGACGCACACCGTAAGTCGGGCGCGCACTGAGCTTTTTTGACATCCTCCCTCTTGCTAACACTCGACGGTCATGAGACCGGGAAAGAGGAGGATTCCTACGGCGCTCACGCGCGGCATTGAGCCGCCCGGGAGCCGCTTCGGTGCGTTCCTGCTGCTGGCGGCATGACCGCGCCGCTCACTTTACCCCGAAGGAATCCCCTGAAGGCACACAGGCGCTGCGGGTATGTCCCGCCCTGCGAATGTTGATCGCGCCGACCTGATCGGCGTTTTCCTTCAGGCCGCATTCGATACGGGCTTTATCCGAAGGGCACCCTCGGTGCACGAGTCGCCATTCGCCGTACAGCCTGCGCGGTGATTCGGCCGTCCAGCCAAGTGGCGGCTTCGTCCGGCAGGGCGTCAATCAGCTCTGCGACCTTGTCTGCCCGACCGAGCGCAACCAAACAGCGTGCCTGCGCGATTCTGGCCGCATCGAGGTAGTAGCCATCCGCCAGTTCGAGGGACAATCTTACGCATTGGCGAAAGTGATCGGCTGCTGCGCCGTAGCTGGCGCTACGGTATGCGATCACTCCAGCTTTGAACAAGTAGGCCGGATTATCCGGAGCCAAGTCCAAAGCCCTGCCAATGGAGTCAGCTGCCGAATCGAAATCACGCCCCAGTTCATGGACATAGGCCAATTTGCTCCACGCTTTGGACGACCGCTTGTCCTCGCGCGTCCACTGCAGAGCGAGCGCGAGTGCCCGCTCCAGGTCATGGACCCTGCCGGCCTTATCGATCTGCGTTGCGTAGTCCGTTGCCATATCGACCTCTATCCCGATGCTGGCCATTACAGAGCCCTGTTTCGGCCACACAGCGCACTCACTTGGCCGCGCATACCTTGGTCCATGTTCGAGCCGGCCAGTCCTCGACGTCGCTCCGGGGATTCGAACCACGCTTCGCATACTTCGCAAGCGTGGGCCCATTGGGCTTCACAATCTTCTCTCATTCAGCCGGTCCTTTTGGTCACCCGACTTCTAGCACCCGGAGTGTATGCGCCTCAAAAGGGCGGCATGGATTGGCCGAACAGCCAATCCCGCATCGGCAGGCGTTGGCCAGAGCGTGTTGAAGTGAAACGTCTGATCTATGCGTGTTCTCCCGCTTCGCCAGCGTAACGCCGGCGCCTCCCAACGACAAAACCCCTGCCGCGCTCAAAGTGATGAGCGCGGCAGGGGTTCGAGGCCAGGGTCGCTGCCTGACAGGTCGGCGCTAGCGAGTGCCTGGTTCAGGCGAGGG
>NZ_JBQCDN010000112.1:0-77151 GCF_051961175.1 Trinickia sp. | reverse complement strand
GTCGGCTCATCGGTGGCTGCCTCGACACCGTATCTCGGCTTGCCGGCACGGCGTTCGGTGACGTGCCGCGCTTTATCGATGCGTTAAAGGACGACGGGATACTTCTCTATCTGGAGAACGCAGAGATGAGTCCCAGCAATGTGGCTCGCGCGCTGCTTGGGCTAAGGCTGAACGGTTGGTTTGATGGACTATCAGGAATATTGGTCGGCCGAAATGCAGGGCCCGACAGCGCTCAGCCGCATGAACTGAGCTACATCGATGCGTTGCATTCCGTCCTCGGCGATGTCCGTTGTCCGGTAATTTACGACATGGATATCGGACACGTCCCTCCGCAACTTTCGCTGGTGAATGGCGCACTGGCACAAGTCAAACTGCAAGACGGCCAGGGCTTGGTGATTCAGCAGCGATGAAATGCGTCTAGATATGAACATTCGCTGCCTGCAGCGAACGTCGGTCATCGAGAAACGTGGACGTCTCATGTGGGTTCGGTTTATGCATTGTGCATAGCGCGAGCGCGCGCGACGATCCTGTGTAGTCTCTTTGTCCATCCCGAGGCTCAACGCCAAGGTGTCGGCCGCGCTTTACTCACAGAGGCGATCCGACGCTGCGTTTCGCGAAATGACAGGAGCCACGTCAAAGTGAATTCGGCACTCGATGCGGTTCAATTTTATCAAGCTCTCGGTTTCTGCATCAATGAAGGACATCCACGCCGAGGTACGAGCCTCCCAATGATTCTATATCTCGACTCGCGAACGAGTGGAAGCAATGCAGGCGCGACCGGGGTGAGCTTGAATGCGTTCTACCGAACTCACTGATGAACGACTGCTTCGGAGGATGACGAAAGTCCCTTGTGGGTCGGATAGCGTCCGGCGAAAGAGGCGCACACTCGATCTCCCCTCCCTTGTAAGGAGATTGTCATGGAATCCGAGAATGTCGTCGTTGGCCGCCGTATGCCGTGGAACAAGGGCAAGCTCACCGGGCAGAAGCCGCCGTTAAAGCTCCGGGAAATCTGGGCGATCCGAACGAGACTTCAGATGGCGTCGAACGTTCGTGAGCTCGCGATGTTCAATCTCGCAATTGATAGCAAGCTGCGAGCGTGCGACCTTACACGGTTGCAGGTCCAGGATGTCCGTCACGGAAGCCACATGGCGTCAAGAGCGACCGTCATGCAGCAGAAGACCCAGCGGCCAGTGCAATTTGAGATCATGGAACAAACCCGCGAAAGCCTCGAAGCCTGGATCGAAGCGCGAGGACTGAAGGCGGCGGATTTTCTGTTCCCGAGCCGGATTCATACGTCACCGCACCTGTCGACGCGACAATATGCCCGGCTGGTACACCGCTGGGTTGCATCGATTGGCCTTGACGATACCGCGTACGGCACCCACACGATGCGCCGCACAAAAGCTTCACTGATCTACCGGCGGACGAAGAACCTTCGGGCGGTGCAGTTGCTGCTCGGACACACGAAGCTGGAAAGCACGGTTCGCTATCTCGGCATTGAGGTCGACGATGCCCTTGAGATGGCGGAGCAGACCGAGGTTTGATGGCACGCCGGTCGGCGAGCGGTCGCTTTTCGGCCAGAAGCGGTCATTCGACAAGCGTCGCAACATCGCTGACAATCCACATTTCGATACCCCAGCGCAGGAATCTCATGAATCGGCTCTTGAATGTCGGTTTGTTGCGTCGCCTGTTTCCATTCATCTTCGCGGTAGCGCTATCCGTATCGGCCCAAGAGGTCTACAACGACCTTTCGTCCATGCCGAACGGAAAAATCTATTTCAACAGCGTCACCCCCAAGACGAAATGGGAGCTTGTTCATCGAAAGTACGACAAGAAGCCGACTACCATCTGGGGCACGCTGTATCTGCCCGAGAACGTTCAGGGTCGGGTGCCCGCCATGGTGCTCTCGCACGGATCGGCAGGCGTGCAGCAAAAGGATATCGACCGCTGGGTACGCATGTTCAATCAGATGGGCATGGCGGCGTTCGTGGTGGACTCGTTTGGCGCGCGCGGCATCAGCAATACGATGGACAACCAATCCCAATTGAGCCCAGCCGCCAATGACGCCGACGCGTTATTCGCGTTGAGACTGCTGAGCACCGATCCACGCATCGACCCGAAGAGAATCGGGCAGATCGGTTTCTCGCGCGGCGGGCACGTTGCGATGGATCTGGTGCTCGATGCCTTCCGAAAAGGTGTCATCGACGATGACACGCGGTTCGCAGCACTGATCGGCTTCTATCCCGGATGCGCGCAACTCTGGTGGGAGATGCCGCCGCCACCGCTGACGGGAGCGCCGCTGATGCTGGCGATGGGCGAGAAAGACGACTACACGCCAGCGCGGCAGTGTCTCGATGTGGTGGACAGGATGAAGCATGATGGACAGCCCGTGGAGGTGCACGTGTACCCCGGGGCTTACCACGATTTCGACAACACGCATGCCTACTTCAAGTACTTCCCTGGCGCGACGACGCTCCGTGACTGCCCTGAGACACTCCTCGACGTCCAGCACGATGCGTACTACCGGCTGCCAACGGGCGAGAAATACGCCGGCGTTCAAGCCATGGATGCGGAGTACAAGCACTGCATTGCCCGAGGCGTCTCCGCTGGCGCCGATCTGGAACAGGGCAGAAGGTCTGAGGCGGAAGTCAAAGCATTTCTGATGAAGGCAATGGGGTTGTAGTGCGGCGTCCCCGCACCGCTCCAAACGCGTCGAATCGTAAGGTCGTTGCCGTCGCTTGCTGCTTCTCGTCCGAAACCGGGGAAGGCCAGTTCAGCTGCATTTTCTATCTGACAGGCAAGCTGGGGCAGGTCCCCGGCCGCCATTTCGACCTACTTTCCGGTTACGCCCGCCGAAAAAATCAAAGGCAAGCTCGTGTTGACGGCACCCGATAAATTTACGGCGCGGGTGTCGACCGAACCTGCCAGGAACAGACGGTCGCCGTCGAAGTGCCCGGGTCGATAGTCGACGTTCCACGCCGAAGAAGATGCTTCAAATGACCGCTTCCGGCGACTTCGACAGTCCGCTTCGGGTCCGAGAACAGCCAATTGTCTAGGCGCTCGACCCTGACTTACCCCGCGTTAGCGGCCTACGTTTGAGCAAAGCACCTTCGGTGGGGGCATGGTGTGCGCTCCGATTGGATTCACGACTTAGACGAGAGACGCTGCGAAAGGCATGATGCGTCAGGCACTTGCGCCAGCCTAGCCGGGGGGCGGTGAAAGTGCCACGCCAAATCGCCATGCTGATGAGGGCGGTGATCAGATGTTGGGATTTGCTGCGCATGAGCCAAGGCAGCGCAGGTTGCCGCTTCGCGAGCGAACGATGCCTCGGCGAGGCCGGCATATCGGCTTTTCCGGCGTTCCCCCGAGTTGCGGCGCGATTTCCCCAATAAAGAAGGCGCAAAACAGCTAAGGATTGACTGATTGCGCCGCGAATTTGCGGCCGCGAATACCTACCATGACGTATTCGGCATTGATGTCCCAGCCTGTCGAAATCTTCGAGTCAGCGCTTCATTGGTTTGTCCTTATGCAATGTACAACGCGTTGTCCGCAATGACGCCGTGCCGCTGCCGCACGATCAGGACGACCGAACCACTCAGAGTGAGACCATGAAACCGTCAAATTCCGCATCGTATAAAGCAAGATCCGTTTCCGCTATTTCGTTCGCGGTCGCTTTCCTGTTCACCTCGGTTCAAGCGCGCGCCGGGCTGCTGCCGAGCGGCGGTCAATTCGTCGCCGGTATAGGCTCGTTCAACCGCACCGACACGCAATTGACGATCAATCAGACGTCTAGCCGCGGCATCATCGACTGGACGGGCTTTGGAACGGCAAGGCATCGCTGACGTTGGGGGCCTACGGTTCGATTGCCCTCGCCAAAGGCGCGACGATCCAGAATCGAGGCGCCGGCGACCTCACGCTTCGGGCCGACGCAGCCGGTATCGACAATCACGGCAGCGTCACCAACAACGGTACAGTCGACTGGTCGCACAGCACGGGCATCGTGAGCGCCCTCTACGACATGAACGGGACGTATACGCCGGGCACCCTTCGCGCGAATGCAGTATGGACGCCGGCCACCGGTAGCGGGCTGACGACGCAGATCACCGGCTATGAACTCGCGAACTCGCTCGCCGATCTGCAAAACATCTCACAAAATCTAACGGGCAACTACGCACTCGGCAAGAACCTCGATGGCGCTGGCGCTAGCGTCATTTCGATTGGCAGCTTCACGTCGCCGTTTTCCGGTCAGTTCGATGGGATGGGGCATACGATCAACGGCATCACGATCGTGCCCGTAAATTCGGACGACGGCACGCTGCTGTCAGCGGGGCTCTTCGGCGCAATCGGCTCTTCCGGGGTGGTCCGCAACCTGAACCTGACGAACAGCTACTCCTCGGTATTCTCGGTACTAGAAGGAGGTCTCACGCTTGCGCCTGTCGGTTTGCTCGTCGGCATCAACCAAGGGCTCGTCGCAAACGTGTTCGCGAGCGGGTCGCTAGACGTTTTCGTGGTAATGGCCGGCGGTTTGGTGGGCCAAAATCAGGGGCTCATTGAGCGGTCGGCTGCTGACGTCGCAGTCCAAGGCACTATGAACGTGGCCGAACTGGTGGGGGAGAATGACGGCACGATTTCTCAGAGCTACGCGACTGGACCGGCCTCAGGCCTCCACCCTGGCGGCTACGCGGAGGGGCTCGTCTACCAGAACAAGGGGGCGATCAGCCAGTCGTTCATTACCGGGGCGGTCTTCCAGAACCCGTTCGATGGCGGCTCTCCCGTCGCCATTGCGGGCAATAATACGGGCGGGGCGAGCGCCGACAATTACTGGAACGTCGAAACGACAGGGTTGACGAACGGCGGTGGTGGCGTGCCGGCGAGCCACGGCCTGACAACGGCGCAAATGAGCGATCCCGCGAGCTTCGTAGGGTGGGATTTCAGCGCGAACGGCGCTTGGGTCATGCCGGCTGGCTGGACTCATCCGGTATTGCGGTGGCAAATGGCCGACGGCTTGCCGCCGCAGTGAGGACGCTATTGCCGAGGACCATCGGCATCGAAATTTCTCGTCGTTTTTCATGTCGGCCTCATTGGAGACCGTCGTTTAGCGCGCTCGCGAGGAATGCGGCGGTTCTAGACTCGGCATCATGCCGACGACGAAGTCGATGAATGCTCTTACCTTGGCCGGAACGTGATTCCGGCTAGGGTAGTAGACGTACAGAGGGAACGTCTCGTCGGGCCAGTCCGTTAGAACGGGCACTAGCGTGCCGGCACGCAGGTGCGCGTCGATGCCTAGGTCGATTATCTGCGCAATTCCGTAGCCCGCAAGACAAGCCCCGAGTTTCGTTCCCGCATCGGTGACGGTTAGGTTTCCGTGAACGGCCACCTTTACCTTCTCTTTGCCACGCCAAAACTCCCATTCGAAGGGCCGGCCGGTAGCGGGGTCGATGGCCAGGATGGCAGTTGTCAAAGGAACGCTACGTGTGGCGTGCGAGAAAGCCCGAAATGACACAAACCGAAGCCCTAATCGCTGTAATTCACGACTATTTCAATTTGGCTTATGAGCCGAAAAGCCGCGGCTTCAGTAGGCGACGCCGCCATTCGCGAGTGGATTGCCAATGTACTGATCCCGTCGGGTGGCGTCATCGTGGCGGTACGCGACGGCAAGATTGTCGGTATGACCGCGCACTGCGTCTCGGATGGGGTGGCATGGCTCGATCAGTTGTATGTCTGTCCTCGATATAAGCGACGAGGGGTCGGCACTGCCTTGTTGGAATCGGTTAAGTCACAGACAGGCCTCAAGCTCCAACTCTATACGTTCCAGATGAACCATGAGGCCGCTGCTTTTTATGAGCGGCACGGCTTCGTTGCCGTCGCATACCGTGTCGCTCGTCCAACCTTTTCCGCGGACGCTGGCTTGTTGGTTGCGATGGCCGCCGCGGCGCTATTCGTAAAGCAGGGGCTTCGAATTCGGCGGCGGGTCCCCTCTGTTGCGAAATACCCGCGCGCACGCAACGGCCTTCCCGCCGATTCCGGGCGTTGCTGCTACACTATCGTCGTATCAATCCCCCCAATTCACCCAACCACTTAGGGAGGCGTTCGATGTTCAATACCACGCTTGCAGCCGTCCCGAACGTGGCAGGTGTTCTCCCGCGCGACATGCGACGCTGACGTCGCCGTTTTTGTCGCCGCGTTCAGCCGGAACCATCCGGCGCGCACCCCGGCTCTCTTGCTTTTCAGGTAGTTCGCCGCAACACGCGGCGTAGCGGCGTCGCCGACGTTTTTTTGTCTGCGTCGCGAAGCCTTTTATTGACATCTTCAATGGCCCTGGGTGCGACCTGCTCCCCGGGCGGAGCGCCTATGATTCGCAGAATCGATCTCGGCGGGCAGACGTTCAAGGACGTCTTCAGCTTCGCCTTTACTCACTGGATGTTTCAACGCTGGCGTATTGCCGGCATCGTCGCGGTCTCACTGCTGACCGCATTGGCCGACGTCTTGACCCCGCTGTTCGCGGGACATCTCGTCGATGCGCTGGCGGGCGCAGGCCATGCGAAGGCGGCTGCCCTGCATGGCGCCCTCGAATCGTTCGGGGCGCTCATTGCGCTCGCACTCGGCAGCGCGCTCCTGCGCTATCTCACCTATGCGGGCCTCATCGCGCTCACGCTGCGGATGATGAGCGACATCGCCGGCGACGCGTTCCACCGCGTGCAGCGTTTGTCGACGGATTGGCACGCGAACAGCTTCGCCGGCTCGACCGTGCGTAAGATCACGCGCGGCATTTGGGCGCTGGACATGTTCAACGACACGTTGCTGCTCGGCCTGCTGCCCTCGGTCGTCATGCTCGTCGGCGCAACGATCTTGCTCGGCATGCACTGGCCGATCATGGGTGTCGTGGTCGGCGTGGGGGCGCTGCTTTACATCGCGACGACCATCGCATTGACGATCGGTGTCGTCGCACCGGCGGCGCGCCTGGGCAACGCTTGGGATACCCGCATGGGCGGCGCGCTGGCGGACGCCGTGACCTGCAACGCCGTGGTGAAGGCGTTCGGCGCGGAGGTGCGCGAGGAGCAGCGCTTCACGCGCGTCATCGAGAAATGGCGGCATCGCACGCGGCGGCAATGGGTGCGCGGCACGTTCAACGGCAGTCTGCAAAACGTCATGCTGGCCTTCATGCAAGCCGCGATGCTCGGGGTGGGTCTCATGCTGTGGCTGAACGGCCGCGCGGGTGTGGGCGACATCGCGTTTTCGTTGACGATGTTCCTCGTGCTGCAAGGCTACTTGCGTGATGTCGGGATGCTCGTGCGCCAGCTGCAGCGTTCCGTCAACGACATGGAAGAACTGGCGCAGTTGACGCGCCAGCCGCTCGGAATCGAGGACAAGCCCGGTGCGGGCACGCTCGTCGTCGAACGCGGCGAGATTCGCTTCGAGCACGTGACGTTCCGCTACGACGCCCATGCCGCACCGCTGTATGCCGACTTCTCTGCGCGGATCGCGCCTGGCGAGCGGGTGGGGTTGATTGGGCATTCGGGCTCTGGCAAGACGACGTTCATCAAGCTGATTCAGCGTCTCTACGATGTCTCGGAGGGCAGCATCACGATTGACGGGCAAAACATCGCGGATGTCCGGCAGGCGTCGCTGCGCGCGCAGATTGCGATCGTTCAGCAGGAGCCGCTGTTGTTTCATCGCTCGTTGGCCGAGAACATCGCCTATGCGCGGCCCGGTGCGTCACAGGCTGAAATCGAGCGTGCGGCGCGGCTGGCCAACGCTCATGAATTCATTACTTCGCTGCCGAAGGGGTATGACACGCTGGTGGGCGAGCGGGGGGTGAAACTCTCGGGCGGGGAGCGGCAACGGGTGGCGATTGCGCGGGCGTTCCTCGCCGATGCACCGGTGCTTATTTTTGACGAGGCGACATCGAGCCTCGACAGCGAAAGTGAAGCCTTGATTCAGCAGGCGATGGAACGGTTGATGGTCGGGCGCACGACGCTCGTTGTCGCACATCGGTTGTCGACCGTGCGGGCACTCGATCGGCTGCTCGTGCTCGATAAGGGGCGCATCGTCGAAGAAGGCAATCACGATGCGCTGATTCGGCTCGAGCATGGTTTGTATCGGCGGCTGTTCGAGAGGCAGGCGCTCGAACTGACGAAGGGGCTCGATGCGCCGTCGACGTCGCCGGTTCGACCGGCAGCGGCGGCGATAGCCGAGGTGTGAAATCGCTGGTGTGGCAGCCCACGGTAGGGGCGCTCCCGTTTGTGCGGCAGCCTCTACCTGGGCGCCATGACCCTCAGCACCGGGCGGCCGCCAACGTCCTTCAGCGGGAAGTAAGCGCGGTGTGTTGCAGCATCGACGGCGACGACATGAGCGTTCGCTCCTATCTTGCCTTCGCCGATCTTCACCACCGTCGCGCCCTCTACCTTGAACATCGATACGATGCCCGCTTCGCCCGCTACGTAAAGTGTGCCGGCCACCGCATCGAACGTCATCACATCCGGATCGCCGCCGACGTTGAACGATCGGACGACCTGTCGGGTGCGCATATCCAGGATGAGCAGCTTGTCGTTGTCCTCGCATGCGATGAAGGCAAGGCTCTGCTTCGGCGCGATGAGGAGCCCGTGATTGCCCCGGGCGCCCGGCAATTTGATCCGAGCCACGATCGCATCGGTCTTCGGATCGATTTGCACGAGTTCGCTGCGGCTCTGCACATTGACGAATACGTGGTGCGATATCGGATCGTATTGCGTGTTGCCCACTTCACCGCCGAGGGCGATGGTTGCCGCGCGCTGATTGCTTCGAACGTCGATCACCGTTTCGGTCTTTCCCGTTTCGTCCGAAACGTAAAGCTTGTGCGACTCGGGCGCGTAGGCCATGCCGTCCGGGTAATGACCACCGGGTATGCGTGCAACGATTTTCAGCGTTGTTTCGTCGATTGCCACGACTTCATCCGTGCCCGTGGCCGAAGCATAAACGCGAGAGAGTTCTGGAATGGCGAGCACACCGTGCACCGACGACACGCCGTCAATTTTTCCGACAACGCGGGATGAGCTAGTGTCGAAGACAATGATCTCGCCATCGCCGAGATGCGCGATAAAAAGCAAGTGCCGTTCGGGATCGTAGCTCTCGTAATCGAGGCGGGTGGTGCGGCCGGGTAGCGGAACATCGGCGAGGTGTTTCAGCGGCAAATCCCGCAGCGAAGGCGCATCTGCCATGGTCGCCGTTGCCATCGCGACCAGAGCGGTGCCACTCACGATCATGAATGCTGCAAAGCGCAGCGGCAGGTACCCACGCGCGTTCCTCAATGACTTCCTCATGGCTCCTCCGGAGGGCGCACGCACCGCACGCACGCTTCACGCAGCGGTGTTACGTCCGCTCGACGATGGCCGCTGATTCAGGGGACGAGCGCGCTGTTCTGCGTGCCGCTAGACGGCGTGCGAATGAATAAGCGGATAAACCACCAAGCCCAGCAGGGCGGCCGCCGTGACGATGACCGGTTCCTGAAGTTTCTTGAAGCGCCACAGTAAGACGATTGTCACGAGCGCGATCAGGAGGGTTGGCACGTCGATGATCGAACGCTTCGCAATCACGATCACCGAACCTGTAATCGCACCCACCGCCGCTGCGGTGATGCCGTCGACGAATGCTTTGACGCCCGGCAGGTGACCGTACTTCTTGAAGTACGGTGCGGGGAGGACCGTGAAGAGATAGCACGGCAGGAAAGTGCCGAGCGCAGCGACAAGCGCGCCCGGAAAACCCGCTACGAGGTAGCCGATGAAGCCCACCGTGATGACAACCGGTCCAGGCGTGATCATCGCGACAGCGACGGCATCGACGAACTGCTTATCGTTCAGCCAGTGGTGCTCGGTGACGACACCGCCGTAAAGGAACGGCACGATGGCCAGCCCCGAACCGAAAACGAACGCGCCGGCCTTCATGAAAAACACACCGATCTGAGTCAGCAGCGGCCAGTCGAAGCCCGACATCACGCCGCTCGCGGCAGGCAAATTCGCGGCGGCCAGGGCATTCACGCCCCCTTTGCTCAGCCACTTAGGCGGCGCGCGCCATAGCCAGCCGATCAGCCCTGCGGCGATGAACAGCCACGCAATCTCAGACTCCGTGACGAAGGTCACGACTGCCAGCGTCAGGTAGATCGCCCACAGCAGCTTGTCGTTGCCGACTGTCTTCGTCGTCAGCTTGTACGCGCTCATGGCGATGATGCCGACGACGGCAGCGCCCACGCCATAGAACACCGCCTGCATCCACGACAAACCGCCGAAGTGGGCATACGCCCAGCCAAGTGCCACGACCATCAGGAACGAGGGCAGGACGAACGCGAACCCGACGAGCGTCGCACCCAAAATCCGGTAGTGGACAAATCCCAGATATATCGCGAGTTGCGCAGCCATCGGCCCGGGCGCGAGCTGCGCCAGCGTCAGCCCCTCCTTGTAATCCGACTCCGAGATCCAGCCGAGCCGTTCGACGAGATCCCGGCGCATGTAACCGGCGAGCGCAACGGGCCCGCCAAAGCCGAATGTGCCGAGGCGCAGCATGTAGCGAACGAGTTGCCCCAATGAATAAGCGGGCGCTGCCGTCGTGACTGTGCTCAAGGCCGTCTCCCCGATTCTTCCCGCGCGCTTGCGGCGAAATGCGCATACAGCGCGTCCAATACCGGACTCATCTGCTCGAGCAGTTGATCGTCGTTCTCCACGCGCTGGCGCGTGCCCGCCATGACCGCCTCGAAGCCAACCGCTTCTGGAGCGGCCGGCCCGCCTACATCAAGGGCATGCACGATTGTCGCCAGCCGCATCAATGCCGGGTCGCGCTCCAAGTCGAAGCTCGCGAGCAGGACCTCGAAGGTCACGCGTTCGCCCACATGCGTGAATGGTGCGCCGTCGAAATCGAAACCCAGCGCGCCGTTCGGACACGCGTCCGGCGACGTCAGCCAAAGGAAGTGTGCGCTGGAATCGATGAAGCGCCGAATGAGCCAGGCGCTGGCCACACGATCCACCCACATCCGCTGCCGCGTAGCCCACGTGCGGCCCTGATACGCGTCGCGCGACAGGAGGCGGATGGCACGCTCGGCAGAATGCGGCTCACCGGGGGAAAGCACCGTATCGACGAGCGAGAGGAAATCCTGCCAAGCCACCTCCGCACGCGTCGCGGCATCGTTCGGGAAATAGTCGATCGCACGGATCCCTTCATAGTCTTTGCGCAGACGGCGCATGAGCCGAGTCAATTCCGCAGCGGATTGCCTCGAGAGCGTCTTGCGTGCCTCCGCTAACGAACGAATGAAGTCTTCGTAGTCGTTTTCGCGGCCGAACAGGCTTCTGAACTCCGCTTCCTGCGACGCGTCGAGACTCGGCGCACGCAAGAGGTGCGCGGTGCCGCCGCTTTCGGCGATGGCGCCAGCGAGTTCCCGCAGCGTGCCTTCGTGCTCGGCGCTATGGGGCAGCAGATGGATGCCGTCCCGCAGGACCGCACAGCCTTTCGCCTTGAGGGCCCGATAAAAGCGCATACGCGCCGTCGCGTTTTCGGTGGGCAGCGTCAGGATGAGCAGAGACCATGTCGACAATGGATTCATGTCGACTATCCTACGTATATGTAGAGATTGATACAAGTTAACTTTCGAGCTCATCACCGACGCGGCCCGAGTGGGAGGCAAGCGGTTACCGGTTACGTGCGCGCTAGCGGCCTCGCCGCGTCATCGCCACAGCCGTCAACCGCGAAACAGTTTCACCAAAGACGGTCGTGCCAAAAGCTTCCGATATCCTCATGAATCTGGTAGTGAGTGTTATTCGAATTCTTAATCGATGGATAAAAATAGAATTTGATGTTAGTGCTGGTATTTTGTGTAATGCAAACGAAAATAATCATATGTAATGCGCAAATCTGATTAGAAATACTCGTCTAATTGGAAAAATCCCCTTACTTCAAACGCTGTTTGATGATTCACTTCAATGCGCCGTGTGGCCCGTATCACGGGGATCTCGGGTGGTGCCGTTTAAAACGATGTATGAATATCCATCGGCATTTTTGCTGTGAAATAAATTGGAGGAAACGGTATGTCCAGGTCTTTGGGGAAGAGAGTGATCAGTGGTTTGGCGGCGTTGACTGTGAGCGCCGCTTCGCTACCGGGGTTTTCGGGTCTTGCGATATTCCTTTCGCTCGCCCACTCAACTTTTGCAATGGCGGATACGGCGCAGGCAGTCGATGATTACGCCGCGACGCAGTATCCGATCGTACTCGTGCATGGTCTTGCGGGCACCGATCGTTACGCGAACCTGATCGATTACTGGTACGGCATTGCGTCCGATCTCGAGTCGCACGGCGCGAATGTCTACGTCGCGAATCTGTCCGGCTTCCAAGGCGATTTAGGCCCGAACGGGCGTGGCGAGCAACTGCTCGCCTATGTTCAGCAAGTGCTCGCGGCTACGGGGGCTCGAAAGGTCAATTTGATCGGCCACAGTCAGGGCGGGCTCGACGTGCGATATGTGGCCGCGGTGGCGCCCGAACTCGTGGGTTCTGTGACGACGATCGGCACGCCGCATCGCGGCTCGGAATTCGCCGATTACGTTGTCCAAGTGCTCGCGAAGGATCCGACGGGTTTGGCCGAACCGCTGATCGCGAAGTTTGCCGGTCTCCTCGGCACATTGTTCAGCAGCAACTTCAACACAAATCAGGATGCTGTCGCCGCGTTGACCGCGCTGACAACGCAAAGCGCCGCGCAGTACAACGAAGCGGTGCCGAGCGCCGGGCTCGGCGCGCCCGGCTCGTGTCAGACGGGTGCGCCGACCGAGTCCGTCAACGGTAATCTGCATTACCTGTATTCGTGGGCGGGCAGCGCGATTCAGCCCAGCTGGTCCGCGCCAGGCGTGCAAGGCGCGACCGATACGAGCGTGTCGGGCCTGTTCGATCCGGCTAACCTGAAAGATCCTTCGACGCTGACGCTCCGCGGTTCGGGGACGATCATGATCAATCGCCACTCAGGGCCGAACGACGGCCTCGTTTCGGTCTGTAGCGCGTTGTTTGGCCAAGTGCTGAGCACCCGCTATCACTGGGATCACGTCGACGAAATCAATCAAGTGTTCGGCGTGCTGGGTCAAAATGCCGAAGATCCGGTTGCTGCCATCCGTACGCATGCCAATCGTTTGAAACTTCAAGGGCTGTAAATGATGACGCGCCCTGCCGATGCAAAGAAGACCGCGAGCACCCTCGTAGGGTTCGGCCTCGTCGGTTGCGCCGCGGCTGCCGCGCTCTGGTATTTCAATGTTCCGGCCAGGGCGCCCCGTGCGTTCGCGCAAGGTGTCGCCGCCCCGGTCGCGGCTGCGCACGCGCAAGCGGCACAGCCCGCGCAGAACGGGACCGCGGCCACGCTGCCGCCCTCGCTGGCGGGCTCCATGCCGCCGCGCTTGCCGTTGGACGAGCGCGGACACTTACGCAAAGCGCGCGCCGTGCGCGACTTTTTCGACTATTTCCTGACGGCGCAAAATCAACTGCCGCGCAACGCGCTCGATGCGCTCGTGCGCAATGAGATCGCGGCACAACTCGACGGCACGATCGCAGAGCCCGAGGTGCTGGATGGGTGGCAACGCTATACGTCATACCTCAAGACGATGGGTAGCTTGCAGATGCTTTCCGCTCCGGCCTCGGCGGGCGGCACGACGCGCACGGACGACCTCGATGCGATGCAGGCTTCGCTCGATGAGCGTGCGTCGGTGGCTGCACGAACGCTTGGCGCGGAGTGGAGTGAAGCATTCTTCGGTGCAGACTGGCGACACGCGCGCTATACGATCGAGCGGTGGCGCATTCAGCGCGATTCGACGTTGACCGACGCGCAACAGGCAGCGCGCTTGCAAGCGCTCGAACAAAGTTTGCCGCCTGAGGAACGCGCGGTGCTCGAGAACAACCGGCGTGAACAAGCGCAGATTCGCGCGGTCGCGCAACTTCAACAGCCAGGGGTCACGATCGATCAATTGCGCGCGCAGGCGACGCAGCAGTTTGGCCCGCAGGCGGCGGAGCGGATCGTCGAAATGCGGCAGGCCAACGATGCATGGCATGCGAAGTACGCCGACTACGCCGCGCAAAGAGCGAGTATCGAAGCGATGGGCTTGCCGCCCGGCGAACGCGACGCGCAGATCGCGCAACTGCGCCAGCGCATCTTTACCGATCCCGCACAGGTGCTGCGCGCTGCGTCGCTCGATCGTGGCACGCGGCAGTAACGAACACGTTACCGGGTGCGATCACCGGGCTCGGCGCTTCCGACCTCTTCCGCTACCCGTGCGGTACCACGAAAAAAAGCGAACGTTATTTCGATCTTGATGCTTATTTGTAATCAACGCCCCTCATTCAATTTCCAGAATACTCAGCGCCGTGTAGGGCGTTTGACGATTGGATTTCCGGCTGCTATGTTCCGGCGAACCCATGAATGATGAGTGCACGTTCGTTGAATAACCCGTCCGTCCAGGTTAGACGGCTCGGCGGGCGGCCAGCATAGGTCCACCTGGGGCGGGACCCCGCCGTACTCGAGTGCGGCAGGCATGCGACAAAAGCGATTGTTCAATCCCCTATTAAAAGAGGAGGGTTTCATATCGCCATCGATAATTAAATAATATGCCTATTCGTTGTCTGAATTCATGGAATCCCGGAATGAGGGCCTCGAGCCATGCCCGGATTTTTAAAAAACTGCGGAGCTTATAATGTCGAAAAATAAGAAAGCCAGTCACTTGATTTCCAAGCGTCTTGCGTTGGACGCGCTTCCTGTGGCGATCGCGTTCGCGGCGGCGCAACTGCCCGCGCTCGCTCACGCGGCGACATCATGGACAGCCACGTCCACCGAGGCATTCCTGCTTCCCGGCGCGCAAAGCAGGGCCACGGTTCAGTCCGAAGGGCCGGGTGTTGCGGCGCAGACCGGCTACGCGCTCAACGTCAACGGTGCGCCGCCACTGACCAACACTCGCGTCATGCCGCTCGAAATCACCCGGCCGCTCCATCTCACAGTCGTGCTGAAAGGCCGCAACGATGCCCAGCTCGACACGTTTCTAAGCGAATTGGAGGACCCGGGCAGCGCGAACTATCATCGTTATCTGACGCCTGCCGAATTCAAGGACCGTTTCGGCCCGACCGAGGCGCAGGTGCAAGCTGTCGTTTCGCATCTGCGCGCAAACGGCTTTCGCGATATCACCGTATCGGCGAACAACAAGCTCGTTACCGCCGACGGCAACGTCGACAACGCGCATAGCGCCTTCAACGTGAGCCTGAAGCGGTTCAACTACCGGGGCAAATCCGTCTACGGCAACGACGTGCCTGCACAGGTGCCGAGCGAACTCGGCGGCCTGGTGGACGCCGTGCTCGGCCTGCAGAACGCCGCGGTGCCACATCGCTTGCTACACCGTCTCCTGCCGGCCAGCGCGTTGATCGATCATCCCGACGGCGCGACGACATCTGCAGGCCAACAAGTCCCCCATGTGCCCACCGATTTCGCGAAGATCTACGGCGCCAGCAGCTTGCCGGCCGCGACCAATACGACGGTCGGGATTATCACCTGGGGCGACATGAAGCAGACGATCGCCGATCTCAAGCAGTTCACGAACAGTGTGGGCCTGCCCACGGTGAATACGGCCGTGGTGCCCGGTGGCCCTGGCACGCTCGCCGACGATGGCGATCCTGCCGAGTGGGACCTCGATAGCCAGGACATCATCGGCGTTTCGGGCGGCGTCAAGAAACTGATCTTTTATGCAGCGATCAACGGGGACTCCCGGGACGACGCGCTGACGGATGCGACGATCACGCAGGCCTTCAACACGGCCACAACCGCCAACGAAGCGAAGATCATCAACGTTTCCCTCGGTGAAGACGAATCGGCGGCCAAAGGGGACGGCTCGCTGCAAGCGAACGACGCCGTTTTCAAGCAAGCGGCCGCCCAAGGGCAGATCTATTCGATTTCCTCGGGCGATGCCGGCGTTTATCAATGGTCGTATTCGCCGTACGGCGCGCCGGGGTTCATCGGCGACTATAACAACACCGGCACGGCGATCAGCACGACGATCGACATGACGAAATTCAGCGCATCGTCGCCGGCCAGTTCACCGTACGTTGTCGCCGTCGGCGGCACGACGCTGTCGACGACGAACACAACGACCTGGGCGGGCGAAACGGTTTGGAATGAAGGTGCGGCGTATGCCGATCTCGATATGTTCGGCTACCCGGTGGATAGTGCCGCGCGTATCTGGGCGACGGGCGGCGGCGTCAGCGCGTACGAAACCATACCGTCGTGGCAAACGCCGGTGCTGAGTACGTACGTGAAAAGGCGGGGGCTGCCTGACGTCTCATTCGACGCAGCTGCAACGACGGGCGCGCTGATCATCATCAACGGACAGGCCAACCAGCAGGTTGGCGGCACGAGTCTCGCATCGCCGATTTTCGTGGGCGGATTCGCGCGCGTCGAGTCGGCGCACAACAACAGCATCGGCTTGCCGACACCGGGCTTTTACAAGAAGCTCCCGTTCAATACATCGCTCCTGCATGATGTCCCGCCCGGGGGCAACAACGGCTATGGCAGCTACGGCTATAGGCTGCGCACCGGCTGGGATTACGATACGGGCTTCGGCAGCTTGCAGTTTTCTAAGCTGAGCGCGATGTACTGAGGTGCGCTGCGCTGACTCTGTTCGGGCGTGATGTAGGGTCTGGTCGCCTTGCTGGCGGAGCGGCGACGCTGACGATGTCCCCGCGGGCGCACATGCGACCCGTCACGCCACCCGCGCGACGCCCGTCGCCAGTTCGCGTTCGATGACTTTCGCCAGTGCATCGAACGCGGGTCCGATCCGCTCGTGGGGCACACAGGCGTACCCAAGCAGCAAACCCGATTGCGCGGCGCTTTCCTGGCTGTAGTAATTCGACAGCGGCCGCACGACCACACCGGCCTCGAATGCCGCCGAAGTCACGGCACGATCGTTCGTCCCTCCCGGCAACCCGAGCACCAAATGCAGTCCCGCTTCGTCGCCCATGACCTGCAACGTATCTCCGAAGCGCGTGCGAATCGCATCGATGAGAATCTGTCGGCGCTCGCCGTACAACGCGCGCATGCGCCGCACGTGCGATGTCAGGTAGCCGTCCATGATGAACTCGGCCAGCACCGCTTGATGCATGAGCTGGCCCTCGCGATATAACTCTGCCACCCCGGTGCGGAACGTATCGACCAAATGCTCGGGCGCGACCATATAACCGATCCGCAGCCCTGGAAACAATATCTTCCCGAGACTCCCGACATAGATCACGCGGCCCGCTTCGTCGAGCCCCTGCAACGAGGCCAGCGGGTGACTGCCGTAACGAAACTCGCTGTCGTAATCGTCTTCCAGGATCCAGACGCCATGCTGGCGCGCGTATTCGAGCAACGTCCGGCGGCGGGCGAGGCTCATCACCATGCCGAGCGGATATTGATGAGACGGTGTCACCACCGCAAGGCGCGGCGGCGCGGCCGGCGACAGCTCGCGCGGGTTCAAGCCTTCGCTGTCGACGGGAATCGATTCGAGTTCCAGGCCCGCCGATTGGAGCACGCTGCGCGCCCCCCAATAGCAAGGCTCCTCCACCCAAGCGCGATCGCCGACGTCGGTCAACAGTCGCACCGCCAAGTCCATCGACTGATGAATACCCGTCGTGAGGATGATTTGATCGGGCGAGCATTTGACCGAACGCGCCACGCGCAAGTAGTCCGACAGGGCACGCCGCAGCGGCCGGTAACCGCCCCCTGGCGCGTAGGTCAACAACTCGGGATTGGCCTCTTTCCAGAGCCGCGCCTGCAAGCGGCTCCAGGTGCGCGCCGGGAATTCGGCGACATCGGGTACCCCCGGCATAAACGCCCCCCATTGCTTCGGCGCCACGCCGGCGCGGCCGATCAGGCGCCGGCCGCGGTTCGACAAACTCTGTTGGGCGAGCGCTTCGCGCGTCATGTTTGGCGTGCTCGCGCCGGGAGACGGCCTGGACTTGACCGCCGCCGTGTCGGGACGCGTATCGGCCACGTAAGTTCCACTTCCCGTGGTTGACAAGACGTAGCCTTCGGCGGTCAATTGGTCATACACGCGCAGCACGGTGTTGCGCGCGACGTCGAGATCGTCTGCCAGCGTTCTCGAACTCGGCAGCTTGGTGCCGGGCGCCAGTTGTCCCGTCAGGATGGCCTGCTGCACGAGACGCAGCACCTGTCGATACAGGGGCTCGGCTCCGCCGCGCTCCAGCCGGACGGACAGCCAGTCCGACAGAATGATCGTATCCAAAGTGGTTCCCTTCGGAATAATGAAATGGTTCCGTTGCGTGGAACCGTGACCGATTATATTGGATCACAAATGAAGTGTGGTGCTCGCTAGTCGATGGAGCCAATCGGATCAGGTCGGGCTGAGCAGGAGACGACGGACAATGAAGACGGATCAAGTGATCGTGAGCTTTCGCGGCGTGCGTAAGACGTATGACGGCGAAACCCTCGTCGTCAAGTCGCTCGACCTCGATATCTACCAGGGTGAATTCCTGACGCTGCTCGGGCCGTCCGGATCGGGCAAAACCACTTGTCTGATGATGCTGGCCGGCTTCGAATTTCCCACCGGCGGCGAGATTCGCCTCGACGGGCAATTGCTTAACACCGTGCCGCCGCATCAGCGCAACATTGGTATGGTGTTCCAGAACTACGCGCTGTTTCCGCATATGACGGTGGAGCAGAACGTCGCTTATCCGCTCACGGTGCGCAAGATGGCCGCCGCCGAGCGTCGGGAGCGCGTGGCTCACGCTTTGGCGATGGTGCGCATGGAAAGCTTCGCCAAGCGTTACCCGGCCCAGCTTTCAGGCGGGCAACAGCAGCGGATCGCACTCGCGCGCGCACTCGTGTTCGAGCCGCGCCTCGTATTGATGGACGAACCGCTCGGCGCGCTCGATAAACAACTGCGCGAGCACATGCAGTACGAATTGAAGGCTCTGCACGAGAAGCTTGGATTGACGTTCGTCTATGTCACGCACGATCAAGGCGAGGCACTGACGATGTCCGATCGTGTCGCCGTCTTCGACAAAGGGATCGTGCAGCAGCTCGATACCGTCGATTGCCTTTATGAAGCGCCGTGCAATGAGTTCGTGGCGAACTTCATCGGCGACAGCAACCGCCTGCAAGGCACGATCTCCGATGTCGACGGCGAGTTCTGCCGGATGCGCCTTCGCGACGGCACCCATGTCGTGGGCCGCAATGTGGCGGGTGCGAGGGCTGGCGCTTCCGCGGTTGCCTGCATTCGCCCCGAACGCCTGCGGCTCGTGGCGCAACCGGCCGAGCCGCAGCGGGGCAATACGCTCGCCAGCGAAGTGCGCGGCCTCATTTATTTCGGCGATCACGTGCGGATGCGATGCGCGGTGCCCGAACAGAACGAATGCTTCGTGAAGGTGCCGCTTGGCACCGAAGCGCTCGAGACGTTCGTGCCGGGTGCGAGCGTCGCACTCCAGTTCGCGCCCGAGCACTTGCGCGTGTTCGCGTAACGCCATCAACGAAGACCTGACGAATACCCACGTAGAGGAGAGCCCAGATGAAGACGAACCCCATCACGATGCGCCGCGTTGCTGCGACGCTGGCCGTCGCTTGTGCGTCGACGGTACTTGCCGCGGCCGGCGCCGCGGCGGCCGAGTTGACTGTCGTGAACTTCGGCGGCGCGAACGCCGACGCGCAGAAGCTCGCCTATTACCAGCCGTTCCAACAGAAGACAGGCGACAAGATCACGGCGGTGGAATACAACGGCGAGACGGCCAAGATCAAGGCAATGGTGGAAGCCAAGCATGTGAACTGGGACGTCGTCGAAGTCGAATCGGGCGACCTCGGCCGCGGTTGCGACGAAGGTCTCTATGAAAAGCTCGACTGGTCGAAGATCGCCAAGAAATCGGAACTGATCCCGGAATCGCCGAGCACCTGCGGCGTGGGCTTTTTCGTGTGGTCGACGGCCATTGCCTATAACGCCGACAAACTCAAGACGGCGCCGACGGGCTGGGCCGATTTCTGGAACGTGAAGAAATTCCCCGGCAAACGTGCGCTGCGCAAGGGGGCGCGCGGCAACCTCGAATTCGCGCTGATGGCCGACGGCGTCGCGCCGAAGGATGTCTACAAGGTGCTGGCGACCAAGGCCGGCCAAGATCGCGCGTTCAAGAAGCTTGACGAACTGAAGCCGAACATTCAGTGGTGGGAAGCGGGCGCTCAGCCGCCGCAATTTCTCGTCGCCGGCGATGTCGTGATGTCGTCTGCCTTCAACGGCCGTATCGATGCCGCCCAGCGCGAAGGCAAGAACCTGAAGGTGGTGTGGAACGGCAGCATCTACGACCTCGACTACTGGGTGATTCCGAAGGGCTCTCCGAATAAGGCGCTGGCGGAACAATTCATTGCCTATTCGGTGTCGTCGAAGCCGCAACAAGTCTATGCGCAGCACATTGCCTACGGCCCGGCGAATCGCGATGCGATCAAATCGCTCGATGCGAAGACGCTGTCGAATCTGCCAAATTCGCCGGCCAATGGCCAGAACGCGGTCCTGCAAGATGCGGCGTTCTGGACTGACTACGGCGATGAACTCGAGCAGCGCTTCGCGTCGTGGGCGTCGAAGTAATTCGCTGTTATCGCGCCGGCCCGAATGACATCGGGCCGGGGCAACGCGAATAGCGTCCAGCACGAAACAAGAGGCAATGTAGGAGATGAGCGTGCAAACGATGACGATTCCGGGCGAGCCGAGCGGCGCGTCGACCGCGACATTGAAGCGCGAGCTGAAAGCCGCACAGGCACGCAAGCGGCTGACGGCGATCCTGCTGATTGCACCGCTGGCGATCTTTTTGTTGTTGATCTTCGTTGTGCCGATCGCAGCCTTGTTGACGCGCGCGGTGCAGAATCCCGAAGTGGCCAACGCGCTGCCGAAGACCGCGGTTCAGCTGCGCCATTGGGATCGTACGAGCGAGATCCCAGCCACCGCCTACGCGGCGCTGGCCAGCGATTTGGCTGCGACGCAGGACGGCGAGGTGATGGGCAGCCTCGAGCGCCGGCTCAATGTCGAAATACCGGGCTTCCACTCGCTGGTGTCGAAGACGGCGAACGCGCTGCCGTTCATGGACGACGACAACCATCCGCTCAAGCTTGCACCCGAGCAAATCCGGGCGAAGCTGATCGATCTCGATCGGCGGTGGGGCGAGGTGCGCTACTGGCGGGCGATTGCCAAGAACGGCTCGCGTTATTCGCCGTTCTACTTGCTGGCGGCGCTCGATCATCGTGAAGATGCGTTCGGCCACATCGAGCAGACCGATCCCGATCAACGTATCTATCTGAACGTCTTCGGCCGGACGTTCGTGATTGGCGCAGTCGTGACGCTGGCGGCGTTGCTGCTCGGCTATCCGCTCGCCTACTGGATTTCGACGCTGAGCGAGCGACGCGCGAACCTGGTCATGATTCTCGTGCTGATTCCGTTTTGGACATCGATCCTGGTGCGTGTCGCCGCATGGATCGTGATTTTGCAGACCGAAGGGCTCGTCAACCGAACGTTGCTCGGCTTTGGCTTGATTCACGCGCCGCTCGAACTGCTGTTCAATCGTACGGGCGTCTATATTTCGATGACGCATATTCTGCTGCCGTTCATGATCCTGCCGCTGTATAGCGTGATGAAGTCGATTCCGCGGACGTATCAGCGCGCTGCGGTTTCACTGGGCAGCCACCCGTTCGCGGCATTCTGGCGGGTGTATGTGCCGCAGACGTATCCGGGCATCGGTGCGGGGGCGCTTCTCGTGTTCATTCTCGCGATCGGCTACTACATTACGCCGGCATTGCTGGGTGGGCCGAACGATCAGATGGTGAGCTATTACGTCGCCTATTTCACGAACGTGACGATCAATTGGGGTATGGCCTGTGCGCTTGGCGGCTTGCTGTTGGCGGCGACGCTCGTGCTCTACGTGGTTTACGGCCGCTTCACTAAGGCCCAGCCGAACCTGTAGTACGGATCGCGCTTGAACGCCGAACTTTCGCGCCATTTGAAATCGATAGACCGCAATGTCCTGAAGGGGCATTCGCGCCGGAGCCGACGATGAAACTTTCGAAGCCGCTGTTCGCACCGCATACGTCGCTCGTCGAACGCGCATGGTATTTCCTGTTGCGCGGCTTGGCCGTGCTGACGCTGTTGTATTTGATTCTGCCGGTCCTCGCGATCGTGCCTTTGTCGTTTTCGTCGAGCACATTTCTCGTCTATCCGATTCCGAGCTGGTCGCTGCGCTGGTACGAGCACCTCGTCACCTCCGACGCCTGGCGTATGGCGGCGAAGAACAGCTTCATCGTGGCGCCTTCGGCAACCGTCTTGGCCACGGTGCTCGGTACGTTGGCGGCGCTCGGCTTGGCGAAGGCGAATTTCCGCGGCAAGGCGATCGTCATGGCCGTGTTGATTTCGCCGATGATCGTGCCCGTCATCGTCGTGGGCGTGGGCATGTATTTGTTCTTCGCGCCGCTTGGGCTGGCGAATACCTATATCGGCCTGATCATGGCGCACGCGGCGCTCGGCGTGCCGTTCGTGGTGACGACGGTTGGGGCGACGTTACAAGGATTCGACGGAAATCTCGTCAAGGCGAGCCTTTCGCTCGGTGCCAATCCGACTCGTACGTTCTTCCGGATCACGCTGCCCGTGATCGCGCCCGGCGTGATTTCCGGCGCGTTGTTCGCGTTTGCGACTTCGTTCGACGAGGTGGTGGTGACGCTGTTTCTGGCGGGCGCGAATCAAACCACGTTGCCTCGCCAGATGTTCACGGGTATCCGCGAGAACATCACGCCGACGATCGCCGCGCTGGCCACCATTCTGATCATCTTTTCGACGGCGTTGCTGCTGGCACTGGAATGGCTGCGCGGGCGGAATGCGGCTCGCGCTACCGCTTGAATTTGGGGGAATCTAATCTCAAACGTTGCCGGCGTCCGACTCGTCGGCGCGTTCGGCCGGCCCCCGGCCGAACTCCTCGATCAGGAACCCCAGGAACGCGCGAATTTTCGGAGCAAGATGCTGTCGCGACGAATAGATCGCATAGATCGTGGTTTCCACCGTGCGCCAATCGCCGAGTGCGGATTGCAGCCGCCCTTGCATCAAGTCGTCTTCGACATAGGGATAGGGGATCAGGCTGACGCCGAAGCCGGCGCGCAGCGCGTCACGAATCGCGAGGCTCGATCCCACGGAATATCGTGCGTCGACCGGCACCCGCTCGATGCGATCGCCCTTTTGGAACTCCCATGTGTCGGCGTGGCCCGAGAGGCTGAACCGGATGCAGTTGAGCGATTTCAAATCCGATGGCGTTCGGGGCTCGCCATGTGCTTCGAAATAGGACGGCGCCGCACACACCACATGCGGCATGATGGCCAGCTTTCTGGCGATCAAGCTGGAGTCTTCAAGGTTATCGGTGCCTCGGATGGCAAGATCGAATCCCTCTCGCACCAGATCGACGCGTCTGTCGTCGAGATGCAAATCGAGCTTGAGATCGGGGTACTGTGACAGAAAGCGCGGGATGGCGGCTGAGAGCCGCGTGAGCGTGACCGTCATGGGCGCCGTGACACGCAATGTTCCGCTAGGCGATGCCTTGATCGGGCCCAGTGCGGCGTCGGCTTCGGCGAGTGCGTCGAGCCCGCGCGTCACATGCTCCAGATAGATTCTGCCTTCCTCGGTGAGCGCCATTCGCCGCGTCGTCCGGTTGATCAACCTTGCGCCGACATACGTCTCCAGCTCTGCAATGTTCTTGCTGACCGCGGCGGACGACACGCCGAGACGCCGTCCGGCTTCGGCGAAGCTGCTCAGTTCGGCCACGTGACGGAAGACCTGCAGGGCGGTATAGCGGTCCATCGATCGTTCACCCTTGGTAAATAAAGTTATTCTTTAGCGAACATTATCATCTCCGAGTGAGTTACGTATCCTGCGCCATGAGCGGATTCGACGTGGAGCGTGTCGCTCAAGCATTCGGGCTTGCCGCGGACGAAGGGCCCGTGATGCGCGTCGCGCTCGGTCGCGCGGCACCCGGAAACTGGCCGCAAAAGCCACGCCGGCCTCTATCGGAAGTTCCGCAAAGGTATGAAAGTCAACGCGTCCGATGTCTTGATGACGGCGATTGCCCCGGTCGTATGGGGCAGTACGTATATCGTCACGACCCAGTTTCTGCCGAATTTCTCTCCGATCACGGTTGCCATGCTGCGGGCTCTGCCTGCCGGATTGCTGCTGCTTCTTTTCGTGCGGCAGTTGCCGTCCGGTATCGAATGGCTTCGCGTGTTCGTCCTTGGGGCACTCAACATCTCGATCTTCTTGAGCATGCTGTTCGTGGCGGCCTACCGGCTACCTGGCGGGGTGGCCGGAACCGTCGCCGCGGTTCAACCCTTGTTCGCCGTGTTTCTGGCCAGGCTGCTGCTCGGTAGCCCGATTCGGCCGGCACCGATCGTTGCGGTGCTGATCGGAATCGGCGGTGTCGCCTTGCTCGTGCTGACCCCGCGGGCCGCGCTCGACCCGATCGGCATCGCAGCCGGTCTTGCGGGAGCGGCGTCGATGGCCGTCGGCAACGTATTGGCGCGCAAGTGGCAACCGTCGGTATCGTTGCTCGCGTACACGGCATGGCAATTGACAGCCGGAGGTCTCCTACTCATTCCCGTAGTCGTTCTGTTCGCGCCGGCGATGCCAACGCCGACGATGGCCAATATTGGGGGACTGGCATGGCTCGCGCTGGTTGGCGCCGCTCTAACATACGTGCTTTGGTTTCGCGGGATTGCTCGGCTCGAACCCGCTGTCGTTTCGCCGCTGCTGTTCGTCAGCCCGCTCACAGCGGCGCTGCTTGGATGGGTGTTTTTGAATCAGGCGCTGACGCCGGTTCAAATCGTCGGTATCGTGTTCGTCATCGGCAGTATTTGGCTCAGCCAAAGGCCCGCCGCTCGGGGCCACGCGCCGGTCGCGACTTCAAACATCCGTTCAACCCGCTGAGAGGACTTCGCCATGCGATTGATGCGCTTCGCTTGTGTTGTCTTTGGCCTTTTCATTGCTTCGCCGGTTTTCGCGAAGATGGTTGCCGAACCCGTCGATTGGAAGTTGGACGGTACGACGTTCAAAAGCGTGCTGGTGTATGACGACGCCGTGACGACCAAGCGGCCCGGGCTCGTCATGGTCCCGAACTGGTACGGCGTGAACGATATCGCGGTGAAAAAAGCTGAGATGGTTGCGGGCAAAGATTACGTGATTTTGCTGACGGACATGTACGGTGCAGGGGTGCGTCCCAAGACCGACGATGACGCGCGTGCCGCTGTTGCGCCGCTCTATCACGATCGCGGGCTCATGCGCGCTCGCATCGGCAAAGCGTTCGACGAACTTAAAGCGCGGGCTGGCAGTGCACCGATCGATCGCTCGCGATTGGCGGCGATTGGCTTTTGTTTCGGCGGTGCGGCCGTCCTGGATCTCGCACGTAGCGGATCGGACGTGAAAGCGGTGATCGCCTTTCATGGCGATTTGGGCACGGACGATCCCGCCTCGGCGGCGAAAATCAAGGCGCGCGTACTGGCCATGAATGGGGGCGACGATCCGCTCACTATGCCTCAGGTGCCTGAGTTTACGAAGGAGATGAAACGCGATCCCGCCGATTGGCAATTCGTCGAAATCGGGCACGTCGTACATTGCTTCACGGAGACGGAGGCGAAGGCCGCGACAGGCGCATGCCGGTACGATGCGAAGGCGGCGGCCCGATCCTATGAAATGATGCGGGATTGGCTCACGGAGAGTTTTGCTTCGAATTGAGGTAGAGCAGATAGGGCGCGTCTGGTCGGGCGAGTTGGGGATGTTAAACGTCGACTGGTATTGCCGATACCAGTAATGGCAGTTGCCTTGTTAGCTGAGCTCAGCGTTGGAAAAATGTGGGCAAGCCATCTATCGATGAATGATGGCTCACATGACTAACAGCGACCTGGAACGGCAAACCATGCGCATATCGCTCTTGCATACAATCGATGGCAACAAACGCGTTTTCGACGAAGCTGCAAAGCAGCTCGGTTTAGGGGACGGCGATCTGCGTCATGAAGTCCGACCCGACCTGCGCGAGGCCGTGCAGCAGGCCGGCGCGTTCTCGGAAGACTTAAAAGCACAGACGGCGCGTTGCGTCCTCGATCTTGCCGCGGATTCGGATGCTGTCATTGTCAGTTGCGCGACGTTGGGGCCGGTGGTTGACCAACTTCAGGATGCGGCGGTTCCTATCGTGCGAGCGGATCGGGCGCTTGCCGCGGCGGCTGCCAACGGTGGAGGAAAAATCGCTGTCCTCTGCGCCGTCGCATCCACGATCGAGGCGAATAGGCGGTTGTTCGAAGAACATATTGTCATCGCTGGCACATTGGTCGAGATCGTCCACGTGGAACCCGTATGGACGCTCTATCAAAGCGGCGATATCGCCGGCTCCCACGCCGCTGCAGCCGCCGCGGCCGATGAAGCCTACGAAGCAGGGGCGACTGTCGTCGCGTTTGCTCATCCCTGGATGGCACCGGCCGCTAGTTTGGTACGGGCGAAGCAGCGTCCCCTGCACAGCGCCGATGCCGCTTTGCGCGCGGTTGTGAAGCAGCCGGCGGGCGGTGTTTGACTGCTATGCAAATGATTGCGGCGCCTCGAGCGCGGCGCCGCACGCTATCTTTCATGGCGGAGCGGCTTAATTGCCGAAGTACAGCGGCTTGATGCCATTGACTTGCGCCGGAGCCCCCGAGGCCGACGAACCGGCTTGCACGCCACCGACACCTTGATTGTTGCCGTTTTGTGCACTGACGCGGGCTTGCGCGAGTTGGGCGTCTTGCGGGTAGTACGGGTCATTGCTGAAGTTCGTACGGCCACCCGCTTGCTCGAATTGAATCAGTTCGGCCTTGACCTGAGCCCGCGTCACAGGGGCGTCCGATTGGGCGAAAGCGGCCACAGGAGCGGCAAAGGCGGCGGCGATGACGACAGCTTGAACGAGCGATTTCATGATGATGACCTCCAAAGTTGTTTATCTACCTGCTGGTTGCATCGTGTTCGTTGCGTGAACCGATGACTGCAGTGTAGTGATTGGAGGCCCTAGGGTTAATCCCTAAGTTGATAAATCATCGTTGCAAATCTGTTCACAATCGACGTGGAGACGCGAGGTCTGGCTGCGCCGCCGGCGAGTGTGCATAGGCGCTACGCCACGTACCGGGCGACGCTCACGAACTGGCACAAGCTGCCTGCCAGCACGAACAGGTGCCAGATGCCGTGCCCGTGGCGGATACGCTCATCGTTGATGAAGAAGTAGATGCCGACGCTGTAGATGATGCCCCCCGCGAGGAGCCAAGCGGTGCCAGCCGCAGGCAGTGCGTGAATCAGCGGGCGAATCGCCACGATCGCCAGCCAGCCCATCAGCACGTACAGCGTCATCGATACGATGCGCGTGCGCCGGCCGAGCGTGAGTTCCTGTGCGATGCCGAGCGCGGCGAGCCCCCAACTGACGCCGAACAGCGACCATCCCCACGGCCCGCGCAACGTAACGAGCGTAAACGGCGTGTAGCTGCCCGCGATCAACAGATAGATCGCCGAGTGATCGCATTTCTGAAGAATGGCTTTGACTAGCGGCGTACGCGCGCTGTGATACAGCGTCGAAATCGCGTAGAGCAAGCACAGCATCGCACCGTATACGCTGAAGCTGACGACTTTGTAAGCGTCGCCTTCGAGCGCGCCCATTGTGACCAGTACGGAAAGACCCGCCACCGACAACACTGCCCCGACGAGATGCGTAATGCTGTTGAAACGCTCACCGACATGCACGACGCCATTCTCCCAAGCGGTATCAAAGATGAATAGCTCGGATCATACCGGTCGCAGCGAAAAAACGGTGGCGGCTCGCCTCGTATCGTGGCGTAGCCAACTTATACCGTCGGGGGCATTTCGATGTCCATCCAATTTCATCACGTATAACATGTCTTCTCGGCGCGCAAGTTGGAGCGCACCGCTTTCGTCAACGCTTGGAAGCCTCTCGTCATGAATACTCCGCTGCTGCCGTTCCACATCGCGTTTCCCGTGCACAGCCTCGATGCGGCGCGCGCGTTCTATGGCGACCTGCTCGGTTGTCCCGAAGGCCGTAGCTCGGCCGAGTGGGTCGATTTCAATCTCTATGGCCACCAGATCGTTGCGCATCTTGCACCGAACGAAACAGGCGTAAGTACGACCAATGCCGTCGACGGACATGGCGTGCCGGTCCGTCATTTCGGCGCCATCCTGACGATGCCGCAATGGACCGCGCTTGCCGATAAGCTAAAGGCCGCCGGCGTGAAGTTCGTCATCGAACCGTATATCCGCTTCAAGGGTGAACCGGGCGAACAAGCGACGATGTTTTTTCTGGACCCGAGCGGCAACGCCCTCGAATTCAAATCGTTCGGCAACCTCGACATGCTGTTCGCGAAGTGAGGGGAAGGAATGGGCCATTCGAGCGATTCGAGCCGGGAGACGGGCGGGGCAGCCGGGAAAGGCCGCCAGCGTTCTATGCAATCAACTCAATGTCGGGGAGATTGGCGAGGACTTGGTCGTACGTGTCATACCGCGCGAGGGTGTCCACCACCAAGGGCAGAGGTTCCGCCCAGATTTCCGGAAGATCGCGTTCGTTCGGTGTTCCGATCGGAAACGCGAGCGCTTCCTGCGGCGGTTGGAACTGGGCATTGACGCCCGCCTTGTTCCCTCGCGGGTCAATACGGTACCAGCCCGATTCCTTCAGGTACACAGCATTCAGCCCGTGCAGACAGTACGGCGCTCCTTCACCCGTAACGGATAGCCGTTGGTAGCACAGCCCCGTCGGGACGCCGTTGGCTCTCAGCAGGGCGGCAAGCAGGTGGCTTTTCGCGTAGCAGTAGCCTGTCTTATGCCTCAAGACGTCCGATGCTTTGCAGGTCACAGGATTGAGTTTGAAATCGGAGCTGTGGCGGATCTCGTCCCTGACGAATTCGAAAGACGACCGGATGAGTTCGGTTTCTGACGCTGCCTGAGTGGCAAGCTGGCGGGCCTTTGCTTGAACTTCGGGGGTGTCGAAGTCGATGTATTGGCTCGCAGAAAGATAACGATGCATGGCTTGGCCTTTCAGCAGGGGAGGGTGAGCTGAGATGAATCCAACTTGATCGCGTGACTATACACGGACCGCGCCGATCGACAGTACCGGTCGGTTGTTGGCGTGAGTAAGTCGAAGGGCAATTTTCTTCAATACGCCAGATCCCGCGTCGCATACCTTCGGATTCGATGAATTCTTGACCACCGAATCACCGAGGGCAACACAATGAATCCTGCACTTTCCATGGGCGCTTTTGCGCTGGCTGCGTCTATTTCTCCCGGCCCCGTCAACATCGTCGCATTGGGTGCCAGTGCGCAATATGGGCTCCGTGCCGGCTTGCGGCATGTGACGGGCGCGACCGTCGGCTTTACGTTGCTGCTCCTGCTGATAGGGTTGGGATTGCACGAATTTCTTAGTCGTTGGCCGAACTTTACGAAGGCGATCCAATGGGCCGGGGTCGTATTTCTGATTTACATGGCTTACAAACTCGCCGTCGACGATGGGCGGCTCGGATCCGAGGGGACAATAAAAGGGCCCTCGTTCATGTCGGGAGCCGCTATGCAGTGGCTCAATCCGAAAGCGTGGCTGGCGTCTCTCGCCGGCATGGGCGCGTTCGCGGCAAGTGGAGATACGATGCTGGTCCTGCGGTTCTCCGCGATCTATTTCGCGATTTGCTATGGCTCCATCGCGTGCTGGGCGTATGCAGGCGCGCGGCTGCATCGGCATCTGCGTATCCCGAAGCAGGTCCGGCTATGCAATCGCCTGATGGCGATGCTGCTCGTGGGCAGCGCGGTCTACCTCGTCCGAGCTTGACTGACCGGCCGGCCTGCGGCCGAATCAACCTCGATATTGATTAGGCGTCGCCGCCGTGAATTGGCGGAACGCGCGTTGCAGATGCGCTTGATCGGCGAAGCCCGCTTCGGCGGCGACATCGGCGATCGCGCGTCCCTGCTTGAGTGCCGAGCGGCTATATTCGATCCGGCAATTGACGAGATAAGCGTGTGGCGTCATGCCATACCGCTGTTTGAACGCGCGAATGAGATAAGAGGGCGAGAGCTCCGACGCCGCGCAAATCTCATCGAGCTTGAGCGAGCACGTGAAATTCGCGCGGATGAATTCCGCTGCTCGCGCAAGTTTCGGATTTGATGTGGCGGCCGGCGCGGGTGCCGTTTCACCCAGCGCCAGCTGAACATCGCCAAAAAACAGGCGGGCCGCGCTTTCCTTTTGCAGAATATCGGCGCCTTCGTCGGTGAGGATGCCGTAGAGGCGATTCAAGCCCGCATGGAGACCGGGGCGGGTTGACATCGTGGTGGAAAAGCGGCGGAAGCCTTGACCTTGGCGCCCGCCCGATTCGTGCTGAAGATCCGTCAGCCAGGAAACGTCCACGTACAGCATGAGATACGACCAGGCTTCGTCGTCGATCGGGTTGCAGGCGTGGACATCTTCGGGATTGATCACCACTACCGCGCCCGTGCCTATGTGCTGACGATGCGTGCCGTTCAGGTAGGTACTCCTGCCGCCGTTGATCGCGCCGATCGAAAACGTATCGTGCGCGTGCTTTGCATAGCAGACCTTGCGTCCATCCTCGACGGAGCGGGCTTCGATATAGGGTAGTGCCGCTTCGCGCCAGAATGTCGGCGTGGCCGTACGTTGGATTGAAACCGTTTGGTGTTTCATCTGTGGTTCGACGGGGCGAACATCGCCTCGATCAAAAATTTCGCTTATAACCAGCCGGCTGCCTTGAAGCGCCACCAGAGGATAACGTCGATGCCCAACATGGCCGCAAGGCAGATCGGATAACCGTACGCGTAGTGTAATTCGGGAATGCTCTGAAAGTTCATTCCGTAGATGCCGGCGATCATCGTCGGCACGGCGAACAATGCGGCGAACGCCCCGAGACGTTTCGTGACTTCGTTTTCCGCAAGCGAGATCATGCCGAGGTTTACCTGGATCGCCGTGACGGTCATTTCCCGGCGGCCTTCGATCGTCCTTACCATCCGCTCGAGGTGATCGTAAACATCGCGGAAGTACGCGTCCATACTTTCGCAGATCTGCGGAATGCGGCCGCCTGTCAACTTGCCGACGCTCTCGAGCAACGGCGCGATGTGATGGTGCAGCGCGACGAGCCTGCGCTTCAACGAGTAGAGATCCTCGATGATTGCGCGCGACGCCGCGAGGCTGTGTTTCTCGAAGATCCGATCTTCGATATCCTCGAGTTTCGCGGAGAGCGCCTGGAGGATCGGGAAATAGCGATCGACGATGCTGTCGATGAGCGCATACAACACGAAGCCGGAACCTTCCTTGAGCAAATTTGGCTGCCGCTCGCAGCGCGTGCGAACTTCCTGGAAGCCAAGGCGCGTTCGGTTGCGAACGGATAGCACGTAATTGCTGCCCACAAAAACATCGACTTCGCCGATCAGCAACTGATCTTCCTCATCCATTTCGATCGTGTGCAGCACCGCGAAGAGCGAGTCGCCGTATTCCTCGATCTTAGGATGCTGGTGACCGTGATAGACGTCCTCCACGGCAAGCTCGTGCAGGCCGAACTCTTCTTTCATGACTTCGAGTTCGCCGGCTTCCGGGTCCTTCAAGGCGACCCACACCAGGCAGTCGGGCTTGGCGAGATAGTCGCTTATCTCGGGGACCTCGATGTCGGCGAGTTTTCTGCCGTTCTGATAGGCGACGCAATTGATCAGCATGTGTAGTTACCTTTGAAGCGGGTGCGGATGGTGCGAGGTGCATGGCGAGCGGCGATCATCCGCGGACGGCACGTCAATCGGCCTGCGGGCGTTAAAAGGGATTTGCTCGCGCCAAAGCGAATGGGGGTGCGGCTCCCCTTCGCCGGATTGCGTTTCGGATAACAGCCAAGCACTGTACATGATAAAGAACTACGGCTTCTACTCGAATTCCTGCGACAACACGCTGCCACCAGCGGGCGCGACTGGACGTTACGTCACTCAGGTCAACGGAGGGCTGGCGGGGCTATCATATCGATCCATCTTCATTGCTCGCCCACGTTCCATGACTCAATCCTTGCGCGACCTCGCTCCCCTCGAAGCCCGTGTGCTCGGCGTGCTGGTAGAAAAGCAGCACACCGTGCCGGATACGTACCCGCTTTCCCTGAACGCTTTGACGGCCGGCTGCAACCAGAAAACCGCGCGCTCGCCGGTGATGAGCGCGACGGAGGCTGACGTTCAGACGGCCATCGATGGCCTGAAGCGTTTGAGCCTCGTGATGGAGGCGAGTAGCAGCCGCGTCACGCGCTACGAGCACAACATGAATCGCGTGCTCGGTATTCCGAGCCAAGCTGCTGCGCTACTGACGGTTATGTTGCTTCGTGGGCCGCAGACCACTTCGGAATTGCGGATGAACGCCGCTCGCTTGCACGGCTTTGCGGACAACTCATCGGTCGAGGCTTTCCTCGACGAACTGGCCGCGCGTACCCCGCCGCTCGTCGTGAGATTGCCGCGCGCGCCGGGCGCCCGCGAAAATCGATGGATGCATCTCCTATGCGGCGAAGTGAATATGGAGCAATTCGCCGCCAGTGGGCGTGAAGCGGGCGACGAGTCGATTCAGCCAGGCGAGTTCGAGGCATTGAAGGCCGAACAGGCGCGGTTGGCCGGTGAAGTGGCGCTGCTGCGGGCGCTCGTCGAACGGATGGCGGCCGAGTTGGGTATTTCGATTGATCAGCCGGCGCAGGATTAGGGGGCAGGCTGGAGGCTGTTATCGCTCTCGCTATAACATTGCGCGGTACAGATTCAATCGGCCATCGAGAAGCGTTAGGCACAGTGGGAGTTAACGCGATCTTTCATCGATTGAAAGTCGTTCCGGGAGCGGCGAGCAACTTTCGCACGGTGTCCAGATACACGGACGCTTTAAACCCATAACATACTGCTCTCGCGTTCCCACGGGCTACTCGATCAGACTAACCTGCAACGTACGTTCATCGACGCGCCCATGATCGTCGATCGCCCGCACATCATAGCTGCCGGCCGTGCGCGGTTGCCAATACAGCGCCGTACCGGGCGCGCTTTGCCCGACATAGGCATCGTTGACGAACCAATACAACGCGTGCGCATCCGCATCGGTTGTCGCACTGAATGCGATGCGCTGTTTATCCGGCTGCGTCAGACGCATCGTATAAATGCTGCCCCGCACCGGCGACGTAATCTGCGGTGGACTGCCATCCGGCGTGCCCGCATTCCGACAGGCCGGATTGATCGGCGGTTTGCGGCGCGGAATACCGGCCTGCGCAAACACCTGTTGCAAATCCGACGACCAGAACTCGTACACTTCCTGGTGTGTGTGTTCGCCGGAGTAGGGCGGACAGGCGGGCAAGCCAGTTGCATCGTCGATCACGAGTGGACGATGCACGCTGCTCACGCGAATGGGCGATTTCCCCGGAATGAACCACGTCCAGCCGCGTTGCGGGCACCACTGGTTCGGCAACTCCCCGCTCGCCAGACAGATCTGTACGCGTTTGAGATTCGCCGGCCGGGGGCGCGGTGGCTCCGTCAATTGCGGATAGTCGGCTTCGAGCCCATCGACGATCTGAAAGAACAGCGGCGCTCCCGCATCCACTCCGACGAACGCGGGATTGCCAGTGCCATCGAAGTTGCCGACCCAAACCACCAACACGTAAGGGCCAAACACGCCCGCCGTCCACGCATCGCGAAACGCCCATGACGTGCCGGTCTTCCAATACACCGGCAGACTGGATGGCTGGGCGCCGGTCGTTTCGTCCGGCCGAAGATGCTGGCGCAAGATGTCCATCGTCATGAAGCTGGCCTCATCGCTCAGCAGGCGGATACCGCTTGGGCGAGGATCGCTCGCGCGCAATCGCAACGGCTTGAGCACGCCGCGATTGGCCAGCATCGCATAGAGCGACGCGAGTTCCTGCATCGACACTTCACCGCCGCCCAGCACCAGCGCGAGACCATAGTGCTGCTGGCTCGCCATGTGACCGATGCCCGCTTCCTGCAAGAAATGATAGAGATCAGGATCGTGCAATTGCGATGCGACCCATACTGCAGGGATGTTGCGGCTGCGATTCAGTGCGTCCGTTGCCGTGATCGGTCCGAGAAAGTGCCCATCGAAATTTTCCGGGGTGTAGGGGCCAAACGACGTGGGCACATCCCGAAGCACGGTTTGCGGATGCAGCACGCCTTGATCGAAACCCAATCCGTAGATAAACGGCTTGAGCGTGGAGCCTGGCGAGCGGCGAGCCAGCGTGCCGTTGACCTGCCCATGGATCGGGCGATTAAAGTAATCCGCGGAGCCGATCAGTGCTTTGATGCCCATATCGCGCGTATCCACGAGAATCGCGGACGCATTGCGGATACCGATGTTGTCGTTGCGCGCGACATAGCGCGTGACTTCGCGTTCGAGAACGTGCTGTAGACGCAGGTCGATCGTGGTTCGCACGCGCGATTCGCTGTCCGTGCTCTCCATCCTGCGCGCCGTCAGCACTTGATCGACCGCATGCGGTGCCTCGAACGGCAGACGCGACAGCGGCTGGACATTGAGCGGCAGCGCGAACAGTGGTTTGAGCGTGGCATCCTTGGGATGGCTCAAGAGCCAGCGGGCGTACAGCCGATTGCGCGATAAGGTGAGGGCATGGTTGATCACGTTATCGACGTCGGTGGCCGTGCCGGCAGCACTGCTCGGCAAACGATGCGTCGGATCCTGTGGGATCACGGCCAGCGTCAGCGCCTCGGGCAAACTCAATTCGCCTACCGGACGGTTGAAATACGCAATGCTCGCCGCGCCCGCCCCCTCGACGTTACGGCCATACGGCGCGTCGTTCAGATAGGCTTCGAGAATCTGCTTCTTCGAATAGAACAGTTCGAGCTGAATCGCGCGTGCCACCTGCTTGAGCTTGCCCCAAGGCGTACGCGTGCCCAGTTGCCAGAGCGAGCGCGCGAGCTGCATCGTGATGGTCGATCCGCCCTGCGGGTTGCCGTGCCTCACATAAGTGACCCATGCGCCGCGTGCGAGCCCATAGGGGTTGAAGCCCGGATGCCAGCGGAACCAACGATCCTCATGTAGCAGCACCGCATCGACGAGTTGCGGCGACATGTCCTTGAGCGGCACCCAAAGGCGAAACCGATCGTCGCTCGCCAGCGTCAAGCGCAACAGCCGGCCGCGATCGTCATACACCGCGGTGGAAGAGGGCTTCCAATCGCGCAACGGCGGATGCGGCCACAGGCGACAAACAACCAGCGCGGCGGCGATCAGCAGCGCCCCGGCGAGCCAGTTTTGCAGCCGCCGGACCCAGTTGCCGGACACGCGCAGTAAAGACCGAAATAAAAACACGATGAGTGCTTCAACCCAATACGAGATCGGCGTTGTCCGCAAAGCGCTACGTCATCGAGCCGAAGCGCTCGACGACGTAGCGCGGCGGGATCACTGCGGACGCGCCACCGTTAGCGTGGCGCCGCCCGGCGAGCGTGCCTGGATGCGGCGGTCGTACATCGATTCGCCGAACGCGGGCGGGACGATGTACTTACCGGCGTTGGTGGCCCGGATCCGATAGACGAACTCTTTGACGTCGGATGTTGCCGTGCCGTAAATCACGACGCGATCCTCGCGGATATCCGCATACTCGGGCTGCCACGTCGAACTCGGCAGACCGATCGGGGACCGCCACGGTGCGGGCTGTGCGGCGCTATTGCCGCTATCGGCATCTTGATTCGGTTGATCGCCGGATTGATCGGCCGATTGATCGCCCTGACCATCACCGGTACCGCTGCCGTTGCCATTGCCATTGCTGTTATCGTCCGACTGGCTCGCGGCCGGCGGGGGCTGAATCACGGGATCGAAGCCGCCCGGCAGCAGATCGACGATCGCGACGTTACCCACGCCTTGATCGCCCGTCGCGCGAATCTTGACGTGCACCTCGATCTCCTCGCCCACCTTGATCTTGTCGAGCGGCTTGCCATTGACATCGGTGTAGTCGCGCACGATTTCAAGGCCATTCTTGATCGCCTTGTCCGGTGCGCCACGATCGTAACCCGACTGACTCGTCACGCGCCACGCCGGCATATTGCTGCCGTTCGCGAAGCGAAGCTTCGCCGCCGACGCGCTCCAACTACCGGCCTGCAATAGATTGGCTTGCAACGTCGAAATCGCTTTGCTGCTGCCGTCCGCATGCACTTCGTTGATCGTGAGCTTATCCAGGCCGCTCGCGTTCAGGCTGGCGTAGGCGTTGAGCGCGAGCACGGTCATCGACGATGACAATGTATTGAACTCATTACGCGCGAGCGGACCGGCGATGTTTTCCATCACCTGCGGCGACAGTGCTTTGACACGGTCCGGGAAATACTTTGCAAGCAGATAGAGCACGCTTGCATTGCGCGTCAACGGATCGGTGTAATAGCCGTACACGAAGTCCTTGTCGTTCTGCTTGGCTTCGAGCGCACGCTGCGGCCCGGCAATCAGCGCCTTCGCTTCCTTGTCCTGCATCAGCAGCTCATAGGCGGCGGCGAGCCAGGCGGCCGCGAGGTCGTTCTTCCAGTCGTTCGGGAAGGCTTGTTGCAGGCGCTTTTGCACGCCAGCGAGATCGTTGGTCGTGACGTTGCCCTCGCGCGTCAACAGATAGACCGCATAGGCGCGCTGGCGCAGTTCGTCGAGCGTATTCAAGCTGTCGTCACTCGCCAGACGATGCAGATACTGGTTGCCTGCGTCGAGCATATCCTTCGGCACCGCCACACCGCGGTCGCGCGCTTCCAGCAGGAAGTGCATCGCATAGGCGGAGATGAACGGATCCGCGTCGGGCGTCGCCGTCCAGACGCCGAAGCCGCCCTCGCTGTTTTGCCGAGAACGCAGCACGTCGAGCATTTGCGCGAGCGCTTGATCGTTGGTCTGCCGCGCGTTGCCGTTGACGGGTTGCAGCGTGCGCGTGAGCGCCGGCACCGTCGGCCATTTTGTCGCAATGAGCCGAGGCATCGCTTCGCTGACGAGTTGTTCGCTGCAATAGTTCTGGACGTTGACGAGCCACGACGTCAGGCCCTGGGTGACCACAACGGGAATCGTCGAGAAGCTGGCATCGCGCGAGGCATACGCGTCATACATCTGGCGCAGCCCCGACACATCCGCGTTGCTGTCCGCACCCACCCGGGCGATATCCACCTGCGTACGATACGCGGCGGCCGGCCGCACGGACAGATCGACGCTTTGCGCTGCGGACTTCGCGCCGTAGCGCGCGCTGAAGGTCAGGTTGCCCGAACCGAGCGTGGCGGTTGCCTTGACGTGGAACAGCGCCACGCCTTCCCGCATCGATGCGAGGTTCAATTGCTGCGATGCATTGCCGACGATCTGTAACTGTGGGCCGGTCTTCAGCGCAACCGTGACCGGGACCGGTTTGTCGCCTTGCCCGGTCAGATTGTTGGCCACGCCCACGCTGACTTCGGCTTCGTCACCCGGTGCGAGCGTGGTGGGCACGTTCGGCGAGAGCACGAAATTGCCGCGCACCGTCGTGCTCGACGTAATGGTGCCCACTTGATTCGGCGACACCGCCACCGCCATGACGCGCAGCTTACCGTTGAAGTAATCCGGCACGGTGTAGGTGACATCCTTCTCGCCGTTGACATCCACGATGCCGGACCAGTACACCACCGGCTTATCGCGTTTGCGCTTGAACGGGTTGAGCTGGCTGCCGATCCCATCATCCGCATCGCCGCCCGGTGCCGCCATCTGCATCAGCTTTTCGAACTCCGGCAGGATCAGATCGAGGATCTGCGATGTGCCCACCTCAAGCATGCGTTTGCGGAAGAAGTATTGCAACGGATCGCCCAGCTTGTAACGGCCCACTTGCAGGATGCCTTCGTCGACGGCGAACACTACCGCCTTTGTCGGATGTGCTGCATGCAGCTTGAACGTCACCGTCTGGCCCGGTTTGACGAGCGGCGGGGCGTCGAGCGTTAACCCATTGCGGCGTGCATCCATGCTCACCGAGAAAGGCACCACGCCGTAACTCAGCGGGCTCATGAATACTTCGTCTGACGACGGATCGCGAATGTACTGCACGTTGACATAGCCGTTGCCTTCGAAGCCGGGCGGCACGGTAATGTGCTGCACGGAGCTCGTGGTATCCGAGTGGAACCACGCGTGGGCGTACACCTTGTCGCGCTCGATGGTGATCAGGCCACTGCCCGCATAGGGCGCGCGAATCGCGATCTCCACCGGCTCGCCCGGCGCGTAGTCATGCTTGCTCAGATTGATCTGCAACTCGGCATTGCGGTCGAGCGAGCGCGAGATGTTTGCATCGCCGGCTACCGAGTATTCGACGCGGTTCACTTCCGTGCGGTCTGCGCGGCGGATGACCAGCGCGTAGTTGCCCGGCTTGTCGGTAGGCAAGGTGTACGCAAGACCGGTTGCCGGGATCGTCAGCGGATTTTCGCTGATGGGGATTTCCTTGAGACGCGAGTCGTACTTGTAGACACCCGAATCCTGCTTCGTCAGCACTGAAACATAGCGGCGTTCCACGAGCTGGGCCGTGAGGCCCTTCAGTTCGAATGCCGTGGCTTGCGGATTGATCGCGACGAAGCGAACCGTGCGCGGGCTGCCGCGCTTCACGTACGAGAGATCGTCGACCGACTTATACCCGACGAGCCAGTCGTCGTTGGAGACGAGCGTCTGCGCGCTCGCTGCCACACTGCGTCCACCGTCCGCTTCGTGAGCCTTCGCGAGGAAGTAGAGCTGATAGGTGGCGTCCGCATATTTCTTCAGATCGAGATCGAACTGGGCGTGGCCCTTCTCGTCGGTCTTGCCGTCTTGCAGGTTGGTGGTATAGCCCTCTTGCGCGCGCCTGACGTCGAAGAAGTGATAGTCCGGCCAGCTTTGAAACTGCGGCCAAACGGGGCGCAGCGTCAAAGACGCCTCGACGCGGCGATCCGCGGCGGGCGTGCCGAAAAGGTTCTGCGCATCGACGATTCCCATCAGCTGGTCAGGCTTCACCCAGCCTTCGGCCACCCGCTGCGACAGCTTGGCCTCCACCTTCATGCGATCCGGCAGGAACTCCTTCACCTGCACGGTCGTCGAGCCGATCGGTGCGTCTGTCTTGCCGTTTTTAACGATATAGAGATTCACCGTCCACGTGCCCGTCGGCGCGGTTTCCGAGGGCGTGTACGACACTTCGCTGAAACCGGAATCATCGACCGATACCGGCATGCGCTTCACCGTGATCCCGCGCGGGTCCACGACTTCCGCTTGCAGCGGTACGCCGGCCGGACTGCGCGACCAGCTTGCCGCACGCACGATCAGGCCGATATGGAACAGATCGCCGGGGCGATAAATGCCGCGGTCGGAGAACAGATACGCGGAGAGTTGGCCTTCGCTTGTCGGATTGCGTTCGCCGCCCACGTCGAAACGCGAGAAGTCCAGCTGACGATCTTGGCCGCCGACGGGCAGGAACGATAGATCGTCGGCCTTTTTCACCACGTACAGCATCGGCTTCTTTTCGTGATCGAGGCCCTTGAACGTGGGGAAGTGCACCACGCCGTCGGCGGTGGTGTCTTGCGTGTAGAGCGTCTGGCCATTGAGCGCGAGCACCGATACCGTGGCGCCGCTGACGGGCTGCCCGGTATGGATCGACTGTACGAAGACGTCCTGGCTGCCGTCGAGCGAGCGTTTGACGAGCATGCCGAGATCCGTCACGACGATCATGCGGGTGTCCGTGGGCGACGGATCGTCGTTGCCGTTGTTGCTATCGCTGCTGTTGCTGTCATCGGCATTGCCGTTGTCACTGCTGCCGTTGCCATTGCCGTCGGCAGCGGCTTGAGCGGCCTTGTCGGCTTTTTTCTTTTCGGCGACAGGATCATAGGCCGACAGATGGAGCAAGAACACGCCACGCTTGCCGTCTTTCAGATACTGGCCAAGATCGACGCCCTCATAGTGCGCCTCGCCGGGGCCGGCCTTCGGGAAGACATGCTTCTGTTCAAAGCGCTCGACGATGTGATCCTCGCTGAAGCTATAGCCGAGGTCGGGCTGGGTATAGGTGCCTTGGTTGAAGCTCACCAAATGCTGCAGTTGATCCGGCAGCACGCGCCCAATCTCCAGCTTCATGCCGGGCAGGTTGCGCGAGACGACGGAAATCCGCTTGCTGCCGCTCAGCGAAAGCAACGAACCGTCCGCCATGAAGCGCAGCAGCTTCGGATAGTCTGGCACGGTGAACGTCTGGACGGACGGCGTGCCGAGCATGTAGCCGCCGAATGATTTCAAACCGGACGCGATGCGGACATAGACACGCTGGCCTGGGTCCGCATGAAACTTGAAGCTCTGTAATTCGGCGAATTCGTTTTCGGTGGGGACGAGTTGCAGATCGAGCGGTTTCGATTGGCGCAGGACGCTTTCGCTCACGTCCGCGGTATCCCATTCGTACGGCCGATCATCGTCGCTCTGATCTACGCCCGGTTTTCGCTTCGGCAGCACCCACGCCTTGATGACGCTGTTGAGATCGCTGCCGCGCACGGCACCGCTGAGTTCGGTGACGAGCACTTGCTCCGGCTCATAATGATCGTTGTCGACGAGCGTCGGGCTGACGCTTTTCACCGTCAGGCTATAGAGGCCGGGCACGCGCACCACCGACGTCAATGGGTCCTTCGTGCCTGAGCCGCCGCGCGAACTGCGCACGCCGCTGTCTAGCGTGAGCTGTACTGCGCCGTCGTCGCGCGGCAGGTCGAGCGGCTGCGAATGCACCCAGGCGTTCAGTTTTGTGGCGTCATAAACGACTGAGAACTTCAACGGCGTGTTGAACTTGCCGTCGGTGCCGGCCATGGCCAGCGAGATCCGCTTTTCGAACTGTGCGGTATCGACCGGGTAATTGAATCGCACCGGCATGATGGTTTTCTTCGCCGTCGCGTTCTGCGGGTCCTGGTAGAACTCGGCATCGCCTGCCTGCGCGGTGAAGGGGGCGGTATCGAAGGCGAGATGATCGTCGGCCATCAGCACGTGAGCGGCGAAAGCTTGTTTGACGTCGAAGTCGACTTCGTAGTGCGTGCCGATCGGCCAATCGGCGGCCGGCACGAAGCGCAAGGTGTGATCGTCCGCCCAGGTCCATTCGCCCTTGAACGCGGGCTTCATGACGATGCCTTTGGTGACAGGCTTGCCCACCAGCTCAATGGGCGCGGCCGAGCGCGAGAAATCGATTTCCAACGGATGGACCGTGATCTTCGGCGTGCCGTCGGCCGCCACGTAGCTCGTGACCGGCGGCGCTTTCACTTGGAAGGTAATGCGGTCGGGCTCGGGGGGCTTGGGCCTGTGGACGTACCAGTGCCAGCCGGCCCATGCGGCTGCGATGACAGCGATCGTAGCGAGCGCGCGGATTGCGAATTGCCGCGGATTGCGGCGGATCTTGGCGCTGGCGGCGGGTGCCCATGCGGGGGCTGACCATGAGACGCTGCCGAATACGGGCCGCAGAACGAGTGCGAGGCAGTGCAACAAGCCGCGCAGGACGCGCAGCGGCAGAAGAGCGAGAAATCGAAGAAGGCCCATGCTTTCCATTTCAAGGATAAGCGTTCAGCCTCTTACCCCCGATTGCTTTCAATTTTGTTATTACCACCGAATTCGTACGCTTTCGACCTGAAGCGCACGTACCTGTATCTCAGCGCTTATTGGGCGTATTGCGCTCGCGTGTTGCGACGCGCAGGCAATGCCACCGGGAATATTCGAGCGAGATCGGAAACTCGTCGCGATCATGCCATATAAGGTGGGGCGGGAACAAGCGCGGAGCTGTATGGGGAAGGGTGGCGTGGGGTTTTAAGGATTGTGCGAGTGGTGATTGGGATAGGGCAGCCTAGTTGTGCCTGGCGGTCGGGCGACGCTCGCCCATTCCCGTCCGCGCGTCGACTTCATCGAAAATCGTTTCAGCGAATTCGACAGCGGGCGGTTTCTGACGGTCGTACATCATGACGAATTCGACGTCCGGCAGCGCCGGCAATCCCTCGGCGATACCCAGCTCGCGCAGTTCATCGTCAATCATGCCGCGCGGCACCGGCGCGATCGCGATACCGGCTTGTGCAAATGCGCGGATGCCCGTGGCGCTGGGGCTTTCGCATGCGATTCGATACGGCATTTTCGCTAACGCGAGCGTCCTCGTAGCCGCTTCCCGAAACGGACAAGGATCGGGAAAGCACGCCAGCGGGACTTCGCCTTCGGGCAGCGGCTCGTGACGGGCGAACGCCCAGGCGAGCGGTTCCCGCCACAAGGCGACACCTTCGCGGGAGGGCGCACACCGGCTGCCGATCACGAGATCGAAATCGCCGTTTGCTTGCCGTCGAAACAGACTATCGCCAATATCGACGGTGAGATCGAGCAGCAATCCGCGGCGCGCGGCGCTAAACCGACGCATTGCTTCGGGAAGCCATCCGCCTGCCACCTCCTCCGATGCACCGATGCGCAGCTTTCCCCCGTATGCTTCGCCGCCTCCCAATCGCGTTCTCGCTTCCTCGCTCAGATTGAGCATGGCGCGAGCGTAGCCGAGCAACGTTTCACCGTGGTCGGTGAGCGCGACGCTTCGTGTATTACGCACGAGCAGTGCGCGTCCGATCTGTTCCTCGAGCCGGACCACTTGGGCGCTCACCGCGGATTGGCTCAGATGCAGGCGGCGACCCGCGCCGGTAAAGCTCCGGGCATCCGCAACCGCTACGAATGTTCGCAAAAGCGTCGTGTCGAGAGGATGGCTCATTGATCACCAAACAAGATTAATTCGATCAATTAATGTCGTTTCAAAATTATAGACGGCCTGAGTACGCTGCGCGATACGACGGAACGACTGCGCACTGTGCCTGTCGCCGTCCTCTCGAAAGGGTAAACGTCATGACTCGCGTTCTTTACGTCGAAGGCTCCCCCAACAAGGAATATTCGGCGTCCATCGACGTGTGCAGTGCATTTCTCGACGCATACCGGTTGGCGCATCCCGACCATGTGATCGAAAAGCTGGACCTGTGGGACGAGGCGCTGCCCGAGTTTGATCAAGACGCACTGGCGGCCAAGTACGCTGGCCTCCGAGGGGAGCCATTGACATCGAAGCAGACGCTTGCGTGGCAGCGCATCGAAGCGCTTGCCGCGCCCTTTCATGAAGCGGACAAATTGTTATTTGGGGTGCCGCTATGGAATTTCAGTATTCCGTACAAACTGAAGCATCTGATCGATTTGATCTCGCAGAAGGATGTGCTCTTCTCATTCGATAGTTCGGGCTTCGGCGGTTTGCTGCGGGGGAAGAAGGCGGCCGTTGTCTATGCCCGCGGCCTGAGCTACACGGCGCCGGGCTCCTTCACGCCAGCGAGTCAGTTTGATCTTCAGCGTCCCTATATGGAAACCTGGCTCAAGTTCGTAGGGGTTGAGGATGTTGCGGGCATCGTTGTTGAGCGTACTTTGCTGGGTCCCGAGGGACAGGCCGATCGAAGCAGCGCAATAGAAGCGGCGCGTGCGATGGCGCTTGCGTTTTAAGGCTCACTTCGGCCGGGTGTTGACGCGCGACTGAAACGTGAGCTACTGTAACGACATGCAACGCGATCTGATTCCCCTCGAAAGCATTATCACAACGGCGATTACCGGCAACGGTGGGTCGTCCGGGGTGCGCACGAGGTAATCTCTGTATTGCATACCACCAAGGGCCCCGCCGGCAGGAGACGGGGCCTTTCGCGTTTACGGCTGACCGTCTTTTGTCGGCTCCATACACGTACGGAGTCGTCATGAACGAATTAAATCATTGCAGCCGAAGCAGCGAATCCGAGGTCTTGCTTGTCATCTCGATCCAAACCCTTCCCGGAAAAGGCCACGAGCAAATCGCGGCGTATGAAAAGTTGGCCCCAGTCGTGCGCGCGGAAGCAGGGTGTCTCCAATATGATCTTCATGCCGTGGTGGGCGCAGACGATAGCTTTCTTCTGATTGAGCGCTGGGCATCGGCGGCTGCATTAGCCGCTCACGATGTGACGCCTCACATGATCGCCGCGGATGCCCATAGCCCTAGTTTCAGGGCGGGCCCGGCGAAGGTGATGCAACTGAGTTCAAATAGCCTCGCGTAATCGGGTTGCGACGTAGTTCGCGATTGCGGACGGCTCGAAGATCGACTGACGGGCCGTCTGCTTTCGAATGGATTTTTCCTGGTAGAACCAGATTATCGGAACTAGCGCAGGAAGTCGGCCACGACCTTGCCGATGTGAGCACTTCGCCACCGACGTAGTCGAGCACCAGCTCAATGTCGCTTGCGACTTCCTCAAAACGTTGTCTCTTGTAATCGATGACGTGATTCGCGCCGAGACTGCGCACGTAGTCGACGTGAGCCGAAGCCGCAAGGGTCGCTTGTGTTGAGGGGATAGGAACGTTAAAGCTTGGCCAACAGACGCTCGACGATTTCTTTCCCCCGCAACGTCGCAAGCCAGCGCGCGGGCAACGCCTCCTCGCCATACACGATGCCGGCCAATCCACCGGCGACGGCGGCTGTCGTATCGGTGTCGTTCCCGAGCGTGATCGCGCGCTTGACGCAGTCTTCATAACTGCGCGTCGATAACAAACAGTGAATGGCAGACCAAAAGCTATCGACCACATACCCGGACCCCTGCGGAGCATCAAAGCGGCCGTCCAATGCGACTTTCAGTTCGGCTTCTTCGGCAGTGCCCGCATAGCGCGTAAGCAGCTCGTCTTCCGCCGCCCGTACCGCGTCGGCGGCGGACATGTTTTCAAGGATGCCTACTGCGGTCAGGCAATAAAGTGCGCAGCACAACTGCGAACGCGCATGCCCGTGGGTTACCAGACTCTGCTTGCAAGCAAGGCGAATGATTTCCTCGTGCGATGTCGTCACCATGATGACGGGAAGACATCGCATGAGCGATCCATTGCCGTTATCGCGCTCATCAACGGGTCCGGCGACGGCCGGGGCAACGCCGGACGCTAATTGCTGCAAGGCACGCTGCGTCTGCAAACCGACGTCGAAAACCTTGCCATCCGGTGTAAATGCCCCGCGGTGAAACCAGTCCTGCAGGTTGCCAGCGAACATCTCGAGGTCCAACTCCCGATCGCGCGCGAGCGCATCAAGCAGCGCCAGCGTTTGTGCACCGTCGTCGCTCCATGTGCCCGGCGGTACACCGTCATGAGTGCGCTCGAAATCGGGCGGCGGGGCCATCTCGATCCTGCTCACCGTAGATATCGACACCGCACTATGAAATTCATACGGAACGCCCAAAGCGTCCCCGATCAATAAGCCGAACAAGCCACCGCGCAGGCGGGCTTGCGGGGACAGGGGCATTGTCGACCGGTGCGGGCGCTCGTTCGGTACTGATTGGATGGCCATTTTTGTCGTAGTTGTTAGCGAACCCTAAGGCTATGCCGAGTAATCGAACGTGGCCAGCGGTGTGCGAAAACGCGTAACCGTACGTCAATAATTCGGCGGCGGAACGAAGCCGCCGAACTCAGACTCTATCAATTCGGCGAGCTTCAGCGGTGTGCGGTCTTCCAGCAACGGCCCGACGATCTGGACACCAATCGGAAGGCCCTGCGGTGACATCCCGATAGGCACCGATGTCGCCGGCAGGCCCGGAAGCGTCGCGACGCCTGGCCATACGAGTTGGTTGCCATAGAGGTGGGCCTCGCCGTCGATCAATACCCGCCGTGCGTCCCTATCGGAATGATCGTGCGGGAACGCCGTCACGGGCGAGACGGGGCAGATCAGCGCGTCGAACGCTTTGAAAAACTCGCGCCATTGCGCCCGCAGTTGGCAACGCGCGTTGTTCGCTGCGATCCAGTCGCGGTGGCTCAGCACCGCACCGCGAACCTGTTCGGCGTCCAGGCCGGAGGCATCGGTAGGCATCGCCGCCGCCTGCTTCTGAAGATCGGCATAGACTTGCGCGGGCCAATTCGCGGCCAGGAAGGACATCAGCATCCGCATATAAAGGCGCGCGCTCGCTTCAAGATCGGGAAGCAGTTCGCTGTCTCCGACCACCCGAACGCCGGCTGCCCGAAGGTGTTCGGCAAGCGAACTCATTGAGAGCCGCACGGTGCTGTCCGTCGGCAGCAGCGGATGCGTATCGAGGATCAACACGCGGAAGTCGCCTAGCCGCTCATGCCGCGGGGCCGGCAGGTCGAGCCTGTAGGCGATCCCTGCATCGATCTCGTCTGGACCGGCCATGACATCGAAAAGGAGCGTAAGGTCTGCGGCGCAACGCGCCATCGGTCCGACCACCGCGAGATCGATCGTATCGGGCAAGGGCGCGAGTGGCGGCGGGACATGTCCGCGCGCCGGCACGACCCCGAACGTGGGCTTATGGGCATAAACGCCGCAGAAATGTGCGGGTACCCGCAATGACCCGCCGAGGTCGGAGCCGAGTGCGAGCGGCACGTAGCCCGCGGCAAGCGCTGCGGCCGACCCGCCCGATGAGCCCCCAGGTGAGCGACCCACGTCGAACGGGTTGTGGGTCGTTCCGTAGATGTCGTTATAGCTCTGCCAATCCCCGAGGCCGATCGGAATGTTCGTTTTACCTAGAACAACACCGCCAGCGGCTTTTACACGTGCGACTGACAGGGCGTCCTCGATCGGAACGAAATCCTTGTGCTGCGGAAAGCCCCATGTCGTCGGCAGGCCGGCTACGTTGAACGATTCCTTGACGAGCAGCGGAATGCCCAGCAGGGGCCGCCGCTCGCCCCTCGCCAATGCATCATCGGCGGTGCGCGCAGCATCGCGCGCACGATCGAAGTCACGTATACAAACTGCATTCAGCGCTGGGTCGAGGCGTTCAATTCGGACGATGGCGGCTTCTGCAAGTTCGCGGGCCGAAATCTGCCGGGCCGCGAGCGCCGCCGTTAGTTCGCGAACAGACTTGTATTCCCATTCGAAGTTCGTCATGTGTGCAGCCATTTCCGATGTCGGGGGGATATGAGTGAACCCTGGAGGGGAATTCCAATAGACAGCGGTAATGGCCGCAAAGGTCCGTCAGTCTGCTCCCTCTCGCTGAACGTGACGCCAGGTTTCGGGGGGCGACAATCTTCTCCTGGGACTGATCACGCTTGCCGTCTTTTCCAGTCGAGCGACGAAATGTTGATCCGTGTAGCGACCGCACCATTCCACGACACTTCAAACCCGGCGAGCGAAAGCGCTTCTGCAATGCGGTGGCCCACGGCCAAACTGCGCTCATCGTCGTCAGTCAGATTGCCGAAAGCGATCATGAGGCCGTGTCCGTCCACGGCCCTCTCGACATCTTGTCCGTGATAGAAGCAGTATCCATGGTAGTGACCTTTCGGCGCCTGCCCCACGGCTTCGGCGACGTCCGAGCGGCCGTCCGACATCGTATATCCCGCGTTGGACAAAGCGCAGATTCCCTCTTCGTGAAGCCGATCGAAAACCCGGTCGAGTCGATCGCAGTCCGTTTCGGATGGCCAGGACGCCTCCGCGGCAACCTTGCGCTCAAATTCCTGCTCAAGGAAGGCTTCCAACTCGTCCACATCGCAGTCGGGCTCCAGGATGTCGTCCATCATCTCCCGGATTTCGTCAGCTTCATAGAATCCCGACCATATCCATTTGGTCACGCACTCCCGTACGTACGCTTCGGGGTCTGTCATGATATCGACTCCATGTGTGTTGTTCTTCGATGTGCAGACGGCAATCCTCAATCCGAATCAGGCAGTTGCCACGGGCCTGTATCCAATCAGCGCCAGCGGCCAGCGCTCGGTTCGGGATGAAGCAACGCTGCGTCCGAGGTATCGGTTGCGCGCACGATAGGCAATGGAATCTGCACTTTAATCGACGTGCCGTGTCCCGGCGAGGATTCGATGCTAACCTCGCCAGCAACGAGATAGGCGCGCTCGCGCAGGCCTGATAACCCAAACGAATTTAACTTGCGCGGCGTTGAAAGGTCAAACCCGATACCGTTGTCCTGCACGATCAACAAGACGTGGTCATCATTGCGCGTCAAGCTGAGCGTTGCGTGCGAGGCGTGCGCATGCTTCGCGATGTTCGTCAGCGATTCCTGCATGATGCGAAACACCGCTGTCGCCTGCGGTTCTTCGAGATCGAGATTCGGGGGCTCGACGGTCAAATCGCATTCGATGCCGTGGCGCTGCCGGAAATTCTGCGCGAGCCAATCCGCCGCGGCAACGAGGCCGAGGTCGTCGAGCACCAGCGGCCGAAGGTCCGCGGCTATGCGGCGGGTCGCGACGACCGCTTCATCGAGCAGCGTATGCACGGGCGCCAGCTCGGCTTTCAACGCCTTTCTTTCGGAAACTAATTCAAGCTCGAGCCGCGATGCGGCGAGCGTCTGGCAAAGTTCATCGTGCAATTCGCGCGCGATGCGTCGATTTTCCTGTTCGCGCGCGGAAGTCCCGATCGATGCCAATTCACGCAACTCCTCGCGTGAATGCTCCAGCGCCGTTTCAGCGCGCTTGCGCTCGAGCACTTCATTGAGCAAGTCGCGGTTCGCCGCCGTGAGCGCAGCCGTACGCGAAGTCACACGTTGCTCCAGCTGCGCATTCGCTTCGTTTAATTGCACAGTCTGCGACTGGGCGCGTTGCCGTTCGATGCGTTCGCGATCGAGCGCCTGGACCACACGCGCGTAAAGGTTGATGTTTTCGAGCGTCAATATGACAAGCACGAAGCTTGCAGCGCATAGGCTGTAAATGCGGCCGACGTAGAAACCGAGATCGAAGCGGCCATGATTGAGGACGCCCGCGAATGCGATGTCGAAAAGCCATGCACACATGACGATCATCAGCCACAGGTCCAGCACGGAGTGCGGCCGCCGCGAGAGCAGCGTCACAAGCGCAAGCAGACTGAGCGAAAAGATGAACGCGACCACGATATGGTGCGCCATCGTATAGCGCGGTGCCAGCGGCGGCCCGGACAGCTGCGGCGGCAGCCAGGCGTAGCCGCGGGTGGCCAGGATCGCGAACGCGATAGCGAAGCAGATGGCAAAGGCAATACCGGCCACGATCTGCGGCGCGCAGGCACCCGCGCGTTGCGTCCCCGCCGACGCGTGGTCACGCTTTAGCCACGCATAGGCGATCACGACAAGCGGAAAACTGCCATGCCAGAAAGCATAGAGCCAAGCCGTGCTTTGGCTATGTGCCCCTAACCAACCGGTATCGGAAAAGACGCCTGGAAACGTAAGCAAGTGCGCCGTTGCTGTGAAGGCGGTCAGCAAGTATCCCGTCGCCAATACAAGCAATGCCTTCGACCGCAAAATACGGTACTGGCCAATCAAGAGTGCGGCCGTGAGCAGATCGCAGACGACCACCGCGGATTCATAGACGGGAATAAAGGCCCACACCCGGGGCAATTGGACTTTCGCGAATGGCACGGCCGCAATGAAGGCGACTGCTGTAAGCAGGACGACGGCAATCGCGAGTCGCCGCTCGCGGCGCCCGGGCGGCAAGGTCGAGAGGAATACCCTTGAATCGGTCGTCAACTCGGTCAAGCTCGCCCCCGTGCTCGCTCACGCGTTGATTTTGGATCTGTACCGGCTATCTTACTACCAGAAAACGCGATGCTGCACATGCGCGTTGGATGGGATTGGCGGTTTCTTCGGCGACCGCGGCCCAGGCGTATGCGCAGGATTGCGGTGCACCGTCGATGCCCCGGCCTATCGCGACACGTGCACCATAGCGTTCGCGCAAGGCGGCGCCAAGAAACGCACGTTGTCGTCGCCTAGAAATCGTCTCGCGAGTTCGGTGACAGGCCCCGGGCTGGTCGTTGTATAGAAGGTGATGCCCGAATCTTCACTGCCCGCGAATTCAGGGTGGCGCGCCAAGTAGTCAACGAGGCTGTCCGACGTTACTTGCGGCTGCGAGAAGATTTCGACGCCATCCGGGAGGACTTCTTCGAAAAGATCGGCGACTAACGGATAGTGGGTACAGCCGAGCAAGACGGCATCCAACGGCTGTCCGCCCAATCGACGCAGGAGTAGCGCAACGTATCGCCGGACGGCGCGCCTGAGATCGTGAACCGGCGCATTCGCTTCAATGAGCCGCACGAGGCTGGGGCAGGCTTGCTGGACGAGATCGATATGGGGCGCTCGCTTCTTGGTTTCCTCAACAAACACACGGCTTTCGACGGTATAGCGTGTTGCAAACACCGCCACGGTCTTTTTCTCGCCGCTGCGCGAGCGGCTATCAAGTCCAGTCGCCCAAGGCACGCCGCTCATGGCCTCCACCATGGGGACGATCACTCCAATCACACGCTTGTCCGGGTAGTGCGCAGGGAGCCATGTTTGCTGAAGCCGCCGCAGGCCCGTAGCCGCCGCCGTATTGCATGCGACGACGATTAACGAGCAGCCCAATTCAAAGAGTCGCGCCAGCGAAGCCACGGTGAGCGCGTAAATCGTATCGGCGTCCCGATTCCCATACGGCGCGTTGCCGTGATCGCCGTAGTAGACGAATCGCTGAGCCGGAAAAGTCTCTCTGAGTGCTTTCAAAACAGTGAGTCCGCCGCTGCCAGAATCAAATACGCCGATCATCGAATGCTCCGTGAAGGAATGCGATTGTCTCATTGATGTGGTCGCACACCCGAGACGGCGCCCGTTACTCACGCCAACTGCGGTGTCCCGATCTTGAACCAAGCCTTGGCGATTTTGCCGTCTGCGATTTCGTATATCGCCAGCACCTCGACTTCGCCGGGGCCCTCGGGGAACGTACGCGTGACACGTTCGTGGTCGATGACGATGTTTCCCACCACAGAGCGATGAAGCAGCTTGCCGAAGAGATTTGCTTCCTGGAAGCGAGTCACGTGGCGTTCGCGAATTTGCTCCACGCCCTTGGCTAGCAGGCGCGAAGGAAACTCATAGTATTCGCAATCGGCGGCCCACCATTGCACGAACGATTCTATGTCGCGCGCGTTGTAGGCCTCAAGCTGCTGGTGTACGGGAAACGCCACCGCATCGGGCGTAGGTATCTCTTGGGTCGTGGAGCTCAACGGGGGCATTCGCTTTCCTCGTCTGACGCTTGGATTGGGAGACGGATTCTACCGCGACGTACAGCGGCAGCGGGCATTCGATTACTCATCTAAAAGCTCGCATAAAGCCTTCGGAGATATCTCTACCATGAAGCGGCTCAAACGTCAGCGCCCTCATGAATCTCGGATTTAGCCCCCAGCATCGCGGCAATCCGCTCGATGGCAATGGCGACTGCAGCGGCGGTGTCATCGCCGTAACCGATGTCCAGGTCGAAGCTCTTCAGACACGGCGCGATCAGCGCCCACCGCTCAGCGAACGGCCCCTCGAGCGCATCCTTGTCGATGAAATACAGCGAGACGCTGAATCCGCCCGGGCCCTTAGCCGGAGCGAGGCTCCAAAGCTCGATCGATTTCAACGCGTCCGCGGGAAACCAAAAACATTCCGCGCCTGAGGCGAATCCCGCGCGATGCCCGTCCGGTGAGCGAAACGCCATCAACTGACCGTCCGAAGCTTCCGGCGCATGTCGTTCCTCTGCCGCCCCCTGCGGGACATCGATCCCGACCTGTTTCCCGAACGCATCCTTCAGCGAATCATAGAAACCTTGAACGAGCTTGCGCCGCGTTTCGGCGTCCAAGCTGTCGACACTGTCGGTGTCGAATAGCCCGATCGATCCTGCGCGTATCGCTGCCGCGTCGCTTTCGTCATCCCGTTCACGCGCTGTGTGACGACCGCTGACGCTGCCATGCGACGAAACGGTTTCGCGCCGCGCGGGCGTCTTCGCTTCACGCCGTTTTTGCAGCCCGCCTCCCAGCACGATGATCACGCCGGTTTCAGCGGCAAGCGTCGCGACGACGGCGGCCAGTCCGGCGAGAAAGCCGAACCTTATTCCGGCGAACCGGCCGGCGAACGCGGCGGGCAATATCAATAAAAGAAGGAGAGGCACGATCGCTCCGGCTCGTCAACGGCCCATCGTTCGCAGACGAGCGCACCTACCGCGGTATGAATCCTTGTCGTTGGTTGTGTCGCGGCGCCCAGAACGCGAATTCCTGACGCTCAGGCGATCGAATCAATCGTTGACCGACAAAACGAAGGTCGGCGCGGGAATGTCCTTGGCGTCGATCTCCACATGCAGCGGTGCAACGGCCGTGCCGACCGCGAAGAACTCGATGACGTGGCTTTCCCAACGATACGACTTCTCGTGAATGGTCGTCCCGATCACGCCTTCGGCCTTGGCGGTCTGCGCTTCCACCTGCATGCGCTCGATAGCCAACTCGCGCGCGCTGTAAATCGCTTGCGTGAATTGCTCCAGTTCGACATTGCGGCCGGCTTGATTCCACGCTTTCAGCATGCCGCGGTGCGCGACGTGATAGACGCAACTGCCCATCACGAGCTCGATGGGCCGGTAGCCGGAATTGAGCAGCGTATAAAAATCCTGCCCGGAGAGGTCGGAGGTGAACGGCCCGCCATCGTGAGCGCGGAATCCTTCCCGGTCGTGGTTATGCACGACGCCGGTACCGATCGCGACGAACTCCAGGATGTCAGCATCCCATTCCACGTGTTTGATTTCGAGGCGCACGCCAACGATGCCGTCCGCGCCCATGCCGCGCGCTTCCTCGCGCATACGCGACATGGCCAATTCCCGCGCGTGATACATCGCTTGCGAGAGCACTTCGAGTTCCTGATTCTTGCTCCACGAACCGTACTGAATGCCCACGTGGTAAATGCTGCTGCCGACGCATAACCCGATCGGTTCGAACCCCGCCTTGCGAACGAGCAGGAACTCATTGACCGACAGATCCGAGGTGAAGACGGCCGTGGGATGGGCGCTGCTGCGCAAGCCCTTCAGGCGCTCACGGGCGTTCGCGGGAAGTTGCGTCGACGGATTTTGCGTAGTCGTTTCGCTCATGATCTCTCAATCTCTCAGTGATGGGGACTTCAAATCCCGTCGTTATACGAATTGTGGTGAACCGAGGTGGTGCGCAAGTTGTCCCGCTTATCGCTCAGATCGACGACGAACTCGATCGGATGTTTGAACCCGGTCGTCCCTTCGCAATCGACGACTGTCCCAATGACGATGTGCCGGCCGAGCAGCCGCGCCGGCTCGGGTTTCTCGACTTTGAACAACTGACTGAATTGCAATTGCGCGAGCACGCCCGTTCCCTGCCGCGCCGCATCCGCTCGCAGATCGGCGTGTGCGTGGCGTCGAATTTTTTCCCAGAACGCCGTGGTTTGTTTGAGCGCTTGGTTGCGCCAGGCCCCGTTGTCGCTATCGAGCGGACCGTTGCTCCATTGGAAGCGCGCGCCCACGGCGAGGCCGACAGGCACGATGCCGGCTTCCAGCAACTGAACGAATTCAAGCGCGGGCACGGTCGATATCACCGGCGCGGGGCTCGGAGGCAAACCTTCGATCCGCACAGCCGTGCCGACCAGCGAATAATCCATGCTGTTTTCCATCGCGAGATCGACCGTCACCATCCGCGTATCGATCACGGCATTCGCGCCTAGCGCCGCTGCTTCGGCTTGCAGGCGGCTCAATGCCTGGCGCCAGCCTTGCGCATGGCCTTCGGTCCAGGAAAAGCCATAGTGCATCCAGCAAGTCGCCGCGATCGGCGCCAGCATCTTGACGCCGTGGCTGCGCGCCAATGCCATTTCCGGCGCGGTCAGGGTGGACACCCAAGGCAGCGCGCCGCTCTTTGAATCGGCCAGACGTTGATGCACGAGGCGAGGTACGCCGTCGTCGTCGAAGAAGTTGGGTTCGGGCACGGTGGGCCCCGAGCGATTGCCAAACAGCGAACTCAACCATCCCATCGGGATCTCCCGGCCATTAGGCGTTGCGTATGACTGACTACTGATTTACCGATGATTACCGATGACGTATTGTTCGGAAGCGTCAAAGGGCCGCCAGCATTTCCGAAATCGCCCGCGCCTGTTCAGTGCGTTCGCGCACGTGCGTCATGAGCCCGGTCATCCATGCGTGGGCATCGACTTCGCGCGTCGAGAGCACGACGCCCCTCACTTTCTTTTCGATTTCGGTGGTCAGATGGCGGCCGTCCTTCAGCCGCATCGAATACGTTTCGTTATCGAACGCCACGGAAATGCCGACGATTTCTTCCGTCTTGCGAATCAATCCACGGCGGACCTTCTGAACTTGCGTGTGGTTCGGCAACGCCTGCGAGACGATCGCCACGAAACGCGAGAGAAAAGCGGCCCGGCCGGCCTCCGCGTGCCGCAGCCAGGCCGCCGCCAGATCGAAATTCATGGGCGTGCTGCTATCGCCGACGCCGGAGAGACTGTCGAGTTTGCCCATCTCACTCTCCGATCGGCCGCGCGAGCGCCTGGGCTTGTACGCCGCGCATACCCGTGACGAGCTTGTCCCGAATCGCGATCAGTTTTTGTTCGCGCTCTCGATCCTGCGCGAGAACCTGTTGTTCAATTTCCTGGACTTCCCGCATCGTCGCAATCGACTGATCGGCGGCCGCGGCAAGCGTTTCGAGGTTGCGTGGATCGCCGCCGAGGCTGCGGGCCGCGTCGACTGCGGCTTCGTGCGTTCCCTGGACAGCAAGCTCCGTGATTTTGCGGGCGGCATCGTCGAGCTTTTCGCTTTCTTCGCCGGCACGACGGGTATCGGCCTGCACGACGGCCTGGGCGGCGACCGCCATCAGGCGCGGAATCGTCACCATAATGCCGGTGCTGAGCTTGCTGACCCGCGTTTCGGCGGCCTTGCGGTTGGAAGCGATCAACGGAATGAGGCTCGCGGCGGAGATCATTGCTTCGCGTAGATCGGCAATCCGGCCACGGAAGTTGGCCAGCGTATTGCGGTAATCCATCGCGATTGCGGCATCGCCGGCCGTATTCGTGCGCAGCGCAACCTGGCGTAATTGCTCGGCTTCGACGAGACCGCGATCGAGTGCGACTTGCATTGCCGCGATGCTGATCGACAACTCCGAAACGCCCGTGCGTACGGATTGCGACTGCTGATCGAGTTGCTGGATCGTGATCATCAAGTCGCTCTTGATGCGCCGCGCGCGGGCGACTTCTTCGTCCATCAACGCGAGAAACGCTTTGCGGTTTTCTTGAAACGATTTGATTGCACTGTGCGCGACTTTCCCGAGCCGGCCAAGCCGGCTGAGCAACCCCATCGCTTTCGGCGCGGCATCGCGCGCTTCTTCCTGCAATTCCTCGATGCGCAGGATCTTGATGCCGTCGATCACGGCGGCGGCGATGCGCCCGATCTCGCCGGCCTCACCCACCGTCGTTTCCGAGAGCAGCCGGCGCGATGCGGTCGCGAGCGGGGCCAGGGCGTTATCGACGAAATTCAAGGTCGATGTGGCATCGTCGAAGCGAATGGCCTTGGCGCGCTCTTCGGCGATCGCGCGCTGTTCGGGCGACAGCGACGAGAGATCGACGAGGCGGGCCATCGGCGCCATGGGCGCTTGCACTTCGGGCGGCACGTTGGCCGGCAGGGCCGGTTCGGTCGTGACCAGCGCCGTCGATGCGTCAGCCGCCGCATTGCTTTCCGAGCGCTCTGGATTCAGATAAGCCGATAGATCCAGCGGTGCTTCGGACGTATCGGTCGGTTTCGAATGCGACGCTTCGTCGGTCATACCTATGCTCGAGTAAGAGTATGGAAAAGCGCAATGGGCCTGCGCGCGGCACATCGGAGATGAAAACGATCTCCGATTACGATGACAATGTCATTTTGCTTTCATTTTCGTCGTCGGGTGTCGGCGGCGGGCAGGGTTTTAGTGGTCCAGCGAATATATCTCATCGATATCTCATCGCCTCGTGGCTGGCAGTATAAGTCATTGCGGAACGGAAGGATCGGGGAACAAGAATGACGTCACGCCGGAATGCCCGGATTTTTCGACCGGTAATGCGACTCGGCAGTTTTATTGCGGTGATGCGCTGGCCGCCGCGTTTTTCGGCGGAGAACGGGTGGGCGCGATGGGCCCTTAAGTCAAGAAGGCGCATTAAAAGCGCCAGGGGAAGAGGCAGGCTTACTTTCGATTGGGCGCCGGCGCTAACGGCGTCATGCTGCGAAAAACAAGCGGCCGTTCGTTGCCGCCACCGGGCGCGGCCTGCCGCGCAAACGCGACAACGCGTTCGACGTCACCATGCCGCGGCGACTTCTCGCACACGGGATCGGCGGCGCTCGCATCGCCCGTGAGCAAGTACGCCTGACACCTGCACCCGCCGTGATCCGTCGCGCGCTCGTCGCAGCTTCGACACGGCTCGCGCATCCAATGCTCGCCGCGAAACGCATTGAACGCTGTGCTTTCGTACCAAATCGACGAGAGCGATGTCTCGCGCACGTTCGGCAGATGGAGCCCCGGCAACGACCGCGCGGCGTGACACGGGAGCGCCGCGCCATCGGGCGCCACGCCGAGAAACACCGAGCCCCATCCGTTCATGCAGGCCTTGGGGCGCTTCTCGAAGTAATCCGGCACGACGAACAAGATCCTGCAGCGATCGCCCACTTTGGCCCGATATCGGTTGACGGTATCCTCGGCTTGGCGCAGCGCCTCTTGCGTCGGCATCAACTGCTCGCGATTGAGCATTGCCCAGCCGTAGTACTGCGTGTTGGCAAGCTCGATATATTCGGCACCGATATCGAGCGCCATCTCGATGATTTGCCCGACATGCGGCAGGTTATATCGATGGAGCACGCAGTTCAGTACCATCGGATAGCCATAGGCTTTGATCAACTGAGCGATCTTGCGCTTGAGTTCGAACGTGCGCGTACTCGATAGAAAATCGTTCAGCTCGCGCGTGGAGTCCTGAAACGAAAGCTGAATATGATCGAGCCCGGCCTCCTTTAACGCGGCGATGCGTGCTTCGGTGAGCCCAACGCCCGATGTAATCAGATTCGTATAGAACCCGAGCCCGCGCGCATGCGCGACCAGCGTTTCGAGATCGTCACGTACGAGCGGCTCGCCGCCGGAAAAACCGATCTGCACGGCACCCAGGGAATGGGCCTCTGAAATCACACGCAGCCAGGCCTCGGTATCGAGCTCGGGCCCGTGGCTGGCGAAGTCGGTCGGGTTATAACAAAACGCGCAGTGAAGCGGGCACCGATAAGTCAACTCGGCTAATAGCCAAAGCGGCGCAGCCACGGAAACGGAGGCGGTCGCATCCATGTCAATCCACCCACCCGCGCTGCCGCGCATGATCGAGAAACCGGTAGACATCGGCCGCGAGGTCCTGCGCATTGAACAGGTCCTCGAGCTCGGTGATGATCTCGTCGAGTTCGCGCGTTCCATCGCAGCGCACGAGTATTTGCCCCGCGCTGGGATTGAGTTTCACCATCCCCTCGGGGTAAAGCAGCACATAGGCGTCCTGCTGCGATTCCCACTGCAGTCTGTAAATAGGCCGTAGGCGCGGACGCAACGGTGCGCCACCACCGGTGGTTTCGTAGTTCATTGTGCGTACGCCTTTTCGACGGCGTCGAGCATCGACCACAAGATATCGAGCTTGAACCGGAGAATGTCGAGCGCGCGCTGCTGCGCCGCGCTCGTGCGGAAATAGTCGAGCGTGACGGCCAATCCGTGCTCGACGTCGCGCGAGGCGAGCCGGATGCGGCTTCGGAAGTAGTGCAGTCCCTTTTGGTCGATCCAAGGATAGCGCTCGGGCCACCCCGAGAGCCTGTCTTTGTGAATCTGCGGCGCGAACATCTCCGTCAGCGACGAGCAGACCGCTTCTTGCCACGGCACCCGCCGCGCGAAATTGACGTAGGCATCGACAGCGAATCGTACCCCCGGTACCACATGCTCGAGTGACCAAAGGGAGTCGCGCGATAGCCCCACGGCATCGGCCAGGCATGCCCACGATTCGATGCCGCCCGCGTCCTCTCCGTATCCATCATGGTCGAGAATGCGCTGCACCCAAAGCCGCCGTGTCGCTCGATCGTCGCAATTGGAGAGAATCGCCGCGTCCTTTAGCGGAATGTTGATTTGGTAGTAAAAGCGGTTTGCTACCCATCCGCGAATTTCATCGGGTGTGCAGCGCCCGCCGTTCAAACGAACGTTGAACGGATGGTGGATGTGATAGTACTTGCCGAGCGCACGCAACTGCGCTTCGAACTGATCGCGCGTCCAGGGCGATTCGTTCGAATGCGAACTGGCCGTCGGTGAGGCGGGAGTGGCAATGACGTTCACGGCTGCACCTGTAGTTCCATCCCGTCTTCTGCGATCTCGATGCCGTGTTCGCGCACGATGGCATGGGCGTCGGAGGCGGGATCCAGAATCGGGTTCGTGTTGTTGATATGAATCAGGACTTTGCGCGTCGTGCTGGGCAATCCATCGAGCAGGGCGATCGTGCCGGGCCTGTCGTTTGCCGGACATTGGGCGAGATGGCCCATCTCGGTGCCGCGTTTGCGAGAAAGGCCGAGATCGATCATCTCAGTGTCGGTCCAGAATGTTCCGTCGACGAGTACGACCTGTGCGGCCCCCATTGCAGTCACGATCGTATCCGACGCGTGCATGAGCCCCGGCGCATAGAAGGCGCGTGCTCCCGTCGCGACGCTTTCGATCAGCAAGGCGATGTTGTCGCCGGCGACAGGTGCGTTGCGATGCGGCGAGTAAGGCGGCGCGGCGCTCTCGATGGCGATCGGCGTGAAGCGCATGCCAGTCAGCGGTTCGATGCCGAAGGATTCGCCGGGCGTGATCGGATGTGGTTCGACGCCACAGTAATGGCCGAGCAACGGAATCAGCGGGAACGCGCTCGACAAGTCGTCGAGCACCGGGCGTGTGGCATACAGCGGCAACGGGCTCGTGCGCTCGCGCAACATCAGAAGCCCGGTGACATGATCGATCTGCGCATCGCAGAGGATGACAGCCGTAATGCCGCTATCGCGCAGCGAGCGGCCCGGCTGCAAGTCGGGGTGCGCGCGTAGCTGAGCAAGCAAGTCTGGAGAGGCATTGACGAGCACCCAGTCTTCGCCGTTCTGGCTGACGGCGATCGACGATTGCGTGCGAGGCTTGAGTCCGTCCGTTCCGGCGCGTGCTCGGGAGCAGTTCGCGCAATTGCAGTTCCATTGCGGCAGTCCGCCGCCTGCGCCGGAACCCAGAACCTTGATCAACATGGCGATGCCCTCAAAGGCATCCGCGCGCAAGGAGCGTCACCCTCGGGCGCGGCGTGCTCACCGACGCGTTACCGGTTGGCAATATACATCGTGATTTCGAAGCCGAAGCGCAGATCGGTATAGGCGGGCGTGGTCCATTGCATGGCAGTCTCCTTGATGAGTTGAACATGGATGAAGCGGCGTACCGTGCTGGGTTAGCGTGCGGTCGCTTTTTTAATAGCAAGGCCCATGCCGCTGGCGATGCGCGCTTCGGTTCAACGCAACGGAGCAATGGAGCAATGGAGCAATGGAGCAATCGAGGCTCGATGAAACGTGGTTCGCCGAGCGGTGCCGCCGGCAGCGCGGAGTGCCCCGTCGATCATTGGGCAGCCGGTGTCTCGATTGGCGACAGACTGTCTCAACCTGCAACAGTGCGAAGTGAGACACCGACATGCGCAACGTAGTTGAGAAGAGAAAGAACCTCAGTTCTGTTCGTCGCGTTTCGCAGGTGCCAGATTCGGCATCCTGCGATAGAGCGTGGCCCGTGACACCCCGAGCGAGCGCGCCGCGGCGGAGACATTGCCCCCGTGTTGCGCGAGCGCTGCCGCGATCGCTTGTGCCGCGACATCCTGGAGCCGTGTGCCTTGTTGCGGAAGCGGAGGGGCAGTCGAAGCCGACACCGGCATCGACATAAAAGCCGAAGCGGACGGTACTTCAGCACCGATGCCAGTGGCGTCAGCCGCCGCCGGTTGCCGTTGCATGTCGTCCTTTCGCAGATCGCCGAAAAAGTCGTCCGGCAAATGCTCGGATCGAATTTCGCCGTCTTCGTCGACCATCGCGGCCGCGGTACGCAGCAGGTTCCCCAACTGCCTGAAATTGCCGGGCCACGTGCACTGATCGAACAGCGTCATGACTTCGGGCGCGACGGTCAGGCATTGGCCGTCGCCCCCCCTGAGCGCTTCGCGCTCGAGCATCTTGGCGATGACGACCGCGAGATCCTGACGGTCGCGCAGCGGCGGCAGCTTGACGACGAGTCCGTTCAAGCGGTAGTAGAGATCTTCGCGGAAACGGTTCTGCGCGATCATCTCGCGAAGATCGCGGTGGGTCGCGCAAACGATCGCAATGTCGACGGGAATCGTCTTCGCCGATCCAAGCGGGTTGACGACACGCTCTTGCAGCACGCGCAGCAGCCGCACTTGAAGCGGGTAGGGCATGTCGCCGATTTCATCGAGGAAGAGCGTGCCGCCATGAGCCTGGACGATCTTGCCGACGGCGCCTTTGCGCCGCGCGCCGGTAAACGCGCCTTCTTCGTAACCGAACAGTTCCGATTCGATCAGCGTCTCGGGAATCGAGGCGCAGTTGACGGCGATGAATGGCCCCGAGCGCCGCGGCGATTCATTGTGGATGGCCTGGGCGAGCAGTTCCTTGCCTGTCCCCGTCTCACCGGTGATCAAGAGCGGGATGTCCTTGCCGATCACCTTGCGCACTTTCGCGATGACGGCCGAGATGTGCGGATCGCCGGTATCGAGCTGATCGAGGCGCAGCAGGCGCGGATTGTTGCGCGCGGTTTGTCCTGCACACGGTTGAGCCTGCGGGTGAGGACTCATTTCCGCGCGTGCTTCGGTTTGCCAGCCGCCGGACGCGAACAGCGCGCGCCGGAACGTGATGCTTGCGCAGACGACGGCGCCGTTGTGCAGATTCAGGGAGTGAATCGAGTCGCGGCTCGTGCGCAGGCGGTCGACGAGTTCGGCGCTTGTCATGCCGAACAGCGACGAAAGCGTATGCGCACGCAGCGCGGCGAGCGGCATGCCGAGTTGGAATTGGGCACTGCGGTTCGCCGACAGGAAGCGTCCGTCTCCGGTGAACGCGGCGATGCCCTCCATCAGCGTGCCGAGAAACTCGGGGCGGCTATGGAAGGCGATCTGCAGCGTATCGCGGAAGGTGGCGGAAAACAGATGATTTTCGATCATCTGCACGGACATCTTCGCGAGCGCCATCGTGTGCTGATGGTAGCTGCGGTAGTCGCCCGTCACGTCGAGCACCCCGATGAGGTCGCCATAGGGATCGAGGATCGGCACGCTCGAGCAAGTCAGGAAATGGTTGGCCGCAAGAAAATGCTGATCGCCGTGGACGACGGTAGGGCTGCGTTCGGCCAGCGCCGTACCGATGGCGTTGGTGCCCTGCCGGTCCTCCGACCATTGCGCGCCTGGGCGCAGCGCGACTTTCTCGGCGCGGGCGAGGAAGTCGTCGTCGCCAATCGAATGAAGAATGAGCCCTTGCGCATCGGTCAGCACGACCATGCTTTCTGTGTTGACGATCTGATCGCGCAGCGTCTCCATGACGGGCATGGCGTGCGCGCAGAGAATGCGGTTCTGCTCGACTTTCAGCGCGAGCTCGGAGGCGGGCAGGATGTCGTAGTCGGGCCGTGTGCTCGTGGCGAGGCCGAAATGCTCCGAACGCTCATGTGCTTTTTGAATGCACGGCGTAGGCCAACCCGATTCGCCACCCGCCATGGGCTGCACGGGGCGATGAACGACGTTGCGCATTGTCTCCTCCTGGTCGTGCGTCGGCACGCCGCCCGCACGCTTTTGACTCCGGGGAGAGCAAAAATTGCGCCAGCTGGCAACCGCGGGGCGATCCCCTCCCTTAGAGTGTAGGGTCTCGTCGCGAAGGCATCGACCTAATACGATGACGCGTGCGAGAGAGACCGAACATCAGGGATACCACCCATACGTATCGCCCATACGTATCGCATGCGCTGATTCCCCAACCCCTCCCACGCGCTAATCCCAGTCATATCGGATCCCCGCCCACACGCCTCTTGGTGCGCCAGGTCCGACGAATGGCTCGCTGACGGGGGAGGCGCCTGCAAAGGTATGCTCGGGACCGCTGAAGAAGTTCCGCCCGAGCGTGCCGAAGCTCGCATAACGGCGGTTGAATACGTTCGTCACGGTGGCGAATACGCGCAGCCGCTTGGTGGCCTGATAGGCCGTATCGAAGTCGACCAGGAAGTAACCGGCTATCCTGCCGTTGGCATCCTGGTTGTTTTCGTCCCCTTGCGCATAGATACCGCTGCGGTATGTCACGTTCGTTCCGAGGCTCAACTTAGGCGTCGCGGCGTAGTCGAGCCGCAACTTGACGGTATGCATCGGAATGCCCGGGATTCGATTGCCGGGCCGGACCTGGACGTTGCCGTTGGTATCGGCGCTGGCGTTGCCGGGGCTGCTTTCGGTCCAGCTCGAGCGGTAGGTCGCGTCGATGTAGCTGTAGTTCGCCGTGATATCGAGCTTGCCGAACCGCGTATGGCCCGAGAGTTCGACACCCTGGCGGCGCGTATTGCCGACGTTCTGGAAGAACCCCTGCGCCGCGGTGGGCGAGCTGATGAAGGCAATATCGTTGTAAAGCGTGGTGCGATACACCGCGGTGCTCCACGTCGTTGCGCGGCCGATCCGGCCCCGGGCACCCAATTCGATCGTCTTCGAGACGACGGGGGACAACGCCGGGTCGGCGACGAAGTCGTTCGGCAACGAACACGGGGCGGCAGGGTCGGCGCACTCGAGCTCGATCGCCGTCGGCGTGCGCATGCCTTCGTTGTAGGTGGCATAGGCCGTGAAGCCCGAGGTGGGATGCCATGTCAAGCCGAGCGCCGGATTCAGACGCGAGAATACATGGCTGCCGTCGAGCTGCGGTTGCGTGCCGCTTTCGTCGCCTATCTGGGCCTTCGCCCAGTTGTAGCGCCCCGACACCGTCAACGTCCATTGCTTCGTCAGCGATAGCGTGTCTTGCACATAGGCCGCGAGGTTGGCATCGCGCATCTTGGCGTTCACCTGCTGCGTGTAGCTGCCGATGCCGATGGCCGCGCGCGAGGCCGTGAAATAGGCGTCTTGCGAAAATTCCGTGTAGTGCGAATTCGCGAAATCGGCCGCCACACCGGCAACCCATTGGTTCTCCATGCCGCCGAGCTGGCCCAGCAGCGTCAGTTGCAGGCTCGCGCCGTAGCTGTCCGTGGCCACCGTCGATTTCACATTGCTGCCTTGGCGCGTATCGATCGAGCCGTCGGGCGGCACTGACCCATAGTCATTGTTGTTATTGCTGCTGATGTTCCTGCTGAAGAGGCGGCGGAAATAGACGTTGCCGCTCAACTCGACGTGATCGTTGACATTATGTTGCGCGGAAAGCGTCGTGTAACCGACGCTGTTCAAGGTTCGGTCCGGGAAGGTGTACGCCTGCCGGAAGTCGTCGAGGAACGAGCGCGGGATCGTCTGCATGCCCTGCAAGTCGTTATCGGCGCCGCCCGCCGAAAGCGCGACCGTTGTATCGGCGTCGCGATAGCGCAGCTTGCCGAATGCTTGGCGCACGCGGCTCGCGTTGTGATCGGCCCAGCCGTTGTCGTTCGCCACGTTGCCGGCCATGTAGTAATCGAGGTTCTGGCCGATCGTGCCGCCTTGCTCGATTTTGACTGACTTGCGGCCCCAGGCGCCACCCGTCGCCTCGATGCCGCCGCCGGGTTCGTCCTTGCCGTTCTTCGTCGAAATCGCAATCGCGCCGCCCAGCGTGTTCAAGCCGAACAGCGGATTCGAGCCGGGGAAGAGTTCGATTGTGTCGATGGCTTGTTGCGGGATCCAGTCCCAGTTCACGACGTCGCCGAACGGTTCGTTGATCCGAACGCCGTCCATGAAGACAGACAGACCTTGAGGGGTACCGATCAACGGCGAAGCGGTGAAGCCTCGATAGTTAACGTTCGTTTGGTACGGGTTGCCTTGAGCGTCGTTGATATCGATGCTCGGCAGGTTTTTCGCGAAGTAGTCGGCCAGCGTTTCGCGATGCTGCGCATCGAGTTGCCGCGCATGGACGACCTGGACGTTGGCGGCCACTTGCGAAAGCGGCAAGCCGATGCCGGTGAGCGGCATCGTCCCGACTACGAGGATCGGCTGGAGCGTCGCGCTATAGGTTGCGCCGCCCGAAGCAGCGGGGTTCGACGCGGTAGCCACAGGCAGCGCCCGCGCGGAATCGGTCTGCGCGGAGGCGAAAGGCGCAAGCCCCGCAAGCGCGCTCGCGGCGACGCAGCGCGCAAGGCACGCATGGGGCTTCGAAGGATGCGGGCGACGTCGTTGGCCGGGGTGGACATAATCGATACTCCTCTTCATTCGATTACCGCCGGACAAGCACTCATCGCGCGCCCCGCCCATATGGGGCGAAACACCATCCTGAACCGGCTCATGATCTCCTCCGTTGCGTGATGTCGTCGTTTTCTTTTGCCCAGTTCGTGCGAGATCCATGCCAATGCTTGCCCGCTATGGTGCTTGCAACTCGCGCAATTCACAACAGCACGGTTGAAGAGGGCTCGCATTCATTGAAAATGCGCTCCCGGCGAACCAGTGTTTCGTTTCGCGACACCTGAACTGTCAACGGTGTTTCAGCTTTGGGCGACCTGTCTCGAAGCGTGGATCGAGGCCGATTGTCGCGGGGGCAAGCGAACGACGGCCGTTCGCGGTTCGCGGGGTATGAGGCTTTCAATGGCACACCCTTTGCATTCAGCGTCGCCCGCGGCCATGGCTCAATTGACGACCCTTCGCATTCGGCCGGGCCGTGTCGCAATCAATCGACGAACCCGAGCTTTGCATAGACCGTAGCGTGTTCGACGCGCCGACTCCATTCGATGACTTGGCAGGGGACCGGCGTCAGGCGCGATGACAACCGCACTGGTCGATATAGGAGACACACATGAATAGCAGTTCTGCTCAAGCTGATTGGCGGAAAGCGCTCACGGCATGCGCGCTCGCAGCGATCGGTCTCGCCCCGCAATTCTCGAGCGCCGCCGGCGACTATCCGGCGGTTACCTTCGACCGGCTCGCGAACGCGCGGAGCGATCCGGGCTGGCTCACCTACTATCGTACCTACGACGGGCAGTCGCATTCCCCGGCGAAGCAGATCGATACGTCGAACGTGAAACGCCTCTCGCTTGCCTGGAGCTACAAGTTCCCGGCCGACCTGCAGCAAGGCTTCGAGGCGACGCCGATCGTCAACGGCAACTATCTGTTCGTGAGCACGCCGAAGGACAACGTCTACGCCTTCGATGCGGCGACAGGCAAGCCGCTGTGGAAGTACGAGCCGAAGCTCGGACCCGAAGCGTTCAAGAATGCCTGCTGTGACGTGGTGAACCGGGGCGTCGCGCTTTATGGCAAGAACGTGTACATCGCGATGCTCGATGGCGAAATCGTCGCCCTGGATGCTCAGTCGGGGAACGTCGCGTGGAAGAAACCGATGTTCGATCCCGGCACGGGCTACGCGTTCTCGCTCGCCCCGCTCGCGCTGGACGGCGCGATCGTCGTCGGCAATTCGGGCGGCGAATACGGCGCGCGCGGTTTCATTACCGCGCTGGATCCCGGCAACGGCAATGTGCTGTGGAAGCGCACGACGATTCCGGCCGCCAAAGAGAAGGGTGGGGAGACCTGGCCCGACGGCATGCAGGAGCATGGCGGCGGCGCATCATGGCTCACGGGTACTTTCGATCCGTCGACAAAGACGCTGTTCTGGGGCGTGGGTAACCCGGGCCCGTGGCTCGCGAAGCTGCGCCCGGGCGATAACCTCTATTCGGACTCGCTGCTTGCGCTCGATCCGAAGACAGGCGATATCAAGTGGCACTACCAGTACACGCGCAACGACACGTGGGATTACGACGGCGTGAACACGCCGATCCTGGCGAAGGTTGAATACGGCGGCAAGGGCTACGACGCGATTATCCATGCCGACCGCAACGGTTTCTTCCATGCGCTCGATCGCGCGACGGGCAAGCTCATTTATGCGAAGCCGTTCGTGAAGGCCACGTCGGTCACCGGTTATACGGCGGAAGGCGATCCGATCGAAGATCAATCGAAATACCCCAACGTCGGTACGACGATCAATACGTGCCCGAGCTTCCTGGGCGGGAAGAACTGGTGGTCCGTCTCATACGATCCGGCCAAGCATTTGGCGTTCGTGCCGACGCTGCATGCGTGCATGAGCCTGTCGGGCAAATCGGTCAGTTATATGGAGGGGCTGCCGTATCTCGGGGAAGGCTTCGAGATTCAGCCCGAACCCGGCAGCAAAGGCTACGGCGAATTGCAGGCGATCGACGTGAACACGGGGAAGAAGGTGTGGAGCCATTGGAGCAAGATGCCGTGGAACGGCGGCGTCGCGAGCACGGCGGGCGGCCTGGCGTTTAGCGGTTCGCTCGACGGCCACCTCTATGCATTCGACGAAGAGACCGGCAAGGTACTCTGGCAGAGCCCGAAGCTGGCGAGCGGCATCGTGGCGCAGCCTTCGGTGTTTGAAGTGAACGGGCAGGAGTACGTGGCCGTGCTCGCCGGCTATGGCGGTGCGAATCCTATCTGGGGCGGCCCGATGGCGAAGATCGCCGATAAGGTCCCCCGCGGCGGCACGCTCTACGTGTTCGCTTTGCATCACGGCTGATGCACGGGGCGGCACCCCGCCGCCTCGGTGTGTTACCGAGTTAGCGAGTTAGTGAGTTAGTGAGGACTCCTCATTTCCCAGTTCTGTTTCCGAGCGCGTGCCACGGCCGCCTGCAGGGTGCGGCGGTGGCACGGCTCGGCCTTCACCGAAAGCACGATCATGAAAACGCCTCTTCGTCAGTTTGCGGCCGGCGCGGCAATCGCCGCGGGTCTCGCCGTCGCTTCGTCGTCTTCCGTCGCCGCCGCACCGATCCACATCTGTACGTTTCCCGGCAGCCCCTCGGCGGCGCTCGACAAGATTGTTGCAAAGGAAGTGCTGAAGACAGCCGGTTTCGACGCGACGTTCGTCGATGGCGGCCTGCCCGGCGGCGGCGATGACGACGGCGTTTCGCTGAAGGAATTGCGCCGGACGCTCGGCCACGGATGCGATGTTATCGCGGGCTTTCCGCGCTCGTCCGTTGCCGATGCCGCCAGCGGCGCGATGTTGTTTTCCCGCGGCTATCTGCGCGCGGACTATGTCCGCATCGAAGTGGGTTCGAAGGCGCAAGACGGCGCTATGCCGATGGTTGTTGCGGCGACCTATGGCAGTCCCTCGCAATTGATCGCCGTTCAAGAGCAGCATGTGCGCTTCGATCTCGAGAACACGCCCGACCTTACTGTCGATGCCGTGGCGACCGGCCGCGCGATGCGTGCGATCGTTTGGTATCCGGCAGTCGTTGCCTATCAGCAAGCGCATGCGGGCCAGCACTTCGACATCGGTAAGACGCGGTCGCCGTATTCCGATTGGCAGCTCGTCTTTGCCTTTAGCGAGGATGCCGGCGCGTTGCAGCATAAAGTCGATCGTGCGCTGGGAACGATGGCCTCCGATGGACGACTCGATGCGCTGACGCGCGCGTGGGCGCTGCCCGCGCAGATTCGAGCGGCGCGCAATACGTCGGGTCGGTTTGCCTATCTGGACGGACCTGTCCGCACATCGGGCCGAGACAGGCTGCGCGATGCGACTTATTCCGCCAACAACGCTGGACGCATCGTCAAGATATCCGACGCCGGGGCACCCGCTTCCGCTGCGCCAACGTTCGACAGTGCACAAGTCGCGCACGGCAAACGCCTTTACGGCAGCAGCTGCGCCAAGTGCCACGGCGCTAACATGCAGGGCGTCACCGCACCCGCTTTGAGCGGACCGGCCTTTGCGCCAGCGAGCGGTTCGCATCTCACCATCGGCGGCATATACACCTACATGTCGACGAACATGCCCGCCGATCGCCCCGGCAAGATGAAAGATGACGAGTACGCCGACATCATGGCGTATCTGCTGAATGCGAACGGGTACGGCCCGGGTACCACCAAAATGACCGCCGACACCGCCCGCGCGTCGACTATATTGCTCAATGCCGGCCCCCTCGTCGCGAGCCATGCGGCGAAGTGAACGGATCATCCGCGCTGTATCACGCTCGTTCACGATCACCATCATGAACCTGTTCCAGATTGAAACACTCGACGCATCGCCGATCAGCGTTGTGCCGAAATGAAACACTCCGGCTTCGGATAAGACGCTTCGTTTGCCGGATTTCAATGCTTTCAATTTGGCATGGTAGTTGCCTGATTCCCCCACAGCCGTTTGGCGCTGTCACGTGAAGTTCAGAGAATTGCAGAGAACGCGATCGAAATCCAAAGGAGACATGCGATGGACCTGTTTGACCTGAAACAACTTGGCCTGGACATCGAATTCCCGTACCGGAAGCAATACGACAACTATATCGGGGGCAAGTGGGTTGCCCCGGTCGGCGGGAATTATTTCGAGAACGTTTCGCCGATCAACGGCAAGCCGTTCTGTCGCGTTCCGCGCTCGAGCGCCGAGGACATCGAGCTGGCCGTCGACGCCGCCCATGCGGCCCGCCGCAAGTGGGGCAAGACCTCGACGACGGAGCGCGGCAATCTGCTCCTGGCCGTGGCGGAGCGCATGGAAAAGAACCTGAAGCTGCTCGCCGTGGCCGAGACGATCGACAACGGCAAGCCGCTGCGCGAGACGATGGCTGCAGACCTTCCGCTCGCCGTCGACCACTTCCGTTATTTCGCCGGTTGCATCCGTGCGCAGGAAGGGGCGATCTCCGAGATCGACGACAACACGGTGGCTTACCATTTCCATGAGCCGATGGGTGTCGTCGGCCAGATCATCCCGTGGAATTTTCCACTGCTGATGGCGGCGTGGAAGCTGGCGCCGGCGCTCGCGGCCGGCTGCTGCGTCGTCATGAAACCGGCCGAGCAGACACCGGCTTCCGTCTTGGTCCTGATGGAGATCATCGGCGATCTGTTCCCGCCGGGCGTCGTCAACATCGTCAGCGGTTTCGGTAAGGAAGCCGGCGAAGCGCTGGCCACGAACAAGCGGATCGCGAAGATCGCGTTCACGGGCTCCACACCGGTGGGCAAGCGTATCTTGCACGCCGCGGCGGACAACCTCATTCCAAGTACCGTCGAACTCGGCGGCAAGAGCCCGAACATCTTCTTCGCCGATGTGCTCGATCAGGACGATGCGTATCTCGACAAGGCGCTCGAAGGGTTGGCGATGTTCGCGCTGAACCAGGGCGAAGTGTGCACGTGCCCGTCACGCGTTCTGATCCAGGAATCGATTTATGACCGGTTCATCGAGAAAGCGATCGCGCGTGTCGGCAAGATCAAGGCCGGGCATCCGCTCGATCCGAATACGATGATCGGCGCGCAGGCTTCGCAGCAGCAACTCGACAAGATTCTGTCGTACATCGATATTGGCCGCGAAGAGGGGGCGACGTGTCTGACGGGCGGTGCGCGCACGGCGCCGCTCGCCGAACTCGGGGATGGTTTCTACGTTCAACCGACGATGCTGCTGGGCAACAACAAGATGCGCGTCTTCCAGGAAGAGATCTTCGGGCCGGTCGCTTCGGTGATGACCTTCAAGGACGAGGCGGAGGCGATCGAACTGGCCAACGACACGTTTTATGGCCTGGGCGCCGGCGTTTGGACGCGTAATGGCACGCGCGCCTATCGCATGGGCCGTGAGATCGAGGCGGGCCGCGTCTGGACGAACTGCTATCACTTGTATCCGGCACATGCTGCGTTCGGCGGCTACAAGCAGTCCGGCATCGGCCGCGAAACGCATAAGAAGGCGCTCGAGAACTACCAGCAGACGAAGTGCTTGCTCGTGAGCTATCAAGCCGAGGCGCTTGGGTTCTTCTGATGCGCTGCCGATGACGTTCGATTATCCCTTGGAAGGATACATTACCCTTCTGAAGGGTAATTGCGGGTAATTGAGGGTAATTCGGCAAAAAAAAGCCCGGCACGGGGCCGGGCTCCGAATGCACCGCGCTTCGCAACGAAGCGCGGCACCTGCAAAACTGCAGTGTGTCCTGCAGGCTTACGCCGCCAACAGCGAGCGCAGCACGAACGGCAGAATCCCGCCGTGCTTGTAGTAGTCGACTTCGATCGGCGTATCGATGCGAAGCAGAACCGGCACGCGCTGCGTCTTGCCATCCTTGCCGTGGATCACGAGCGTGACCTCCTGCTGCGGCTTGAAGTCGTCACCGAGCCCTTCGATGTCGTACGTTTCCTCGCCGGTGATCCCGAGCGATTGGACGCTGTCCGAACCCTTGAACTGCAGCGGCAGCACACCCATGCCGACGAGATTCGAGCGATGGATCCGCTCGAAACTGCGCGCCACGACCGCCTTGACGCCCAGAAGCTGCGTGCCCTTGGCCGCCCAGTCGCGCGACGAACCCGTGCCGTATTCTTCACCGGCGAAGATCATCGTCGGCGTGTCGTCGGCGATGTACTTCATCGCGGCGTCATAGATCGACAGTTGCTCGCCGCTCGGCTGATGAATCGTCAAGCCGCCTTCCACACGCGTGCCGTCTTCCTTGGGCGGAATCATGAGGTTCTTGATACGCACATTGGCGAACGTGCCACGCATCATGACGTCATGGTTGCCGCGGCGCGAGCCATAGCTGTTGAAGTCGGCTTTTTGCACGCCATTCGCCTTCAGCCACTTGCCGGCCGGCGAATCTTCCTTGATCGAACCGGCCGGGCTGATGTGGTCGGTCGTCACCGAATCGCCGAACACGCCCAGCGCGCGCGCACCCTTGATCGCCGCGACTTCGCCCGACGGCGTCATCGAAAATTGCTCGCCGAAGAACGGCGGCTCGGCGATGTAGGTCGATTTCGGCCAGTCGTACACTTGGCCTTCCTCACCTTCGATCTTGCTCCAGAGGTCGCCCGGCTTCGTGAGCTGAGCGTAGTTCGTCCGGAACGCGTCGGCGTCCAGCGCGAACTTCAGGAGTGCATTGACTTCCTCGCTCGACGGCCAGATGTCACCGAGATAGATATCGCGGCCATCCTTGCCCTTGCCGACCGGCTCGGTCATCAGATCGCGCGTGATCGTACCGGCGATCGCATAGGCGACGACGAGCGGGGGCGAAGCCAGGAAGTTCGCGCGAATGTTCGGGTGAATCCGCGCTTCGAAGTTGCGGTTGCCCGAGAGCACGGCCGCGGCGACGACGTCGTTCTTCGTGATCGCTTCATTCAGCTCGGGCGTGAGATCGCCTGCGTTGCCGATACAGGTCGTGCAGCCGTAGGCGGCCAGTTCGAAGCCCAGTTGCGACAGGTAGGGCAGCAGGCCTGTTTTCGTCAGATATTCGGTGACGATACGCGATCCCGGCGCGAGCGACGTCTTGATGTGCGGCGCCACCGTCAAACCGGCTTCGACGGCCTTCTTCGCGAGCAGGCCCGCGGCCAGCAGCACGCTCGGGTTCGACGTGTTCGTGCACGACGTGATGGCGGCGATCAGGATGTCACCGTTCTTGAGCTTCACGCCGTTCGTCGTGTTGTACTCGGCCTCGAGATCGGCCGGCTTCTTGGCAAAGCCGTTTTCGCCCACGGGCTTGCTGAACAGCTCCGCGAACGTCGACTTCACGTGCGTGATTTCGATCCGGTCTTGCGGACGCTTCGGGCCCGCCAGCGACGGGGCCACCGTGCCGAGGTCGAGCGTGAGCGTTTTCGTATAGTCGATCTGGCCGGCCTTCGGAATGCCGAACAGCTGCTGCGCCTTGAAGTAGTTTTCGAAGGCGGCGATTTCGGCTTCGGTACGGCCCGTGCCCTTGAAGTAGTCGATCGTCTTTTCGTCGACGGGGAAAAAGCCCATCGTCGCGCCGTATTCGGGCGCCATGTTGCCGATCGTCGCGCGGTCGGGCAGCGTGAGCGAGGCCGTGCCTTCGCCGAAGAATTCGACGAACTTGCCGACCACCTTCTCCTTGCGCAGCATTTCGGTGATCGTCAGCACGAGGTCCGTCGCCGTCACGCCTTCGCGCAGCTTGCCCTTGAGCTCGACGCCGACGACGTCGGGCGTCAGGAAGTACACCGGCTGGCCGAGCATGCCCGCTTCGGCTTCGATGCCGCCCACGCCCCAGCCCACCACGCCGATACCGTTGATCATCGTCGTGTGGCTATCCGTGCCCACGAGCGTGTCGGGATAGTAGATGGTGTCGCCGTTCTCGGTCTTCTTGTGCACGCCGCGTGCGAGATATTCGAGGTTCACCTGGTGCACGATGCCCACGCCGGGCGGCACGACCTTGAACGTGTCGAATGCCTGCATGCCCCACTTCATGAACTGATAGCGCTCGTTGTTGCGTTGGAACTCGAGCTTCATGTTCAGATCGAGCGCGTCGTGCTGGCGGAAGTAGTCGATTTGCACCGAGTGATCGACCACGAGATCCACCGGCACCAGCGGTTCGATCGCCTTCGGGTCCTTGCCCGTGCGCTGTGCCACACCGCGCATGGCGGCGATGTCGGCCAGCAGCGGCACGCCTGTGAAGTCCTGGAGCACGACCCGCGCGACCACGAACGGAATTTCGTCGACGCGAGCGGCGGCCGGCTTCCAGTTGGCGAGCTGCTGGATGTGCTCTTCCGAGATTTTCTTGCCGTCGAAGTTGCGCAGCACCGATTCGAGCACGACGCGGATCGACACGGGCAGCCGCTCGATCTTGATGTTCAGCGCCTTGCCGAGCTCCGGCAGCGAGTAGAACTTGCCGTTGCCGGTGCCGCTGTCGAATTCCTTGAGCGTGTTGTGCAGATTGTGGGCCATGGTTTTTCCTAGGTTTAGAGCGAGGAAATGACGTTGCTACGTTTTTCTTGAACCTTGAACCTTAAACCAGCGTTCGGAGATGCCTGAATTCGGCACTCCCGCTTGCTATCCTTCTATCCTTCGGTCCTGCTATTCCTGCTATATCACGTACAAATCGACGTACTCGTTGACGGGCATCGTCTCGAGCTTCGCTTGATCGAGCGAGACATCGAGAATCGCCTGCCGCTGCTTCTCCGGGAAGCGGCGCGCGAGATTCGTCTTGAACTTCTCCACCAGCAGCGGAATGCCCTCGGCACGGCGCCGTTTGTGGCCGATCGGGTATTCAACCACGACTTCGTCGAGCTTCGTCCCGTCACTGAACTCGACCGTCAATGCATTGGCGATCGAGCGTTTGCCGGGATCGTGGTAATCGGCCGTGAACTGCGGATCCTCGATGCAAACGATCTTCGCGCGCAGCGCGTCGATACGCGGATCGGCCGCGACGGCATCCTCGTAGTCGGCTGCCGTCAAACGCCCGAAAATCAGCGGTACCGCCACCATGAACTGGATGCAATGGTCGCGATCGGCCGGGTTGGAAAGCGGGCCGGTTTTGTCGATGATGCGGATCGCCGCTTCGTGGGTGCGGATCGTGATCTTCGCGATATCTTCGATTCGCTTGCCGCTTGCCTGCAATCGACCATGCAGTGCCATGGCCGCTTCGGCCGCCGTCTGAGCATGAAACTCGGCCGGAAACGAGATCTTGAAGAGCACGTTTTCCATCACGTACGAGCCGTATGGACGCTGAAACCCGAACGCGTTGCCTTTGAACAGCACATCGTAAAAGCCCCACGTCCGGGCGGTCAGCGCCGATGGGTAGCCCATCTCGCCGGTCTTGGCGATCAGCGCGAGGCGCACCGCCCGCGAGGTGGCATCGCCCGCCGCCCACGATTTGCGCGAGCCCGTATTCGGCGCGTGCCGGTACGTGCGCAGGGCATGGCCGTCGACGAATGCGAGGGAAACGGCATTGACGAGTTCGTCGCGGGAAAGGCCGAGCATCTGCCCTACGACGGCCGTCGAGGCGACCTTGACGAGCAGAACGTGATCGAGCCCGACCTGATTGAACGAATTCTCGAGTGCGATGACGCCCTGGATCTCGTGCGCCTTGACCATCGCGACGAGCACGTCCTTCATCACCAGCGGCTTTTTGCCGGCGGCCACCGCGTTGCGCGACAACCAATCGGCCGTGGCCAGAATGCCGCCGAGGTTATCGGACGGATGCCCCCATTCGGCGGCGAGCCACGTATCGTTGAAATCGAGCCAACGAATCATCGCGCCGATGTTGAAGGCGGCCTGCACGGGATCGAGCTGAAATTGCGTGCCGGGCACCTTCGCCCCGTGAGGGACGACAGTACCGGGCACGATCGGGCCCAGCAGCTTCGTGCAGGCAGGGTAGGAGAGCGCCTCGAGTCCGCAGCCCAGCGTGTCGATCAAACAGTTGCGGGCCGTGTCGAGCGCCGGAGCGCCGTCGATCCGGGCATCCCGGACGTAGTCGACGATATCGACAAACACCTGATCCGGCGCGGGCCGGACATGGGGGATCGGTGCGGACATGGGACGAGGCTCCCTCGCGCAGGACTTAGCTGCCGGACTTTTGCAACTCGTTCGATTGCGTCGGGGCCGGCGAGCCTTGCATCATTTCGGCCGTCTTGCATTCGTCCGCAAGGCGCGCGCCATCATGGTCGGAGAACAGCATCGCCTTCGTCGGGATGACGACGAGGTCGAGGCCGGTGGCGGCGTCATGGAAGCGGTCGGCGCCCGTGCTCGTGGACTCGCGCGGCAGATTGTAGTTCTTGTTGGCCCAGTGGACCGTCACGATCTGGTCGCGCTTCATGTCGCCCTTCAGGTCGAACGACTGGCCGTCCTGGCAGGACCACTTCACCGCACCCTCGGGTACCGGATCGTTCTTGGCGACGCTCTTGGTCGATTTGCGCTTGATCAGGCGGTGCTTCGGCGCGGGCTTCTTGGCAGCCGTGCTGCCTTGCGCGAATGCATCGTTCGCAGCGAGAAGCGTCGTGGCGGAAAGCGAGGCGACGACGGCGGCGATCAGCAATTTCTTCATGGAATCAAGACCTTTGGATAACGGTGAGACAAATGAACACGAACCGCGCGGCAGGCGGACCGGCCGGCTTTGCGCGCAATGGCGACGCGCGGCGGTCGCTATTTTCTCCTATTTGGCCGTACAAACTTCAGATTTTACGACTTGAAGCCGTTTGCTGCTGCCGTACCCATGCGCCCGGACGCCTTTGGGGCCACCGCGCCCGACCGTTTTGTAGAGGGAGACGACGTCATCACAGCGCCTTCGAGCAAGCGGGGCTGGCGAACAGCGGCGCGGTTTCGGGCGGCAGCGCGCGCCCGGTCGCGCGCGCCCGGCGCAGCACTGACCAGTAGTAGCGGTAGCTTGCGCGATCGTGCAGCGTATCGCCGTGGCGCGTCGGCCCCCATTGCGAGGCTTGAGCCGCCAGCAAAATGTCCGCCGCGGTGGCGATGGCCTCGTCGCGCGGCGCGAACGCGGCGACGATGACAGGCACTTGCGCCGGATGGATGCTCCACATGCGCGTGTAGCCGAACTCGTCACGGGCGCGGGCGGCGTCGGCGGCAACGATCGACATGTCGCGAATTTCCGTACTGACGTTGTGCGAGGGCACACGTCCGTGGGCGTGACAGGCGGCGGCGATCTCCAGCTTCGCGCGCCGAACGAGCGGATGATCGAATTGGCCCGGCGAACGCATCGCCGCATCGGGGATCGCGCCGTCGTGCGCTGAGACGAAATCCATGAGCCCGAACGACAGCGCTTCGACAGTCGGCAGCGACGCGAGGCGGAAGACGTCGGCGAGTGCGCCGTGGGTTTCGATCAGAAGTTGAGTGGGTACGGGTTTTTCGATACCGAACTCACGGCGTGTCGCTTCGATGAACGCGCACATTTCGGCCGCATCCGCGACGCTGCGCACTTTCGGCAGCGTGATGTAGGCGGGGGCACGCCGCGCCGAGCGCAGAATGAGCCGGACGTCGTCGCGCCAATGGGGATGGGCGTAGTCGTGAATGCGTACGCCGACGCGTGCAAACCGATCGTGTTCGCTGCCGAGCAGCGATGCGACGAGTTCGGCATGTTCCGCCTCGTGGCCGACAGCAGCGCCGTCTTCGCAATCGAGCGTCACGTCGAAGACGGGCCCGAGTTCAGCCTGAAGCGCGAGCGATTTGAGCATCAGCTTTTCGCTGCCCGCGTAGTGATCGCACACGGGTAGCAGCGCGGGCGGCATTTCGCCGTCAAACAATACTTCTGCTGGAGTGAGGGCGCGCATCTTCGGCTCGAGAAGCTTCAATCGCTTTAAAACAAGAGACGGGATTCGCTCGAGCGCTGCGGGACGCGTGGCGGGGTGCTCCCCGGTGCGAGGCGCCGATGGCGGCGCCGCTTCACCGCGCCATGACGACCCGATACTGCGCGTTTGCGTGAGCAAAGCACGTGCGAATCTCATAAGGTGAGCCGGCGCCGGACGCCTGCGTCGTCGTGACGCGGCGTGCGCGGCGCCGGACTCTCGAATCATTCGCCGGCGCTGCCCGCTCGCGCAGGCGGCGCCGGCTGCCGAAGATCAGCCGAGCAGGTGTTGGACGCCGTCGCGTTCTTCGAGGAGTTCGTTCAGCGTGAAGTCCATCTTTTCACGCGAGAAGGCGTCGATTTCCAGACCTTCCACGCGCTTGTACTCGCCGTTTTCGCAAGTCACCGGCACGCCGTAGACGATGTCTTCGGGAATGCCATACGAGCCATCCGACGGAACGCCCATCGTGACCCACTTGCCGTTCGTGCCAAGCACCCAGTCACGCACGTGGTCGATCGCCGCGTTGGCTGCCGAAGCCGCCGACGACAGGCCGCGCGCTTCGATGATCGCCGCGCCGCGCTTGCCGACGGTCGGCTGGAACACGTTGCGGTTCCATTCCTCGTCGTTGATCAGCGTCTTGACCGACTGGCCGTCGGCCGTCGCGAAGCGGTAGTCGGCGTACATCGTCGGCGAGTGGTTGCCCCAGACGGTGAGCTTTTCGAGCGACGAAACCGGCTTGCCGGACTTCGCGGCGATTTGCGAGAGTGCGCGGTTGTGGTCGAGGCGCAACATCGCCGTGAAGTTCTTCTTCGGCAGATCCGGTGCCGACTTCATCGCGATGTAAGCATTCGTGTTCGCCGGGTTGCCGACGACGAGCACCTTCACGTCGCGGCTGGCGACTTCGTTCAGCGCGCGGCCTTGCACCGTGAAGATTTCGGCGTTGGCGGAGAGCAGATCCTTACGCTCCATGCCCTTCGAGCGCGGACGCGCACCCACGAGCAGCGCGATGTCGGCGTCCTTGAACGCGACCTTGGGATCGTCCGTCACGACCACGCCCGCGAGCAGCGGGAACGCGCAATCTTCGAGCTCCATGACGACGCCCTTGACGGCGGCTTGTGCTTGCGGGAGGTCGAGCAGTTGCAGGATGACGGGCTGGTCCTTGCCGAGCAGATCGCCGTTGGCGATACGAAACAGCAGCGAGTAACCGATTTGACCTGCGGCGCCGGTAACGGCAACGCGCTTTGCGGACTTAGCCATTGAGAAC
>NZ_JBQCDN010000111.1:0-10146 GCF_051961175.1 Trinickia sp. | reverse complement strand
GGCGGCATGATGAGCAACCCGTATCAGACGGGCGCTGTCAATGCCGCGAATGACGCCATCACGCGTTCCTATCAGACCGCGACGGCGCCGCAGACCGCGAGCGCGTTCGAGGGCGCGGGCCGGTACGGGTCGGGGGCATATGGCAACGCCGTGAGCCAGAATCAGCAGGACTTGGCGACGCAACTCGGCAATACCGACGCGAGCATGCTCAGCGGCATGTACCAGCAGAACATGCAGAACATGATGGCCGGCGCGCAAGGTCTCTCGCAGAACTACAACGTTGCATCCCAGCAGCAGCTCGCGGGCTCGTCGAACGCGCCGAACGTGGTGAATTCGATCAACGCGGCTGGCACGAACCTATACAACATGGGCGGCAATCAGCAGGCGCTCGAACAGGCGCAGATCAATGCTCCCTGGACGCTACTCAACAATTACTCGAATCTCATCCAGGGGAATTACGGCGGCACGACAAGCACGCCGTACTACCAGAACCAAGCGGCCGGCGCGCTGGGCGGCGCGGCGAGCGGCGCAGCGATCGGCAGCACGTTCGGCCCGTGGGGAACCGCAATCGGCGCCGTCGGCGGTGGCCTGATGGGCGCGTTCTCGGATCGACGCTTGAAGGCTGACATTGAGTCGACTGGCGCGCGCCTGGATAACGGCATCCAGCTCTACCGCTACCGCTATCTGTGGGATGCACCGCGCATGCGCCGCGTTGGCGTCATGGCTGATGAGGTTCGCCGCATCGTTCCGCAGGCAGTCGCGCGCGATGCGAGCGGTTTCGACATGGTGAATTACGACGCGCTTGGCGCGGGGCATCTTCTGCGGGGTGAAGCATGAACAACACGTTCGGATTTACGGCGCCCGGCGCGCAACAGCAATACCCGTTCTACACGCAGCAGAACCCCATGCAGTATCAAGGGGCGATGCCAGCGGCCATGTTCGGCCCTGGAGCTCAACCCATGGGTGCGGTTCAAACCCCGGGCTTTAACCTGGGTGGACTCGGGATGATTGGCGCCAATCTGACTCAGCAGGCACAGAATCACCAGCGCCCAGTCGGTGTCGGGGGCGCAATCGCAGGAATGGCGCCGGGCCTCATGAGCCTCTTGCAACAGAATCCGCAGCTGATGCAAAGCATGGGCGGCGGGCTCGGCGGATTGATGGGCGGCATGGGCGGCATGGGCGGCGGCGCCGCGCCGGGGGCATGACATGGCCGGACTCATGGATCTCTTCAATGGGGGCGGGGCTCCATCCGGTGGGTTGATGGGCGTCTACGCCAACCCGAACACCGCGGCTATGCTCGGGCTCGGCCAAGGGCTTCTGCAAGCGTCGGCGCCGTCCCGTATCCCTGTATCGATGGGTCAAGCGCTCGGGGCCGGTGTTCAAGGGCTCGGGCAGGGCGCGGCAAACGCGATCGCCACGCAGCGGCAGATGCTCCAAATGCAGGCGTTGCAGGGTCTCATGGGGGCAGCGCAAGGCGGCGCACCCGCGCAAGCTGCGCCAGCTTCAGCATCGACGCCGATGCAGCCCGTCATGGGTGCCGCGAACGCGCCGGGGATCTCTGGTCTATCGTCAGGCATGCAAGGGCTCGCCCCGACCCCGCAGGACGCCTCTTCGTCAGCGGCATCGGCTTACCCTGCCGCCCAGCCGTCCGGGCCGCTCATCATGGGCCGCACGCCGGCGCAGCTCTTCCAGCAGGGGCTGCTGTCGACCTATGCCGGTCTGCCGGGCGGCGGCGATCTGATGCGTATCGCGGTCGAGCACGATCCGTCGCTTGCCGCCATGATGCCGACAGACATCACAAAGATGGGCATGCAGGGGGGCATGACGCCCGCCGAGATTCAGGCGGCGAACCGCGGTGGGGTGGCGCACGCGACTTACATCGCGCCGGTCAACGCGCGGCCCGGAGCGATCCTGCGCGATCCGCTCACCATGCAGCCGATGGCGTTCAACCCGAACATTCCCGCCGGCGCGACTCCGTTATTCGATGCCTCGGGCAACGTCGTCGGGGTCAACTCTATTCCGGGGGCCGCTGGTGTCACGCAGCAGATGGCCGCTGCCAAGACGGCCGGCGAGGGTTCGCAATTGCCGTTCACCGGCGCCTATGACGCCCAGGGCAACCCGGCACCTGTCATGAGCCGCACGCAGGCCGCCACGGGGGAAATGCCGGCACCGCTACGCAGCAACAATCCTGGCGCCATGATGCCGGGCGGTCACCTCGCGCAATACCCGGACATGCAGACCGGCATCCAACAGATGGATTCGAATCTGGCTTCCTACGGCAAGCAGGGCGTCAATACTCTTGCTGGCGTGATTTCGAAATGGGCCCCCTCGAACGAGAACGACACCCAGGCATATATCCAGGACGTGTCGCAGCGCTTGGGCATCAAGCCAGATCAGCCAATCGATCTCTCGAACCCCGCGGTGCGGCATATCGTGTCCACGGGGATCATGCTGCACGAGAATGGACCTCAGGCATTCGTGGGCGGCCAGCAGGCGGCCGGCGGCCAGATTTACGGCGCGCAGCCGATGGGCGCAAATACGTTCGCGCAAGGCCAAGTCAAGCAGATGCAGGACCGATTCGGCCAGTTGCGCGATTCGAACGCTGCGGCGCAGACGGTGCGCTCGCAGCTCGAAAACATCATGTCGCTCGCACCGTCTGCGATCACCGGCGCCGAGGCGGATCGCCGTTCTTATGCGAACGGTCTTCTCTCGCTGGTGGGAATCCCGGGCGCGAACGATGCGAAGACCGCAACCGACCTGCTAGACAAGTACAGCAACCAGATCGTCGCGAAGCTGGGGCAGGGCGGCCTGGGCACCGATGCTGCGCGCGCGATCGTATCCGCAGGCAACCCGAACAAGCACATGACGGTGGATGCTATCCAGGAAGCCGGCCGCAACCTCAGCGCGCAATACGCCATGACGCAGGCGAAGACAGCCCTTCTGATGCCGTTCGCAAACGGGAATGACCCGGCGAGCTACACGAAGGCCGAAACGACCTTCGACAAGAACGCCGACCCACGCATCTGGGAATGGCAATCGATCCAAGACCCCGCCGCGCGGCAGAAATTCGCCGCGGGCGTGCTCAAGCAGGACCCGAAGTTCGGCCAGAAGATCAAGGCGCTTGAACAGTTGGGAGCGTTCCAATGAGCACCGCCGATCAGTTTGCAGCGGACGCAGCTTCGGCTGGCGTCGCGCCGACTCAGTCCGTTTCGCTTGCCGATCAATTCGCGGCGGACGCGGCGGCGGGGTCGAAGGCCGCACCGAGCGCAAGCCCGGCGTCGGCAGCGGGCGGCTCGGGCGCCGCGGCAGTCCCAACCGCTGCCGGGCAACAGCCGGGAATGCTCGCTTCGCTGGGCGTAGGCCTTGGTCATGGGGTTGGCACGACGGCAATGGGGATACAGCAGCTGATCGGCCGCGGCATGCAGGCGCTGGGCGGAATCGGTGAATCGCCGAACCTCACCAGCACTATCACTGGGCAGCAGCCGATGAATATGATCGGACGCGCGGGCCAATGGCTCACGCGGGACGCCGAGCACGGCATTGCGAACCTCAACGCGCAATATGCCCCGTACAGCAAAGCGAATCCGATCACGGCCGGAGCTGGCAATATCGGCGGTCAAATCGCCGGCACGCTGCCTACGCTGCTCGCGGGCCCGGAATACGCCGGCTTGTCGTTGGCTGGAAAGGTGGGACTCGGCGCCGCACAGGGCGCCGCGGGCAGCGCCATGATGCCAGTCCAGAACCCGGGCGATGACTTCTGGAAGCAGAAGGCCGAACAGGTTGGGTTGGGCGGCCTGCTCGGGGGGGCTACGCCGCTCGTTGCGGCCGGCGCGCGCGCGGCCGGGCGAGGGATCTGGGATGCTGTGCAGCCCGTCGTGCAGCCTACCCGATATGTCGGCGAAGGACTGGCAAACGCGATGGACCAGTCCGAGGCGGCGCAGGCGGCGTCGAATATCCGCGGCTCGCAGCAGTTCGTGCCAGGATCGCAGCCGACCACCGCGCAGGTCGCGCAAACGCCAGTCATGGTGCAGACCGAGAAGGCGGCCGGGAATATCCCAGCGTTCAAGACGGCGATGGCGCAGCGCTCGATCGACAACAACGATGCGCGCTGGCAGGCGCTGATGGGGGTGGCGCAGTCTCCGGCCGCTTTGCAAGCGGCGCAGGATGCGCGCGCGGCGGCGACGCAGCCGCTCTACGATGCCGCGCATCAGGCCACGACCAATGTCGGCAAGGGATTCGTCAACTTCGCGCAGCGCCCCGCCGTTCAGCAGGCCATGCAGCAAGCCGATCAATTGGCCCGCAATGAAGGCGTGCAACTGCAATGGCCGACGCCGCAGAACCGAGCAATCAGCGGGCAGGCGCTCGATTACACGAACCGCGCGCTCGGCGACATGATCGACGCCGCGAAGCGCAGCGGCAACAATCAGCAGGCGCGCGCGCTGACCGACGCACAGAGCTACCTAAAAAGTTGGACGCAAACCTACGTCCCAGGAGTGCGCCAAGCGGCGCAGAAGTATGCCGAAATGAGCGTGCCGATCAACACGATGGAAGTCGGGCAGCAGATCGCGAACGGACTCGGTACGCGCGCGATGAACGCCGGCGGCGCGCCCGAGATCCAGATGATGCCGTTCCGATCGGCGCTCACGAGCGCGATGAAGGGTGCTCAGTATGGGGTCGACCCCGGCGCGCTTCAGTCATTGCAGGGCATCGGCCAAGACCTACAGCGCGCGACGGTATCGAATGCGATCCGCTCTCCCGGCAGCGACACGGCATACAACCTCGCGGCGAACGGCTGGCTCGCGCGCCAGCTCTATGGTCCCACGTTCGGAGGCGCCGGAAATCTCGCGAAGGGGGTCGGCGCCCTTGGGGCCACGGCGCTCGGACACCCGATGGTGGGGCTCGGCATTCTCGGCGGCGCGAACAAGGTGGGTCAGATGGTCGGCGGTCGCCTGCAAGACCGCCTGACAGGCCTACTTATGGATCCGAATGCGGTTCTTCCGTACCTCGATGCTCGTGCTGCCGCGGCGGCGCAACAGATTCCAGGTCCGCTTATGCAGGGGCTCCTGAATTACGGTCGTCCAGCCGCCGTGAATGGGCTTCTTGGCGGCTTCCAGAATCCCGGCAACAAATGAGACAAGGGCCACGATGCCGAGCTTCACGAGGCCGACCATCAAAACGTCGTGCATTGAAATCTCCGAACCCCGCCGCGCGCGGGGTTTTTCATTATAGGTGATCCGAAATGGCACTTTGGCAGTGGTCCCCGACGCCTGCGAACAACGCCACGGCGGCAACGAATATCAACTGGGCGGAAGGGCAAGCGCCGTCGACCGTGAACGACTCCGCGCGCCAGATGATGGCCGACGTGGCGACGCAGTTCCAAAACGGCTGGGAATGGCTGAATTTTGGCGACACGCCGACCTACGTTTCGACGACGCAGTTCACGGTACCCGGTAATTTGACGGCGCGGTACACAGTCGGTCGCCGCGTCAAGGCGAAGGTGAGCGCCGGCACGATCTACGGCACGATCTCTGCGTCTGCATATACGTCCCTGACCACCGTCACGGTGACGTGGGACGGAACTAGCGTTCTCGATAGCGGGGTGTCTGAGGTCGACGTAGGGATCATGGACCCGGCCCATTCGTCCCTACCGGCCCTTTCCTCGCTGTCAGTCAGCGGAACCACACAAACGCCAGTCACCTTCAGCACGACGAATTCCTCCGGGTACCAAAAAATGTCGTGCAGCGGGGGGGCGAAATACCTTGGGGTGGTGGGTAACAGCTTCGTGGTCGTCAATCAGGCCAATACGGCGGTCTTGCTGACGATCGACGACTCGGGGAACCTCACATCCACCGGCGGCATTCAAGCGAACTCTGATGAACGCTTGAAGACCGATTGGACCGAGTTGCCGTCCGATTTCATCGAGCAACTGGCCGGCGTCCGCAGCGGCACGTATTCGCGCATCGACATTGACCAGCGACAAGCCGGCGTCGGCGCGCAATCGTTGCGGTCCGTTCTGCCCGAGGCGGTCCATGAAAGCGAGAAGGGGATTCTGTCGGTTGCCTACGGGCAAGCCGCGCTCGTGGCTTGCGTCGAGCTCGCGAAGGAAGTGATTCGGCTGCGCGCGCTCCTGGAGCCTGCCGCATGACGCTCCCCGCCTCCTATCCGCTATCCATGTCGCAGATCGCGACCGAACTCGGTCGTACGCTGCCGCTATCGCTTCTCGATTCGTGGGTGATAGCGCTCGCGGGCAAGAGCGGCGCGCCGGTTAGCTTTGGTGACTTGCTCGGGAAAACCGGAAGAATAGACGGTAATTTCTCCGTATCAACCACGGGCATACCAACCAACATTGATTATCTAAATCTTAGCTCCCACCAATGGTTCGGAGGAGGGCTTGCTACGCAATCTGTTTCTCAGACAAAAAATAATGGGGCTGGTGTAACTTCAATACAGTTCACTGTATCGCCAAACTGGACTGGGAAGATATCCGTAAAAAATAACACAACAGGAGTTAGCGGAATATTCTCTATGGCTAACTCTACAACTTGGCAAACGGCAACCAATCTTGGAACAAATTTCCTAAGAGAGGCATTCACCGACAGCTTCACCATCCTACCTTCCAACTGATATCGGGGATCAAATGGAACAAACCGTCATGGCACAAATCGCTGAGATCAAGGGGCGCGTGGATGAGCACGACGACGATATTGCAAGGCTCGATGATGCGGTCAAGCGACACGATGAGTTGATTTCAGGGTTGCGCGAGGCAATCGGCCGGGTTGCCACGAAAGACGACATTATCGATTTGCGCAAGGACATCAGCCAAACGCATGCGAAGCAGATGTCAGACGCCCAAGCATCGATTCCAGGTAAGTTTGCGGCGCTCTTCGGTGGCGGGAGCATGCTCATTGCGCTCGCCGCGCTGATCTTCGAGTGGGCGATTAAAAGCCATGGATGACGACTTGATAGAAGGCCAGTTCGATTTAATCGACGACCGACTTAAGTACATGAATGATCGTCTCGACATCCTCGAAGGCGATCGAGAAGTGCGTAAAGCGCGCGCTCTGGAGTGGCTTGTTATCGGCCTTGTGGCGCTTGAGGCTGTGTTCGAAGTGTTGATGTATGTCCGCGGACACTGAGACGCTCGGGCAGCGCGCCGCCGACTTCACGGCAAAGCTCGTTGGCAGTTGGCCTTTCATCATCTGGCAGTCGGCCGCGCTCGTCGCCTGGATTGCCCTGAACACAGGGACGCTCACCGGGCATTGGGACGAATATCCATTCGTCTTCCTGAACCTGATGCTGTCGTTCCAAGCAGCCTATACCGGACCGATCGTCATGATCTCGCAGAACCGGCAGGAGCAAGTCCAGCGCCGTCTCGTCGAGGATATCTACCGAATCGGTCAGGCAACGCTCGCGATGGCCGAGGCGCAGCGCGACATGCTTTCCACTCACTCAACACTGCTGCGCATGATCCGCGAGCAGGACGAACGCATCCTGAAAACGCTCACCGAACTGAAGGAGGAATGATGGAATGGCTCGACAAAGCGATTGAACTCGCCAAGGAATTCGAAGGATGCCGTCTGGAGGCATACCCGGACCCAGTCTATGGATGGCGCCGCGCGACGGTCGGATATGGCGCCACAGGCCCCGCGATCATCGAGGGAACAACCTGGACGCAGGAACAAGCCGATGCCGATTTGCTGTATCGAATGAAGGGCATCGGCGCGCACATCGACACGCTCGTCACAGTGCCGATCAGCGACGAGCAGAAAGCCGCGCTTTGCGATCTGGCTTACAACATCGGCCTCGGCGCATTCGGCAGTTCGACATTGCTCGCCTGCCTGAATGTCAATCACATGCAAGGCGCAGCGGATCAATTCGTGGTCTGGACGAAAGCTGGCGGCGTCGAACTTGCCGGACTCGTGAAGCGCCGGGACGCCGAGCGGGCGCTTTTCACCCTCGGAGCCGATTTCTCAAAGGAGCCTCAACCGCAACAGGAGGTGCAATCGTGAACCAATCTTCACCCGTCACAACGGGCGCGGCCGCCGTCAGCGGCGCAATGATCGGCGGCGTCATCGTATGGGCGTGCGGCGCGCTCAAGATCACCGCCCCGCCGGCGGACGTAGCCGGCACCATGGGCGCGCTGGTCCTGGCTGGCCTACACGTCGTCTGCAACGCGGTTTCATCGCGCTCCGCCAAGCAGGCAGAGCCGAATCCCGGCGTTCCCGCCACTCCCCAGCAGTAATCCCCCAACCGAAAGGAACCACCATGAAACGCATGCTGCTCATCGCGGCAGGGTTAGCCCTGGCCGCTCTTTCCGCTTGCTCGACGATGCAACAGCAGAACGCCGCCGGCAATCTCGCGAAGCTCCAAACCACGGTCGTCAACGGGTGCGCGGTCGTTCAACCGACGCTGCAAAGCATCGCCGTGATCGACCCGGCCGTGGCCGCTGCTGCAACCGCGAACGGGCTGTTCTGCTCGACGGCAGGCGCTATCACGGTCAGTTCGGTACAGACGCTTCTCGCAACGGGCGTTCCGGCGATGGAGAAGGCCATCAATGAATCGACGCAGATTCCCGCGAACCAGAAGCCTCTTTTCATCGCTGCCATCGGCATCTTTTCGCTGACGCTTCAGAACGCGATGACGGTGTATGGAGAGCCGGCCGCCGCATCGGCTCCCGCAAAATGACACCGCGGGACTTCGCCATTCTCGCGCAAGAGGCCTACACCGCGTCGCCGGATATTGGCAAAGCGGACAGCGCCTCGCGCGCGATTGTCCGGCAGACAGCGGCCGGGCTCGTCGTGGCCTTCCCGGGCACCGACAACGCTGCGGGCTTCGTCGCCGATCTTGACGCCATTCCGATGGCCGTCGCCGGCGCAGGAGACGTGCACAGAGGATTCTGGTTGGCCTGGCAGGCAATATCGGTGGATGTGCTCGCCGCGATCAACGGGAGGCCAGTTACGCTCGTCGGGCACTCCCTCGGGGCGGCCATGGCGATCATGGCGGCCGTTGAAATGATGATCTCGGGCATCCGACCGACAGCCGTCTATGGCTTCGAGCCGCCCCGGGTTTCTCCCGGCTGCTCCGTGCGCGCGCTGCTCTCGCCTGTGCCTATGTGGCTGTATCGGAACGGGGGAGACCTCGTGCCGAATCTGCCGATAGGCTGGAAGCATCCCGGCGCGCTTGAGTTCATCGGGACGCCGGCTCTTCCGAATCTGGAAGATCACCGCATTGCGCAGGTGATTTTTGCGCTCCAAGCTCACGCAACTTCCCCTTAGCCTTGTCGCAATACCGCCAGATGATTTCTTGCGTCGTGCCTTCGTCGATCATGCGCTGAACGTTGTCTAGCAGATTGATCGCAGTTTTGATGAGGTCTGTCATGGGTCTCTCGGTGCAATATTTCGGACAGATTATCGCCTAAAACGCGATCCGACCGAAAATCACAGGGTGCCGGTGTCCGCCGACTCGCTTCGGAATGACGATTACGGCATAATCACTTGGGAACGCACCTCAAAAAAGCGTTACGAATCAAAGGTCGATTTAGTCTATCCGTTCCCAAAAGTCTCGCCAAACCAAGACGCGTCAAGGATCGATGTATCGGATTGTGATTCCTGTCGTCGTGGGTTCGAGTCCCATCAGCCACCCCAATAAAATCAAGCCTCTCGACGCCTTTCTCTGGGTTTACGTACAGTACAAAATTCCCAAAATGGGAATCACAGCGCGCGGCGTTTGACGATCTTCGTCCGATCGTAGACCCGCGCCGTCGTCGCTGGATTGGCGTGCAGGTCCGGTAATGCCCCTCTTTCTGCCTTGTGCTGCGTCACGTAATAGGCCCGCAGATCGTGGAACGTGAACCGCGCATGAATCACCTTGGCGTTGATCGCCGCCTTCACTAGTTTCGACCACATGGCCTTAAATCCTCCGGCCGTGTAGTGCGTGCCGTGGCGGTTCGAGAACACGTATAGACAGTCGTTCTTTCTGGCCGCGCGCAGGCGCTCCAGAAGCTCGGCGATGGCCGGCGTGATCTCGATATGCTCGATGACCTCTCCGCGCTTCTTGCCGCGCTGCTTGGCGCGCTTCACGCGAATCACGCCGGCCTGCTCGTCGATCTGCGGCCAGGACAGGTCCAAGAACTCGGCCTTGCGGTTG